>JAHEZV010000094.1 GCA_023250885.1 Nitrososphaera sp. | reverse complement strand
TAGCGTCGCTTTCCCGTTTGACGTCAGGGTTGACCTTGGATATTCTCCTATAATTTTGCATAACTGTAATTGGCGAATCTTCGTAGATCTCCTGCCTGGAACCCCGGACGATCTCGGCCCGCGGGTCCCGTGTCGGCTGGAATGCTGTTATCAGACTCAATTCTATGAATTCGCCGGAAACTTTGAGACGTGTAACCGATACCTTTCGAACGAACCCGGTGTCAAGATAGCTGATTGTGTCTGGATCTATGAGCTCGAGCTAAACACTACTCTGGTTTGGATGTCCGCAATGCTTCCTTGCCTTTTACAGCAAAGGCGAGTACGAGCGGCACTGTGAAAGCAATCATCCCGGGCGCGGGTTCAAGGGCACCAACCTGATAGAGTCAAAGGGGTAGGGTCGCCAACTACGTTTTAATAGCCTCTTCCATTTTCACAGTGCATGGCCCTATTTGGAGTATTTGCAACACACAGCCCGGAATCATGCCCACTGAACAACAAGCAGAGTAGAGACACGTTTGTGCAGATAGACGAAAAGATCAAGGCGGCTACTACAAAGCACAACATTTCAAGGATAGTCGGCTTTTACCTGTCCGTCCTTGAACACGAATGGGTGATCATCTTAGAGGCAAGCAGCGCGCACGAGATAGAAACCATGTGCATAGATGCTGGCATTTCTGCTTTCAACACTGTGAAAATAGTGCCGCTCAACAACTTTGACGTAGTCATGGAGAGGATCAAGGGCAGCTGAACCACGCCATCAGAGGATAACCATAATTTAAAGTCCGGTGCATCAGTATCGAATGGAGAACGAATGGCGAACCCAACCTGCGAAATGCTGCCGACCATTTGGTTTCTGTGATAGCAGACAATACTACACTATACACGATTGGCAAATGGACGACGGTCGGCCTAATAGAAATGTGGAAATGCTAAACTGGATTCATGCGAACACTGACTGAATGTACACAACACGTGATTGCAAAGGATGACCTAGTCAAAGAAAGCTTTCCCTAGCCGCGTGCGAAGATCATTTACCTCTTCTTATGGTAAGCGTAGAACCATAATGTCAGCAATCATAGGACAGGCAATCAAACGACCTGTCGCAACTCCGAAATCAACCGCTAATGATACAGAACCTGAGACCATGGTTTAAATTACATGATCCGTAAAATTAGGTTTGCCTAACGGTTTTGCAAATGAGGAGAATCAGGGTCGGAATCGATGTAGGCGGCACCTTCACCAAGGCCGTCGCCATAGACATGGTGCAGGGCAAGATAATCGGCAAGGTCACGGTCCCTACCACCCACTCTTCGAGTGAAGGCGTCTCGACAGGTATCCTCCAAGCGCTCAAGTCGCTGATGGAAAAATATTCGATCCAGAACTCTGAAATCGAGCTGATATCGCACAGCACTACGCAGGCGGTCAACGCGCTGCTTGAAGGCGACACCGCCAAGGTCGGGATCATCGGCATGGGAGTCGGGCTTGAAAAATCAAACGTCATAAAACGCACCAACGTCAAGGACGTCGAACTTGCGCCAAACAAGTACCTGCACACATGCTACAGGTTCCTTGACACGTCAAAGTACCTTGACGACAAGGAAGTCGAGCAGGCAATAGGCGAGCTCAAGGAGGAAGGTGCAGAAGTGATCGTCGTAAGCGAGGCTTACGGAGTCGACGACCCGAGCAACGAAAGGTTTGTGATGGAAAAGTCAGACATCCCTGCCACTGCCGGACACGAGCTGACCGGCATCTACGGCCTTGAAATAAGGACGCTCACAGCGGCCATCAACGCCGGCATCCTGCCCAAGGCAACCAGCACGGCAAGGTTTGTTGAATCTGCCGTGCGCAACGAAAAGATAGATGCGCCTGTCGTGATAATGAAGGGCGATGGCGGCGTCACCGACATGAGCACTTTTCAGAGCAAGCCCATCATTACAGTACTGTCTGGGCCGGCCGCAAGCGTGGCAGGCGCCCTTTTGCACCTGCGCGTAATCGACGGCGTGTTTATCGAAGTTGGCGGTACCTCTACCAACGTCTGCGTTATAAAGGACGGCAGGCCTGAGGTCCGCTATGTCACGATAATGCAATACCCTACATGCATACGGTCTCTCGACGTCAGGGTTGCCGGCGTTGCCGGCGGGTCGCTTGTCAGGTGGTCCGGCAGAAAGATAACAGACGTTGGCCCCAGATCTGCGCACATCGCCGATCTGCCCTACTCCTGCTTTGCCCCGCCCGAAGAACTTGAAGGCGGCCAGATAATCACGTTCAGGCCAAAGGAAGGCGACCCGATAGACTATGTCGCGATAGAGTCCGGAGGCAAGCGCTTTGCCATCACAAACACATGCGCGGCCAACGCCCTCGGACTCGTGCCTGAAGGGGACTATGCAAGGGCAAACCAGGCTTCATCCAGGATGGCTCTTTCAATTCTTGCAAGCCGGCTTGGCACGACTATGGAGCAGGCCGCCACCATGATCCTTGACATTTCTGCGAAAAAGGTGCTCGAAATAGTCGAGCCCATGATAAAGGAGTACAAGCTGAAAAATGAGCGAATCGTGTTCATCGGAGGCGGGGGCGGCGCGTCGGTGCTCGTGCCGGCCGTCGCGAAAAAACTGCAGCTGCAGTGGAAGATAGCCGAGCACGCCGAAGTGATCTCGTCGATCGGAGTCGCGGCGGCAATGATACACGAAGAGGCAGAGAGGACGATAAGCAACCCCAAGCCGGAAGACATCTCCGCACTGGCAGAGCAGGTGAAAAAGGCGGCGCTCGAGCGCGGAGCGCTGCCGGAATCGATAACCGTCCAGTCAGAGTACGTCAGCGAGCGGTCACTCTTGCGCGTTACCGCGATGGGCAACGTTTCGCTTGACATCGGCACCGCAAACGCGCAGGAAATAAACGAGGACGAGGCCCACGTGCTTGCGTGCGAGCTTTTCGGCATAAACGACGGCGTGCAGCGCATCTTTGACATGAAGAACTACCACATCTTTGCGTGCGAGCTGAGCAAGAAAAAACTGTTCCTGAAGTCCAAGAGGCAGCCGGTGCTCGTGCTCGACAGGTACGGCCGCGTCAGGCTTTCTGTTGACAACGCCGCCATCTTTAACGGCTCGCCGGAAGAGGTGGCAGGCGAAATAGAAAACCTCCTGAAGCAGCACTCTGCCGAAGGCAAGGAGCTTGCGCCGCAGGTGCACATCCTTGATGGTGTAAAGCTGTTGGATTTTTCAAGCCTCACTGCGCCGGAGCACGTTTCAAAGGCAGTCCGTGAGGAATTGAAAAAGTCCGTGACCAGGGATGTCGCCGCGATAGTAAGGCTTGAATAGAATGAGCAGGGAGATTTTAAAGTGCACCGACGACGCGGTGGCAAGGTGCGCGTCTGTGATCAAGAGCGGCGGCGTGGTGGTATTTCCAACCGACACTATCTATGGCATCGGCTGCGACCCCTACAACGATCAGGCAGTAGAGCGAATATTTGCGATAAAGGGAAGGAACGAAAAAAAGCCACTTCCCGTTCTGGCGTACAGTACGGCAGACGCAGAAAAATTGGTGTCGCTTGGCGGCGCCGGCAGGATTCTTGCAGACAAGTACTGGCCCGGCGCCCTCACGATAGTTGCCACGATTGTTGACAGCAGGATATCGCGCAGGGTCACCTCGGGAGGCAACAGCCTGGCAGTGCGCGTCCCGGCAAACAGGTGCGTCCTGTCGCTCCTCATGAGGTGCAGGTACCTCGTGGGCACAAGC
>JAHEZV010000049.1 GCA_023250885.1 Nitrososphaera sp. | reverse complement strand
TGCTTCTTCCTGTAATGATACTTTGTCTTTACCACAGTTGTGAGACTGGCATGGGTCAGCTTTACAGATAGCAGTCAAACAATTGCGGCTAAGGAGTCAACATTACTGGGATAGGCTCTTACTCAAATTGCTGTTTACTCTAGCTTTACGTAGTTTCTGAGCGGAGCCAGCGTTGGCTTATTGCTGCTGAGCCATTGGAGCGTTTTGATGAACGAGCTTGCTGCTTCAACCGTAGTCAATACCGGAACTCCCATTTCTACAGCCTTTCTACGTATTTGATATTCATCGTACAACATGCCCACGTATTTCTCTATCGTCGAAGTAGCCGGAATGTTGATGATAAAGTCGATCTTGTGATCATATAACAAATCAGCGATGTTGGGCTTGCGGTCCGGCTCGCTTAACTTGTAGACCAGCTGCACGTCCTTGAACTTGTTGTTCTCCATAAACTCTGCCGTGTGCTCGGTCGCCATAATCTTGTAGTTCATGGAAGAAGCGAGCGACACTATCGGAAGCAGCATCTCCTTGTTCTTCTGCCCACCGACCGTTATCAGAGCAGACCCTGCCAGCGGAAGGGAATACCCGGCTGCCATGTACGCCTTTGAGAGCGCGTCATAGAAGCTGGTGCCAAAGCACGCCACCTCGCCGGTCGATTGCATCTCTACCCCTAGAATGATGTCCGAGCCTTCAAGCTGCATAAACGAGAACTGTGGCACTTTGATCCCAAAGCCGGTGGTCTTTAGCCACAAATCCTTGGCAGCCGGCGGCAAGCGCTCGCCGGTCATCGCCTTTGCAGCCAAATTGATTATATTGAAACCAACGAATTTGCTGACAAAGGGCATCGAGCGCGACGCCCTAACGTTGGCCTCTATAACCAACACTGCCTCGTCCTTTACCAAGTACTGTATGTTGAAAGGCCCCTTGACGTTGAGGGCTTTGCCTATCTTGACCGAGTTGTCGACTATGGTGTCAATCGTCTTCCTGTCAAGCCGCCACGGCGGTATGCTCATCATTGCGTCGCCCGAATGCACGCCGGCGTTGTCTATGTGCTCGATGACAGATCCGATAATAACGTCCTTGCCGTCCGACACCGCATCCACTTCAACCTCTGCAGCGTCCTGCAGGAACTTGCTTATCACGACTGGATGATCTGGGCTGACGTTTGTCGCGTCGGTCAGGAACTGCTCCAACTGCTGCTCGCCCCACACCACCTTCATTGCCGCGCCAGAGAGCACGTACGACGGCCTGACCAGCACTGGGAATCCTACAGCTTCTGCAAACTCTTTTGCTTCTGCAAGCGAAGTGAACTTTCTCCACGCAGGCTGCTTTATCCCAAGCGTGTCCAGCAGTTGCCCGAACTTGGCCCTATCCTCAGCCCTGTCAACGTCTTCGCTGCTGGTGCCGATGATGTTTACGCCGTTTTTCGCCAGCACGGGCGTCAGGCTGTTCGCGGTCTGACCGCCTACGCACGTAACAACGCCGGCAGGCTTTTCCTTGTCGCAGATGTCAAGCACGCGCTCTAGCGTCAACTCTTCAAAGTACAGCCTGTCGCAAATATCGTAATCAGTGGACACCGTTTCAGGGTTGCAGTTGATTACCGAAATTTCCTTGACGCCGCTCTCCTTCAGCCCCCACACCATGTTGACCGTCCCCCAGTCAAACTCCACACTGCTTCCTATCCTGTATGGGCCGGCGCCAAGCACGATCATCCTGCTCTTGCCGTCGCCTTCTACCTTCACGTCGTCTTCGTTACCGCCGTACGTCAAATAGAGGTAGTTGGTCTTGGCGGGCCACTCTGCCGCCAGAGTGTCTATCTGCTTGACGACAGGCTTTATTCCAAACTTTTCGCGGAACGCGCGTACCTGCATCTCGTCAAGGTTCTGGCAGCGCGCTATCTGCCTATCGGAAAACCCGATCTTTTTCGCCTTCCTCACAAGCCCTTCGTCAAAGCTGGTCTTGCGCAGTTTTGCTTCCATGTCGACGATGTTCCTTATCTTTACCAAGAACCACGGGTCGATTGCCGAGAGATGGTAGATCCGTTCAATAGTCATGCCGGCCTTCATCGCCTCGACCACAGCAAATATGATCTCGTCGTTTGGATGTATGAGCGCCTGCTCTATCTTCTCAATGTCATCTGGCGTTGGTGCCGGGGGCGAGTTGGCGTTTGCGACCAGCCCGTCCCTGCCAATGTCGCACATCCTTATCGCCTTTTGCACCACTTCTTCAAACGTTCTGCCGATTGCCATCACTTCGCCGACCGACTTCATGGCGCTCCCCAGCTTGCGTTTCACGAGCTCGAACTTGGAAAAGTCCCACCGCGGCATCTTCAAGACAACATAATCAAGCGACGGCTCAAAGCATGCAGTAGTCGCTTTCGTTATCGTGTTTATCAGCTCTGGCAGAGCATAGCCTAACCCTATCTTGGCGGCCATGTACGCTAATGGATACCCTGTTGCCTTGCTCGCAAGCGCCGATGACCGTGAAAGCCTTGCGTTGATTTCAATGGCTGTGTACTGCTCTGATCGCGGGTCCAGCGCGAACTGGATGTTGCACTCGCCCACAATTCCGCAGTAGCTCGTAGCCCTGATTGCGGCCGAGCGCAGCATATGGTATTCATAGTTGTTGAGTGTCTGCGACGGCGCGATTACGATGTTGTCGCCCGTGTGCACCCGCATGGCAAGTATGTTTTCCATGTTGCACACGATCACGCTGTTGCCCTTGTAGTCACGCATCACTTCGTACTCTATCTGCTTCCAGTGCCCGACGTAGCGCTCTACCAGTATCTGGTGGACCATGCTGAGGTTGAGGCCGCGCAGCGCAATCTCCTGCAGCTCGTATTCGTTGTGCGCGACTCCGCCACCCCTGCCGCCCAATGTATATGCCACTCTGATTATGACCGGGTAGCCGATCTTGTTTGCTGCCTTGAACGCCTCCTGCAGCGAGTTGACCGCGTAGCTATGCAGCACCGGCACGTCGCTCTTTATCATGGCGTCCTTGAACTGCTGCCTGTCCTCAGTTATCTCGATCCCGTGGATCTGGGTGCCAAGCACCCTGATGCCGTGCTTCTGCAGAATTCCCTGCTCGTGAAGCGCGACACCGCAGTTGAGCGCGGTCTGGCCCCCAAACCCGAGCATTATAGAGTCGGGCTTTTCAGCCTCGATCACCTTCTCGACGTAGGCCGTGTTGATTGGAACAGGGTACACCTTGTCGGCAAAGCGCGTGTCAGTCTGGATGGTAGCGATGTTGGGGTTTATGAGTACGGTCTTGATCCCCTCCTCGGCCAGCGCCTTGAGGCATTGCGAACCGGAGTAGTCGAATTTGCGGCCAGTTTACTGGCTTTCGCCCGCTTCTCCGATTTTTATTGCTCCGCTACCCAGCACAAGGACCTTCTTTGTCGATTCATCTTTTGGCGCCTTTTCTCCCTCCTTTCTCTTTCGCCGGTTTCTTTGTTGTTTTCTTTTTCTTGGCCCGGGGTGTTTTTGCTGCCGCCGTCTCTGGCTTTACTCCGTTAGCGATAATTTCCTTGAACCGGTCAAAGACGTACATGCAGTCGTACGGCCCCGGCGACGCCTCCGGGTGGAACTGCACCGCGATTATGGGCTTGCTCTTGTGCTCGATCCCTTCCACGGTGTCGTCGTCGGCGTTTGCAAACCATATTTTGAAACCCGTCTTGCCGAGGCTCTTTGGGTCGATACCGTAGCCGTGGTTCTGGCTCGTGACGTATACCTGGTTGTTGCGCCTGTCGACGCACGGCTTGTTTTGCCCCCTGTGGCCGAACTTTAACTTGTAGGTGTTAGCGCCGCCTGCAAGTGCAAGGATCTGATTCCCGAGGCAAATTCCAAGCGTCGGAGTCGACTCTTTTATCAGTTTTGTAGCGGTCTTGATCGTGCTCGTGCAGACTTTGGGGTCGCCCGGCCCGTTGCTGATCACCACGCCTTTCGGGCTGTAAGACATTACCTGTTCATACGACGCGTCCCAAGGCAAGCGCACAACGCGATAGCCAGTGCGCATGATGTTGCGGATGATGCTGTATTTCACGCCAGTGTCGAGCACGATGATGCAGTCTTTGTCCTTATCGCCGTAATGCTGCGGCTCCGCGGTCGACACCTCAGGCATAAAGTTTAGCCCCTCATACTTGGCCCTTGAGAGCGCCTTTTTCAGCCGCGGCTCGTCGATCTCGCTTTCAGATACGACCGCCGCGCCCATCATGACCCCGCGCACGCGCAGCTTTTTTGTCAGCTCGCGCGTATCTATGCCGTAGATACCAGGTATCTTTTCCTCGTAGAGCCACTGGTCCAGCGTCCTGGTACAGCTCCAGTGGCTTGCAATGTTCGACAGGTCATGAATGAGCAGTGCCTTGACCTGAATCCTGTCCGACTCGAAGAACTTAGGGAATCCATAATCGTCCTTGACGTCAAAGCTGGGCACTCCGTAATTGCCCACCAGCGGGTAGGTCATGCATAGTATCTGGCCCCTGTACGAAGGATCGGTCAGGGTCTCGGTATAGCCGACCATGCCGGTGTTGAACACGACTTCGCCGGTGATCTCTGAAGGGTAGCCAAATCCGACTCCGTCAAAAACACCGCCATCTTCTAGAACCAGCTTGGCAGCATAGCCCGTGTAAGTCTGTTGCAGTGTAGGAATTTTTTGAACCCTCACCATCTGTAAAAGTAAGCAAATTTAAATTTTGCTTTGTGCATACAGTAATATCCTTGGACGTCTCAAAGCCGGCATTGCAAAGACAGGATCGCTGCACCATCTGCGGCTCGCGGTTTGCCGAGCGCAAGTGCTACTACTGCGAAAGCAGGGTGTGCACGTCTTGCATAGTCCCGGTGGATGTGTCGGGATCTACCACCAAGTGCCTGAACTGCGACAGGAAAAAGATCAATAGGCTCAGCTTTGCACAGATGATGAAGAGGAACTATTACCTGTTCGGCATAATCATCGCCTTCTGGCTTTTCACGGTCTTTCCCATACCTTTCCTCCACCTTGCAGGTCTCAAAGTCGACCCAAGTGCCTTCCAGCCCGTCCTCATAGCCACAGCGGCCATGACCATCCCGTTCGTATTCATGTTTATTGCATGGCAAAGGAAGGCACCTAGAGGCTCCCAATAGTCAGTACATCGTCTTTGCGACAAGCTCTGTAAACTCTGCAGTCGAGAGTTTGCCGCCGATGTCCTTTGTCTTGTTGCCATTTTTCAACGCGCTGATTATCGCGTCATCTATGCGCTTTCCTTCTATGATTGCATTCTTGTCGCCGTGCCTGTTGCCGAGCCATTCAAGCATCATCTTTGCTGATAGCAGAATTGACGACGGGTTTGCCGCGTTCTTGCCTGCGATGTCAAACGCCGCCCCGTGCACGGGCTCAAAGAGCGCAAATGAGTCGCCGATGTTGGCCGCTGGCCCCATTCCAAGTCCTCCAACCACCTGAGCGGCTTCGTCCGACAAAATGTCGCCAAAGAGGTTTGTGGTGACAACGACGTCAAACTCTTCCGGGTTGCGGATAAGGTTCATGGAGCAGGCGTCGACGTACAATTCGCTGTAATCTATTTTTGGGTATTTCTTGGCAACTGATTTGCAAGTGGTTGCAAAGAGCCCGTCGCCCTTGCGAAGCACATTTGCCTTGTGCACCGCGACAACTTTATGTTTGTTGTCGCGCAGAATCGCCAGCTTGAATGCATATTCTGCTATCCTGCGGCTTGCACGCTCCGACGTGATCCTGAGCGCCACGACCGTGTTCTCGTCAGCGTTGAACTCCCAGCCGAGGTACACGTCCTCGGTGTTTTCCCTTACCGTGACCAAGTCGACCTTGTCTGAGAGGCTAGGGATGTTTGGGTACGACTTGGCCGGCCTCACGTTCGCGTAGAGGTCGAACATGCGCCTGAGCACTATAATCACGTCGGCCGCGCTCTCGCCGACCGGCCCCTTCAGGCACGCCTGCGAGTTTCTTATAGTGTCCACCGATGACTCTGGCAGCGCCTTGCCGTGCTTTGCGAGCGCGGTGTCGCCGGCGTCAACTTCGTTTATTGTGAATCTTGTTGAAGACCTGTCGCTTATCGTCTCCAGGATTTTCTTTGCTGCTGCCGCCTGCTCCGGGCCAATGCCGTCGCCCCTGATAAGGGAAATGTTGTATCTTGCCAATCAAATCAGTCTAGCTTTTCGAGTAGAGCACCTTTCTTAGCAGCACTTTGTTGATGGCGTCCATCATTGCCTGCACCGACGCGACGACAATGTCCTCGCCTGCCTTTTTAGCGGACACGACGTTGCCGTCCTTGTCTTCTACCTTGACGGTGACTTCTGCCAGCGCGTCAGAGCCGCCGGTGATGGAATCGAGCATGTAGTCTCTGATCTTGACGTTGGCCATTTCGCCGGCTATCTTTTGTATGGCCTTGAGCGCAGCGTCCACCGGACCGACCCCGATGTCCGATGCAATTAGATCTTTGCCGTTGGCGTTCAGCCTGACGACGGCAGTGGGTATGATGTTCATGCCGGTTACGATGTGGAAGTCGTAGAGCTTGAATTTCTCTTCAAACTTGTTGTTGTTCATTATTTCGCCGGCTATTGACAGTAATTCTGAAGTCGTTATGGACTTGCCCTTGTCAGCGATGTTCTTTTGCTTTTCTACTATTAGCTTGAGCTGCTCGTCGGTAGGATTGATGCCAAAATCCTCGAGCATGGCCCTGATGCCATGCGAGCCTGCGTGCTTGCCCGCCTGGAGCCACCTCTTCCTGCCGACAAGCTCTGGTGCGATAGGCTCGTACGTTAGCGGGTTGTTGATTATGCCATGAGTGTGTATGCCCGACTCGTGGCCGAAAGCGTTTTCGCCTATTATCGCCTTGTTCGGCTGCACTATGATGCCCATCGTGTTTGACACGAACTTTGACGTTTCGTAAATCAGCTTTGTGTTGATGTTATGCTTTTTGCCATAAAGGATTTCAAGCGCCATCACAAACTCTTCAAGCGAAGCGTTGCCTGCGCGCTCTCCCAATCCGTTTATCGTGACGTGCGCACACGCGGCGCCCGCATTGACGCCGGCGATCGAGTTTGCAACTGCAAGCCCAAAGTCGTTGTGGCAGTGGACGCTAATCGGGAGATCGGTCACACCCTTGACGTCCTTCACAATCTGCGCGATATAGTCAGGCGTCCTGTAGCCCACGGTATCGGGTATATCGACCCTGTCTGCACCGGCTTCAGTCACCGCCTTGAACACTTTAAGCACGAACTGCCTGTCGGACCTCGTTGCGTCTTCGGCAGAAAATTCCACCTGCATGCCGTGCTTTTTGGCATAATCGACTGCATTGACTGCCCTGTCCATGACCTGCTGGGGCGTCATTTTCAATTTGTATTTCATATGTATGTCTGATGTCGCAATGAACGTGTGGACGTACTTCAAGTCACATCTGATAGCGGCGTCAATGTCGTTTTCAGTAGCGCGCGCAAGGCCGCATATCTCTGCCTTCAATCCCTGCCTTGATATATCCTTTATAGCCTGCATTTCGCCCTGCGAAACTACCGGAAAGCCCGCCTCTATCGCGTCGATCCCGAGCTCGTCCAGCTTGATAGCTAGCTGGACTTTTTGATCTGGTGTAACAGTAACACCGGGCGTCTGCTCGCCATCCCTGAGGGTAGTGTCAAAAATCCTCACCTTGTCATTGTTTGTTTTCTTGGCCTTGCTCAAACCTCTACACCTCTCGGAAGCGCCGAAACCCCAGTCCTTGAGAGCTGGGCAATTCCATAAGGCTCAACGAGATTTTTAAATGCATCTATCTTGTCAGGCGTGCCTGTTATTTCGACGGTTATCGTTTCCTTGCCGATGTCCAGGATGTTCCCGCGAAATATTGTAGAGTAGTTGATTATCTCGCTCCTTGTAGTCGGGTCTACTGCCTTCATCTTGATTAATGCAAGCTCGCGGTAAACCGTCTTTTCAGTGTCGAGCACCTTTACCTCTACCACGTCTATCAATTTCCGTAACTGCTTTACAAGCTGGTCGAGCGTCCGCTCGTCGCTGTTCGTGGTTATAGTCATCCTTGAAAGGTCCTTCTGCTCTGTCGAGCCCACGGTGATGCTTTCGATGTTGAAGTTGCGCGCCCGGAAAAGGTTGGTCACCCGAAAGAGCACTCCGGGCTTGTTCTCCACAAGCGCAGTCACGATGTACCACGATCCGCTTTGCGTAGCAGTTGTAGCCATTCCAATTACGCTCCTGTTATCATGTCCTTGAGGCCTGTGCCGGGCGCCACGAATGGGTATACATCTTCATCTGGGTCTATCGGGATGTCTATCACAGTCGCAACATCGCTCTTGATTGCCGCCTTGATCGCCTTGTCGAGCTCCTGCATCGATCCAACCCTTACGCCCTGCGCTCCATAAGCCTCCGCTATCTTTACATAGTCTGGGCAGCTATGCTGTTCCACACCGCTGTAGCGCTTGTTGTAGAACGTGCGCTGCCACTGCGCCACCATGCCTAGCATGTAGTTGTTCATCAGGAATACTATAACCGGGAACTTTTCAAGCACCGACACTGCAAGCGAGTTCTCTGTCATGTTGAACGAGCCGTCGCCGGCAATGTCTACCACCGGGACTTTGGGCGCCGCGGCCTTGGCGCCTATCGATGCGGGGAAGCCAAAGCCCATGGTGCCAAGACCGGTAGAGCTGAAGAATGTGCCGGGCGCTATCACGTCAAAGTGGAGCGACGCCCACATCTGGCACTGCCCTACCTCTGTAGTCACTACGCCGTTTGCAGGAAGCAACTCGCGCAGTTTTTTGAGCGACTTTTTCGCGGTTATCTCGCGTGGATAGTCCTTGAGAGTCTCGGCATAGTACTGTACGAGCTCCTTCCTGCGCTTGAGCCATGGGTTATCCGCGGATCTCTTGGCTATCTTTTTTGAAAGCAACTTTACAAGCGTGCGGAGCGACGACTTTACGTCGCCCACTAACGCCACGTCGACTGACTTGTTCTTGCCAATCTCGGCCGGGTCGATGTCCATGTGGATGATGCTCATGCCCTTGCCAAACTCGTCAAACCGGCCCACCGACCTGTCTGAGAACCTCGCGCCCACCGCCACTATGCAGTCTGCCTCGAGGATTATCTTGTTTGCCTCTGCATGGCCGTGCATGCCTATCGGCCCCATAGCAAGCGGGTGGTTCTCTGGGAACGCCCCCTTGCCCTTGAACGTCGTCACTACCGGTATCATGAGTAGCTCGGCCAATGCTTGGAGCTCTGCAAACGCCCCAGAGAGAATCACACCCCCGCCGGCCATTATTATCGGCTTCTCGGCCTTTACCAGAATCTCAACTGCCCTGCCCATGTCGCTGAGGTCTGCGTCAACGACCGGGTTGTAGCCCCTCACCTTGATGAGGTCCGGGAACTTCATCTCGGCAGTAGCCTGCTGCACGTCCTTTGGGATGTCTACTAGGACAGGACCGGGCCTGCCGCTCTCGGCGATGTAGAACGCCTTCTTGACCATCTCAGGAATCTCGCCGGCCGCCCTTGGTTGGAACGAGTATTTCGTGCAGGGGTTTGCAACACCAATAATGTCAGTCTCTTGGAACGCGTCCTTGCCTATCATGGCAACAGGCACCTGACCCGTAACGGCAATAACCGGGGACGAGTCTGCGTAGGCAGTTGCAATCCCAGTAATGAGGTTGGTTGCGCCGGGGCCGGAAGTTGCAAAGCACACGCCTGCCTTTCTCTTTATCCTGGCGTAGCCGTCGGCCATGTGTGCGGCAGACTGCTCGTGCCTCACCAGCACGTGCCTTAAGTTGGCCCCTACGAGGGCGTCGTATATCGGGAGGTTCGCTCCTCCAGGGAGTCCAAAGACTACGTTTGTGCCCTCCTTTTCAAGGGCCTGAATCAGCGCCTTTGCACCGGTCATTTCAACCAATTTTATTTTTCACCAAATCTCTCTCGCACAAACGCCTGCTTGCTGGACAGAGTTTGCCCTAGGCAAGTCTCAGCAGAACCAGAACATGAACCTTCTGCCAATGTTCGCTTTCAGTCCTAGGCATTTTTGTTAATTTGCACTAATATAATTTATAAAGTTAACTCAAGTTAAACCGCATAATTCTCGAAGCTTGCTGGCTTCTGAGCCGATAACCGCACCGATTCTTGAAGGATTTACAAGCAGGATTGATGTAACGTGCAGCGGGGACTGCTAAGAATCTAGTTCGCTAGTTCCCTTCCAGCCCATCTTTTTCGCCCCTGATTGCCACGATTTGGCAGCCGCTACAGTCGCGAAATCTTCGAGATGCACTTCATTCATTGAAGCTCCTATGTCAAACGGGCTTCACAAATTCAGCTTCGCATCCTTGTGCCGCGTCTTGATGTGGTCATTGAGGAGCATGCGATGCTCCGTGCTGACCTTGGAGTCCTTTGCAATTATGTAGTACCCGCAAACGCTGCAGTAAATGGCGACTGCGGCAATCGGCTTAGCCTCTTTGTCACCTCTTTTTTTCTTTTCGTTTCTTTGATAACCCAATTTGCCGCGCATCTTGATTAAGAGCCTATCCCAGTAATATCCTCCTATAGACAATCATACAGCAAGCCAGCTGCACCAGCCCAAGATAGTTATCTGATTTCTTCTCATACCTGACAAGCAACTTCCTGAACCTGTTATGCCATGAATTGGTACGTTCTACCACCCACCGCCTTCTCTTTCTACTGTCACTACGATGTTTCTTTTCACCCCTTTGACGCATGTGCGGTACATACCTTCTTTTGACAACCTCGCGTTGAATCTCGGGAAAGTCATATCCTTTGTCAAGACACAGGTTTTGCCTCCTGTACTTCCTTGGACGCGGCCTCTTCACTACAATGCCATCCAGTGTTGCGATGGCTGCTTTCATGTCATGCGTATTGGCAGCTGTTATGACAGCTGATATTGGAATGCCATTCTTGTCAGTCAGAACGTGTCGCTTTGGTTCTTGGTACCTAATTTGCCTCTGTCTGTCGGATTACGGCCTGTCTCGTCCTCCTTACCCTCCCTAACGGTGCCTTGATAGAAGCACTGTCAAGGGACTGCCATTTCCATTTGATA
>JAHEZV010000093.1 GCA_023250885.1 Nitrososphaera sp. | reverse complement strand
TACTAGGGTATCTGACCTCAAACTGTCTTTAATTGCACTCTTGTTCTCGCCTTTCTCATGGCCGCAAACATGGCAATGACAGCCGCCACCCAGAGGCCAGCCATCGCGATGTTGGTGACGCTGATGTACATGTAGGGGACCGCCTCCATGAGATTGATGCTGAGCGCCCCTGCTGACTTGTGCATGTCCCTCATTGCCATGTTGTACTGCTCGCTGTGCGGGACCATTGTCGAGGTGGACTCGGCCCGCAAAAGGATGCCGTCAAGGTTTTCCTGAACAAGCCCAAAGTCTGTTCTGGCAGTTGGAAAGAGCCAGACAGGGTTGCCTTTTGCGGGCGTCAGACCTTTGGTCAGCTCAATGTATTCTGCCAGCTGCTCTGGCGTCTGCGCAGTCTGGGCTCGCGCAACGAACCCTATGGCCTTGTTAACCGGATACAGCGTGGTCTGGTAGCCATAGTATGCAATGCCAGCCCCCATCACCAGAAACGCAAGCACCCCTGCAAGCACCATCTGCTGGTTCACCGTCCTTGTCCGGGTAACGCTTGAAGTCATAGTCGTACCGCCACCAAAAGTGTGCTTGCCTGTAGCGAAGGTCTGAGCATAGGGTCTGCTATGCAGGCCTTTTGTCTTCTTTTTCCGAAATGACGAGTGAACTATGCTCAGGTACGCGACGTAGATGAACCCGATTGTCGGGATTGCCATCATGGGCGAGTAGACGGCGTTGCCAGAGGCAAGCGAGATGAATACCGCCATGCAGCCATAGACTGCGAAGAATATCTCGAGGAGTGTGGTCTTTGTGAACGGCAGCACGTACTCCTTGTTCCTCCAGTCGTCACCCCTGTTTATGATGCCAAACTTGGGCGTGCGAAGGAATTCATTCTTCTTGCCAAAGACCGCGTCAAACACTGCCACGGTGTTGTTGACCGATATGCCTGACGAAAAGAACATCAGGAAAAAGAACTGCCTTGCCTTTTCGCGCAGCATGTTTGCGTCGCCGTTCCAAGTCTGGTTTATGACAAGCAGGTAGCCGCCCGGCCCCATCATTGTGTACATTAATACTGAGATGAGCGGGGCCCAGCCGACAGTATACAGCTCGTAGTTCATGGCAAGAAGCATTGGGAATATCAGAAACTGGGCAAGAAAGAGTGGATTTACGACGTGCCTTGTAAGCTGTATGAACGCCTGGACCTTGGTGTCAATCGGCACCTTCCGGTGAAGCATCACGTCGCTCAGAAGTTTGAGCGCCACCTGTATCGAGCCCTTGGCCCAGCGGAACTGCTGGCGTTTTGCAGCGTTCATTTGCACCGGGAGCTCGGCGTCCACCTCAACCCCTTCAAGGAAGAGGCACTTCCAGCCCTTCATCTGGGCCCTGTAGCTGAGGTCGAGGTCCTCGACAAGCGTTGTAGTGTGCCAGCCGCCTGCATCGCTGATGCACGACGTCCTCCATATGCCGGCCGTGCCGTTAAAGTTCATGTAAAGGTGAGTGAGGCTCTTTGCCTTCTGTTCTATCAAAAAGTGCAGGTCAAGCGACACTGCTTGGGCCTCCGTCAGGGTGGAGTAGTTTTCGTTGACGTGGCCCCACTTGCACTGGACAAGGCCAAGCTTTTGGTCTGTGAAAAAGTGCCCAAGTGCCCTCTTCAGGAACCACACAGGTGGTATAAAGTCGGCATCGAATATCGCGACAAACTCGCCCTTGGCGTGCTTCATGCCGGCCTTAAGCGCGCCGGCTTTGTAGCCGGACCTTACTGTCCTGTGCATGTGCACAATGTCAAAACCCTTGAACCTGTAGTCGTCCACTATGGATTTTATCAGATCAATAGTCTCGTCGTCAGAATCATCAAGCACTTGTATATGCAGTTTTTCTTTCGAGTAGTCCATCCTGCAAACCGCGTCTATCAGGCGCTTTGCGACGTACTTTTCGTTGTATATTGGAAGCTGTATTGTGACCACTGGGAGGCTAGATGGCAGCTCTACCCTCTGGCGAATCTTTTTGCTATGCTTGATATTGCTGCGGGACTGGTATGCAAGGTAGTAAAAGTTGAGTGTGTACATCATCAGGATCCAGCCGACCATCAGGAATATGACGTAGAGAAAGGGGCCGGGACCGTACATGCTATCAGCTCTTGGAACGACTGATACCTTTCTATCTATTTATAACTTCTGACTAGCCCTTGTTGAATATCTTGACTGCCTGCGGCGGACATACGGCTTCGCACGCCATGCAGAATATGCAGTCCTTCTCGCGGATCATGAACGCCTTTTTCTCTGACGCCGGGTGCCCTGGAGTCTGGAGCCATTCGTAGACGTTGACAGGGCAGGCCTCGATGCATGCTCCGTCAGCGACGCAGATGTCAAAGTCGACACAGACAAAATCGCCCCATATGCCTAATTGGCCAGGAGCGTCGTACGGGCCCCATACCTTGATGCCCTGAAAAGTGCCGACCTGCTGCCTTTTATCTTTGAACTTTTGATCAATCGGGCTTTCAACCTTGCCGTAGCTAGTGCCGGTGCCTGAAAGCGATATAGTGGTAGGGCCGGCTCCTCCTGCCGCCGGTGCTCCTGGCGGGGGCATCTGCGGCGCAACTACAGGCTTTGGAGCTGCCGATACTGCTGCCGGCGGCGGGGCTGTCGCGCTGCGAGCCTTCGGGTTCTTGGCCAGCGGCGTCAGCTCCTCCAGCTTTTTGAGTGCCTGTTCCATCGTCAGCTTTTCTGCCTTTTGCCAGTGGGCGAGCAACTTGTCGCCTATCTTTGTATTTCTGATAATAGTGTCAATGACAATCTTGGCGATCTGGTCTGCCTTCTGGCGGTAATTCTTAATCCAGTAGGGGTCGCCAAAGTATTCCAGCTGCCTTATCTGGTAGATGAGATCAACGACTTCGCCTGTCACGATTTCAACCGTGATGTTGAGGTCTGCGGACAGGTCCTCGCCGGTGACTGGATCGTTGCCCTTTTCAGACCACTTATGGGTGATGTAGATCCTGTCGGCGTGGGCGTCCATCTTGAAGCCGGAACTGCGGAGGTCGTTCATGATGCTCGATATATCCGACTTTTCCGTGATCTCGATCGGCATTCTATATATGCCCAGCTTGTTGCCGTGCAGGGGATAAACGCCCCTCTTTGCGACTTCAGACAGCATCGTCCATACTCTATCCTTCAGTAGGGCAGACATCTCTTGAAATACTTAAATTTGCATCTCCTAAAAGGATTTCGCTTTAATCGTCGTCAGGGCACGTCATGTCCCTTATAGCTTTGTATCTGGACTCCATTTCTTCTGCTATTTTTGTCACCTGGTCCAGCGTGTATTTTGTCTGTGGGAAATACCACCTGATGTCGACCTTGTGGCCGATGCCATCCATGTCGTGAATCACGCCCTTGTCGGCCTCCACCCCGTACTTTTCGTCAAACGCGTGCTCGCGCACTTCAAGCCCCCTCTTGGTCTTGTCCTCAAGCACCAGATGCGGGCTCGTGTCATAGATAAAGAAGAACTGACCCTTCTTCACAAGGTTGCCCCGCTGCATCAAAAATAGAGGGGAGAGAAGGACTTATTTCTCTATCGGATTTCCGATCATGTTGCCCCATTCTGTCCACGAGCCGTCGTAGTTGCAGACGGATGGGTAGCCAAGCAGGTATTTCAGCACGAACCAGGTGTGGGACGAGCGCTCGCCGATCCTACAGTAGCATATTACGTGCTTGTCCGGCGTCACGCCCTTGCCCTCATAAAGCGCCTTAAGCTCTTCCGGCGTCTTGAATGTGCCATCGGCATCCTTGACAGCCTGCGCCCACGGGATGTTCTTAGCGCCCGGTATGTGACCTCCACGCTGCGCGTGCTCCATCGGG
>JAHEZV010000009.1 GCA_023250885.1 Nitrososphaera sp. | reverse complement strand
TGAAAAAGTTCATCCGGGAACATCCGATGTTGAAGGTGAAGATGCTCCCGAAGAGGGCGCCAAACCTCAATCCCGTGGAGAGGCTGGTGAACAAGCCCCTCAAGTCAGCTGTCTGCAGTATGCACCAACCGTTCTTACTCCGACATAGATGATGTGATCAGAAATGGACGTAGATTCCTCACGCGATATAAACGGACTTACGGAACTTGACTTAAAAGTTCAGTGGCTGGTTGGCGGTCTTGCATACATGTTATTCGGATTGGAGTGGTATTCCACTGCAAGTCCCGGGTCTTTCTGCCTTCCAGTAAGTATGCCAACTACTACGTCATCACGTTTTATCAGACCCTCGTTGCGCAGCTTTCTCACACCGGCAGGAACCGCGCCAGAAGCCATTTCGCAGTCAAAGCCGTTCAAGCCGACTATCGACATGCCGTCGCTCATTTCCTTGTCGCTTACCTGCACGACGATGCCTCTTGTGAAGTCCAGCGCGCGCAGCGCCTTGGCAATGTTGGCAGGTTTTCCTATCTGGATAGCTGTTGCATGGGTCTTTGGCCTGACACCTTTCTTGTCTAGATGCGCGTAGTAGCGGTCGACCATTGCAAGATCTGGCCTCCCACCATTCCAAGTCAATGGCTTGCCTTCAAACAAACCATTATAGAGTTCGTAGAAAGTGTTTGCGCCTTCTGCGTTCACTATCGCCATGCGTGGAATTGTCTTGATCCAGCCCCATTCGTACAGCTCTATTAGACACTTGCCGCAGCTAGAAGTATTGCCCAGCGCTCCGCCTGGATAAACGATCCAGTCCGGAGGGTTCCAGTTGAGATGCTCCAATACTCTGTAAACAATGGTCTTCTGGCCTTCAAGGCGGAAGGGGTTTACAGAATTAACAGTATAGCCGCCGGTTTCCTTGGCATTTTTGAGCGATGTCGCAAGGGCGTCGTCAAAGTTGCCCTGCACCTGAATCACCTGCGCGCCAAATTGGAATGCCTGCCCAAGCTTGCCGGGTGCGATTTCCCCCTTTGGAATATAGACGTCGCAGTCCATGTCTTCATTGGCAGCGTACATAGCAGCAGAAGCTGAAGTGTTGCCGGTGGAAGCGCAGATTATCTTTTTTACTGCAAGCATCTTTGCGTGCGTCACCGCAGTTGACATGCCGTTGTCCTTGAATGAGCCGGACGGGTTGTAGCCTTCGGGCTGGAGCAGGAAGGAATCATGATCCATTTCCGCGTAGTCTGCTGCTTTGCTCATATTGTAGGGCTTTGAGAGACGGCCTTCCGAGCCATCAAGGGACACAAGAACCCGCGCGCATTCTTCAAAATGTTCAATGTCAATGCCGGCAAAATTGATAAGGTCGCGGAAACGCCACACGCCGCTTTCGTTATAAATGTTGCCCCCGTAATTGCGCCGCTGGTAGAACGTTTCGATGAGGTCGCGGCCTGGTTTCTTGTTGTATCTTATGTCAAGAAGCGAGCCGCAGGAACACCTGTAAATGTCGTTGTCAATTTCATAAGCTAAACCACATGACGGGTTGATGCACTTTTTGATCGCATGGGCGTCCATACGAGGAGAGACTTGCGATTGTTATTTAGATGTTTTCTAGATGTTAAAATTTACCGCTTGGCAGCCTTTTCGTACATCTTTAGCAGTTGCTGTATGACACCGTCCATGTCGTCTTCCCTTACTTCTGGAGAAACGGCGTGCTTGAGCAGGTTGCTCACCGTGCTAGAGATTTCAGAGCTCACTTCGTCAAAGCTGTCCATGTCGTTGTAGCTCTGCTGATAAAGCCTCCGCAATCGCATCGCGTACATCTGCGTCTGCTCGTTGATTGTAACGTTGTAATTGCGATTGTTGACTTTGATTTTCTCCTTTATCATCTCTACAGACTAACCCCGTGATATAGCCTTTAAAAACTTGTCTAAAGGGTAAGGTTTATTGGGTTTGAGAGAATGTTATAGAGAATGTGTAACCGCGGACTGGTGTTACCGCGGTTACTGCCGGCTGCGGTACATCGCGGCTTTTAGTTCTCCGACGTAATGATGCCTAGGTAATAGTATGCCGTTTGATAGCAAGTGGGTAAAGCCACAAGGGGAAAGTGTTGGTCACAGGCTGCTTGAAGGCATCAAGCCACAAGCGCCACTGAAGCCAAGGATAGAAGAAGCACAGAAAAAGCTGCAAATGCAAATCGCGAAACTGGATTCGATAACGTCAAGGATGCAGGAAAAGGATCGGGTGATTTTCAAGCGCGTAGTGCTTGCGATGCAGAGCCACGACGCTTCGCACGCAAAAGTGCTGTCAGGAGAGCTGTCGCAAATCCGAAAAATGAACAAAATGGTGACTTCTGCAAAACTCGCACTGGAACAGATACAGCTAAGGCTGAACACGATAACAGAGCTTGGAGACGTGGTGGTGACGCTGAGCCCTGCGATGTCCGTGATAAAGGGATTACAGGGCGGACTAGCGGGAATGATGCCTGAGGCAGACCAGTCATTTGGGCAGATATCAGAGCTGCTTGGAAACATCATAACAGATTCTGGGCAGATACCGAACAACGAAATTGGAACCGTCACCGGGTTCAACGAAGACACGGCAAGGATAATGGAAGAAGCAAGCGCAGTTGTGGAGATGAACATGAAGAACAAGTTCCCGGACCTGCCGTCAACAACATCAAGCACGTCCACAAAGAATCTGGAAGCGACAGGCTACTAGCTTGCCCCTCTCCTTATTTTTGACTTGCTATTATCTGAACCCGCTTCTTTATCCTTGATATTGTTGGATAGCTGTAACCTTTTTCCCTGTATGTCCTTATCATGGCCTTCCAGTTGTTGAGGCGCCACTTTGCCTGGTCCGGGCTCAGAAGGTGTGTCTCCCTTTTCACCATGCTCTTGCGCCCAGGCATTAGATATCCGCCGCTCGCTGCGGCATGGCGGTTGTATGCAAAGCGCAGGCCAAACAGCAGATCTGAAGGTGAAAGCGAGTTAAGATAGGTTACAAGTTCCCTGCTCTGCTCGTCTGAAAGCTTTAGCTTGAACGCGAATTCTTTTGCATGCACACAAATATTGCAAACTGTATGTTAATTAACTTTGTTGCTAAACTCGAGTTTAGCAACATCACTAGAGGACGCCTGTTTTTCTGCCTACTTTTTCAAACGCGCCAGCTGCAGCGTCCAAGTGCTTTTGGACGTGCATTGCAGTAAGCGAAACCCTAAGACGCGCAGAACCTTTCCTGACTGTCGGGTACCGTATTGCCTGAACGAAAACACCCTGCCTTAGCAGCTCTTTTGAAAATTCTACTGCCAGCTTCTCCGGGCCTATCATGACAGGAATTATCTGGCTTGACGAACCTCCAAGAACAAACCCAAGCTTTTTCATCGCGTTTGTGAAATAGCCGATGTTCCTGTAGAGTTTTTTCTGCAAATTGCCCCTTTTGGCGAGAGGGATTGCTGCAATGGCGGCAGAACACAGGTGACCCGGCAGCGCAGAGGTGTAGATGAACTGTCTTGACGTATTGATTAACAGCTCGCTCACAGGCTCAGCGGTGGCTACATAACCTCCAAAGCAGCCAAGGCCCTTGCTCATGCTGCTGATGTGTATGTCGACATCTGCTTTGAATTCGGCAGGAACGCCCGAAAATCCGGGCCCAAAGATAAAGTCGCCGTGCGCGTCGTCGACCACTGTTATCGCGTCATTTTCTTTTGCTATTGTGGATATCTCTTGCAGCCTTGCCGTGTCACCGTCCATGCTAAAGATTCCTTCGGTTATCACGATCTTGCAGCCCTTTGTCTGGTGTATCAGTTCGTGCAAATGATTGGTATCGTTGTGCCGGAAGACCTGGATAGTGGCGCCGCTCAGCCTGCATGCGTCTATTATGCTTGCGTGGTTCAGTTCGTCGCTGAATATAGTTGAATTTTTGTGTGCAATAGCCGTAACTGCGCCCAAGTTAGCGCTATAGCCGGTTGGATAGACTAGCGCGGATTCTGTCCTGCGGTGGTCTGCAAGCAAGCCTTCTAGCTTCATGATTTTTGGGTGGTTCCCGGCGATGAGCCGCGAGCTGCACTGCGAAACCTCATGTAGCGCTTCAACGGCTTTCTTGATGACCTGTCTGTTTCGCGATAACCCGAGGTAGTCGTTTGAACAGAGATGGATGGTCTCCTTGCCGTCGACCATTGCTGTCGGTCCCTTCACCACAACTGTTCTCATGCGACGGTAAAGATCGTTCTTTTCGAGAGAATCAAGCCGCTCGCCGACAAAGGCTGTCTTATGCTTTGAGGCCAATCTCTTTTATCATCGCGATGTCCTTGTTTGGCGCGTTTCCTCCGCTCGTGAGGTAGCCGCCGGTGATTATGCCGTTTGCACCAGCCTTGAGCGCAAGCCTGTCCTTCTCCTTGAGGTGCACCTCTCGCCCGCCGGCAATCTTGAGAATAGTCTTAGGCATGATAAAGCGCCATACTGCAATCGTCTTGATCGCCTCAAGCGGGTCGATCGGTTCAAAGCCAGCCATCGGTGTTCCCTCTCTGCCAATGAGGATGTTTATTGGAACTTCCTCAGGGCCCAGGGATGCAAGCGAGAATGCCAGCTCCAGCCTCTCCTTTTTGTTCTCGCCCATTCCTATTATGCCGCCTGAGCACAGCTCAAGGCCTGCCTCCTTTACGATTCTTGCAGTGTTAACCCTGTCAGCAAAGTCGTGAGTCTTGCATATCTTGGAAAAGTAGCTCTCTGAAGCTTCCAGGTTGTGGTTGTAGCGCTTTACCCCGAGCTCCCTCAGCCTGCGCGCCCTCGCCGGGGTCATGAAGCCAAGCGAAACATTGACCTCAATGTCCACCCTAGACCTGATCTCTGTGATAGTTTCGCAGATCTGCTGGAAGTCCTTTTCCGGTGGAGCCCTGTAAGCGCAAACAAGACAGAAGCTGGCAACCCCTGACTCCTTGGCCTTCTTTGCTTTTTCAACCAGTACTTCCTTTGACAATAACGGGTATTTTGTAATCCCGGTGTCGTAGAATGATGACTGCGCGCAAAACGAACAGTCCTCAGGGCACCTGCCAGATTTCGCGTTTATCAGAGCTTCGACATCCACCCCATTGCCGTTAAATGACCGGGTTATGGTATTGGCGCAGTCGGCAAGCGCCATGACATCGTCAGTTGAAAGCAGCTGTTCGGCTTCATCAAAGGTGATAGAACCGCCTGCGAGGACTTTATTCATGCAACCGCGGATAAATGCTGAATCGGCCATCAGGTCAGTCGAGTTGTAAACTGGTAATTAAAACTTTGGTTAACAACTGTCACCCCAAACACGATATTTCATAATTCGAGTTTAGCAATATATATCGAAGATCACGCTCAAAAGCCGTCTATCAATAACTGGCCAAAAAATAGCGTCGGGAGCCCATGTTTTGCGTGCAAAAAGTCGAAATGTTGCTAGATCGTTTTTGACCGTCAACCGCGGACAGAAACGGCGGAAACCGCCATTTTGTTGACCCTTGCACAACCGTGCAAAAAAGGACCCATTTCTGGATTGGTCAAAAATATGCCCTTTTTTTACCTTCGATTTTGTCTGCTTGCACGAGCAGGTGTTCATTTACTGCAATTACCCTTTTTGAACAGTTTATCGCACTTCATTGACAACGTCCTTGTTAAGCCATTTTATGCATTCAGACTTATGAAATACGCCTTTGCATACCTCCGGGTAAGCACCGAAGAGCAGACAGTGCAAAACCAAAAGCTAGCTCTTCAGAGGTGGTCCACGGAAAACAGCTACCAGATCCTTGACTTTTTTGAAGATTCTGCCGTCAGCGGCAAGGTCCCTGCAACACAGCGGCGCGGGTTTCAAGAATTGCTCGAGCTTGTCAAGACGGCAGGAGTCGACGCGGTACTAGTTTACGAGCTGTCGCGAGTTGGCAGAACCTTCTGGGACACACTTGACGCGATAAAGGCGATAGAGCAGTACGCCCCTTTAATCTCCTGTTCTCCGAGGGAGTCGTTCCTGCAGACAACAGAACCAAGCGTCAGGAAACTGATGATTGGCATCCTGACGTGGGTTGCAGAAAGAGAACGCGAAATGCTTGTGCAGAGAACAAAAGACGGCATGGAGAGAGCCAGAGCCGCAGGTAAAGACATAGGCCGGCCTCAAAAAGTGATAGACAAGAACCAGCTGTTCACTCTGCTTGCAGAGAACCACTCAAAGGCAAAAATAGCCAGGAATCTGGGCGTCTCAAAAGCTACGCTGTACAAAGAGTTGAGGCAGCTAAGATAGTCTCTCCACCTTTCTCAATATCTCTAGCTGCACATCAAGCAGCTTCTCAAGGTCTCTTCTCCCAATCGCAAGTGGAGGGATCACCATCAGGATATTACCGAGAGACCGCAGATGCACCCCCATCTTCAACGACTCTTGCATTATGAAGTAGTTTATTCTTTCTTTGTTTTTCAGCGTAATAATCGGCTTGTTGTTTCTTGCAAGCTCGATCCCAGCCAGCAGACCTTTGTGCCGGATATCTGTCACTATAGGCGATCTTGCAAATTCAAGCAATCTTGATGCTACGTACCTTGTGTTTGCATTGATTTGTTGTATCAGGTTACGTTTTTCGTAAAGCTCGATATTTGCCAGCGCGGCTGCGCACCCTACTGGGTGGCCGGTAAAAGTGTGCCCATGGCAAAGATGCTTGTTTTCAGAATATTTTCCAAGGAACGCGTTAAAGATGCGATCCGTAGTCAGCGTAACTGCAAGTGGAAAGTATCCCGCAGTCAGGGCTTTTCCAAAGCACACAATATCTGGCTCCGACCTCTGGGCGAGGTATTCGATCATGCTGCCAAGGCGGCCAAACCCCGTCGCAATTTCATCCAGCACCAGCAATACATCATTGTCTTTGCATAGTTTGGCGACCTTTCTCTGGTAGCCGGCCGGGTAAATGATCGCGCCTCCAGCGATCTGCGCGCCACTTTCCATAATCATTGCGGCAAATCTGTCCCCGCGCTTTTTGAGAAGCCTTTCTGTTTTCTCAAGACACCACTCTGCAAGATCGCGTTCATCCTCAAACCGACTTTTGTAAAGAAGGGGGCTTGGAGCCCTGTGCACTCTGGTCAACAAGGGCTTGTAGGCGCCAAAAAAGTTCTCAATGTAGCCCACGGACATGGCGCCGATCGTGTCGCCGTGGTACCCGTGCTCTAGCGAGATGAATTCTATTTTTGCGTCTCTACCCTTGTTGCGCCAGTACTGCAATGCCATCTTCATCGCAGCCTCAATTGCGGTAGAGCCATTGTCCGTGTAGAACACCCTGTCCATACCCCTTGCCAGCCCTACGAGTCTCTCAGCAAGCTGCACCGACGGGCCGCTGGCAAGCCCAAACAGTGTGGAATGCTGCAGGTTTTTCAGCTGCTTTGTCATTGCCTCAACAACTTTGTTCTGGCCGTGGCCCCATACGTTGCACCACATACTGGCAATGCCATCGAGGTATTTCCTGCTCTCGCTGTCGATGAGGTAAAACCCCTCGCCTTTCACAATTACCCTGTTGTTCCACTTGTCCCAGTCGCTCATCTGGGTATATGGGTGCCAGACGAACTCTTTGTCGGCGTCTTTCAGGCTCATCAGTTAAATGCAAGTGCCCGCCATGGCTCTAATAATATTTCCATGCGCGGCGTATTCATAACAGGGACTGGAACAGGAGTGGGCAAGACTGCATTAGCCGCCGGGCTTGCATGGGCCTTGAGACAGCGAAAAGTCAATGTTGGTGTTATGAAGCCATTTGCCACCGCAGACAGGGCATTTTCAAGAAAATACCGGTCTCGAGACACCGCGACTCTTGCATTGGCCGCGGGTGTTGAGGACTCTGACAGCGAGCTGAATCCTTTCTTTTGCTCTGTGGCGGCCTCCCCTCTTCTTGCCTCGCAGCTTAAACGCGAGCCTCCAGCCAGCATTGAAAAGGCGCTGCGAGTGCTGCAGAACATCGCAAAAAAGCATGATTTCATGATAGTCGAAGGCATCGGCGGGATAATGGTGCCGCTGACAGAAAACGAGTCTGTCGCAGATTTTGCAAAGAGGGCAGGCCTGCCAGCCGTAATCGTTACGACGTCGGTGATAGGAACGCTCAACCACACCCTGCTCACTGTAATGGCCTGCAAGGAATTTGGCATCAGCATCAAGGGCATAATTGTCAACAAAATGCCAAAAAACCCAGGCATTGCAGAGCGAAAAGCGCCAGAAATGATAGAAAGGCTGACAGGCATTCAGGTTCTGGCAACCTTACCCTTCTCAAAAGGCGCAAATCACGCTGCCATTGGAAAAATGCTTGAAAAAGCAATAGATCTGGACAGCCTACTGTCCGTGTAGTAGTTTCAAGCCGCGATCGCCCTTTTCTGAAAGGAATGCGCTGATGTCATAAATAATTCGTGAGTAGGGAAAACTTCCAGAGCTAAGGTGGTAGTTTCTATGATTTGTCTGCAGCTGCTTTGCTGATACGAGCCAGATATTTTCACGGTACGGTTGCACAGATTCGGCCTGCTTTACCTTTGCGGCAAGGTCCTTTCCCCTTATCACCTGTATTACAAGCGACTTGTCAGGGCTCTTGGCCAATATCCGCGTGGAGGGAATAACTACATCGAGATCCAGACTCCGCATACAGACCTTTCTTTCAGACGGCAGAAGAGATGTTGTAAGCATGAAATGAAGCAGCGCCTCGCACAATGTCGCAAGTGTTTCGTCGTTTGCTTCAGAACCCAGCCTGCCACTACATTTGTTGAAAATTTCAATACAATATTTTGCGCAGACATCGACATCAGAAGCAACATCCATCCGGATCTTTTCCCTGCCTATCTCGTTTATGGCAGAATACAGCAAATCCTTGACATCTGCGGGCACAGGTACTGCAAGTGGAGTACGTTTATTAAATCTGATTATGAATTATTACTCATATGAGCAAGGCAATTGCAACAGGCCTTCTTATCGCCTCGCTGATACTTTTGATAGTCTATGGCACAGACACCGCGGCTGCGATATCCTCTCCAGACGGGAAAGGGTTTTTGCCGCTTGACGAAGCCGTGAGGGGCGGCGCACTTGGCGGAGGCGCAGTAGTAATGTCAATAATCGGGTTTGTAATCGCGCGGAAAGAGCATGCACTCATAGTTTCAGCGCTTTTGTTCGTGAACGGTGGCCTGATCATCGCAGGAATGCTTGCCCTCATCGCGCAGGGCGCGCTTGCATCTGAAGACTCAGGCACAATTCGCACGATAAGCTCGACGATGGCAACGGGCGCCATCCTGATAGGTCTGGGCGCGTGGAAAGTAGCAATCGACAGAAAAACAGTCGATGCAAAAGGCAAAGAGCCGGCTCAAAAATGAAATGCGACCGGTGCGGCGTTGACACTGACAAAGTCTACCAGTGCGACCACACCGAGGGTGAGGACATGTGCAAAGAATGCTACCAAGAGGTCCACTGGCTCCTTACAAACAATGAACCGAAAACACCGTCATGATAACGTTTTATACGAACCGGGCGACTGTTGGTTATCATGAAAGCAGTCATTCTTGCAGGCGGCTTTGGCAAGAGATTAAAGCCGCTGACTGACCAGAGGCCCAAACCTATGATAGAGGTCCTCAACGTTCCGATTATCGAGTGGCAGGTAAGGTGGCTCACGAAATTCGGCGTCAAGGATTTTGTCATGTGTGTCGGCTACATGAGGGAGCAGATATTTGACCATATTGGCGATGGGAGCAAGTTCGGAGCCAAGATAGCATATTCGGTTGAAGATGAGCCTCTTGGGACCGGCGGCGCGCTAAAAAATGCCAAAAACTTTCTTTCTGGTCAGGAATCGTTTTTCATGCTAAACGGTGACGTTCTTACCGAGCTTGACCCAAATAGATTGCATGTTGCCGGGTCGCACGCCATCGCGCTTGTGCCGCTTCACAGCCCCTTTGGCGTGGTCGAGCTGGACAGGAACTCCAAGGTGCTTCGGTTTGTTGAAAAGCCTGAGATCCAAGATAAGTGGATCAATGCTGGCGTGTACCACTTTACGCAAGAGATATTCAGGTACCTGCCAGAGAAGGGTAACATAGAAGTGACTGCCCTGCCTGCGCTGGCAAAGCAAGGAAAGCTCGAGGCAGTAAAATACCAGAACGTTTTCTGGCGCTCAATTGACTCGCACAAGGACATTGAAGAAGCAGCCAAAGAGATGCAGGCTGTAGAGATGTCATGACCGCCAGAAAAATAGGCTACAGCCTCGGCCCGCTGCTATCTATGCACGAGGTTCTTGCGTGCGCCAAGATGGCCGACTCACACCATAACGTCGATTCCATATGGGTTCCGGAATCTTGGGGGCGCGAATCCTTTGCTACGCTTGGCGCATTGTCCCAAGTAACAAAAATGGTCAGGCTTGGCACTTCAATCATCAGCATCTATGCAAGGACTCCGGCGACAGTAGCAATGGCGGCAACCACGCTTGACATGCTCTCAGGCGACAGGACAATCATCGGCCTCGGTGCAAGCACGGCCGCCATAGTGGAGAACTGGCATGGACTGAAATTTGAAAGGCCGGCCAGCAGGATGAAAGAATACGTAGAATGCTGGAAGCTGATGGCAAGCGGCGAAAAAGTAAATTACAACGGCGAATTTTTCAAGGTGAACAATTTCAGGATTCTGCACAAGCCCCAGAGAAAGCATCTCCCGATCTTTATGGCAGCCGTCAACAAAAAGATGGTCTCACTTGCCTCCGAGATAGCAGACGGCGTGTTGCTCTATTTGCGACCGCTCGACGAACTGAAAAAGACTGTGACAGACCTTGAGCGAAATAAAAAGGGGAAAAGTTTTGAGATTGCTTCGTCGTTTATCTGTGCGCTGTCAAACAAGGAGCCCCAAAAGGCCCGTGAACGCGCTGCAAAGACCCTTGCGTTCTATGTTGCAGTGGGGCAATACTACAGCAAGTTCCTGTCTGAAAATGGCTTCAGGAATGAAGTTGAAGGAATTACTGCCGAATACGGCAAGGGCGGCGCGGATGCCGCCGCAAAATTTGTTTCGGACAAGATGCTTGACTGCCTTGCAATTTGCGGCAGCGGAGAGGAATGCAGAAAATCGCTTGAAAGGTTCGTGTCTGCAGGGATTACTCTTCCAATAATCCAGCTGAACCCAGTGGGCGACTCAGAAAGTTCATTTAGGGAGATGTTGTCAACCTTTTGAAGTGCGCAGGGTAGCTATCTCTTCATGGGCAACCTCAAAGTTTGCCAAGGATTCTGGGATGTCGCTGCTGGAGCTGGCATGCGAGCCCTGTGCGGAGATTCTGAAAAACGGCGTTTCTGGAAAGGAGATCGATGCAGTTCTGTTTTCAAGCTGCGCAACCGACCAATACAGCTCGACAATAATATCTGAAATGCTTGGCATGCGCCCGAAAGTTTCTCACAGGATAGACAACCTGTGCAACTCCGGCACAAATGCGGTTACTTCTGCATTTGCAATGATTGCATCTGGGTTGTGCGACAGTGCGCTCATAATTGGCGCAGAAAAGGCAGACAGCCCAGGCAACAAGCTGCTGTGGGACATTACACGCGGATCGTTCATGTTTCCTGTGCACTGGGCCGCGATATTTGCGAAGGCTCACATGAGAAAGCATGGGACCACAGAGGAGCAGATGGCCAGAGTTTCCGTCAAGAACCACAAAAACGCAGCTAGAAATCCACAAGCACTTTTCAAGAAGGAAGTTACCCTGAATGAAGTGATGAATTCAAAAAAGATTGCAGACCCAATCAAACTGCTTGACTGCTCCGCCCCGTGCGATGGCGCGTCGGCCGTGCTGCTGGTTTCAGAAGGAAAGGCAAAGAAGCTGGACAACCCTGTATGGATAAAGGGAATAGGGCAGCAGACAAACTCGGCCAGCTTTGCCAACGCCACTGGCGACCTTACAACAATTGAGGCGGCCAAGCGCGCAGCGCGGTATGCATTTGAAATGTCCCGGACAAATCCGTCACATATTGACGTTGCAGAGCTGCACGACGCATTCACGATCCTTGAAATATTGGCGTACGAAGATCTCGGGTTTTCAAAGAAAGGAGAAGGCGGCAGGTTTGTAGACCAGCACGAAATAGCGATAAACCCAAGGGGCGGGATAATCGGCTGCGGCCATCCAATCGGGACGACAGGCGTGGCTCAGGTAGCTGAAGTCGCGTCTCAGCTTGCAGGAAAAGCAGGAAGAAGGCAGGTAAATGGGTGCAAGGTAGGCTTGGTCCACAACCTTGCAGCGGCAGGCTCTTCAGCCACGGTAATCATTATGGGTGCTTGATTTGCAGGAATTCATCGAACACTTGAAGAAGGGTGAATTCAGGATGCCTACATGCACGTCGTGCGGAGGCAAGGCGTGGCCGCCATCTCATCGCTGTCCCTACTGCTTGTCAAAGACATCATTGAAGAAAATAGGAACAACCGGAATTCTGCTAGAGTTTACAAGCTCGCACATCAAGGGCAAGGAAGGGATTTTTGGTTTGGTGGAAATGTCAGGCATCAAGCTTGTTGGGTCGTTTGGCACGGGGCATCTAAAAGAAGGAATGAAGGTAAGAATGAAAGAATGCGGAGTCGGGTCTGACGGCACTGCATTTTACTATTTTATGCCGACGAAGGCTTGACATTAATATACTTCAGACTCAGAGTAAGCTTATATGAGCTACGACAGGTTCATTGACGAGAGGCTCCTTACGAGCAGGGATGCGCTCAACAGGCTTCAGATCAAGGTAAAATTAGTCGAAATTGACGAAAACGCACGCGATTTTTCACATCGCTTCGGCCGGAGGGTGCTTGTCAAGAAGGTGCTCCTGACTATCAAACACACAGAAACTGAAGAGGTTGAAGAAAAAGAGCTTGACGTGGAAGAAATTGAAAAGCGGATAAAGAAAGAACGACTTTTCAGCTCGTCGAACCGGTGGATTGCATCAAGCGACATCAAGAATGGCTATGTGGTTGCTAGCCATCATCTGGACCTGCTTGCAGACGCGATTGCGCTTGACATCATCGTAATTTGATATTTTAGAACCCGAGGTCTGAAATATCATGTGACCGGCATTTTTATCCACACCCTTATTGTTTCGAACCAAAACGCGACGCTTCCTGCAAGCGCAAACCCGATCGCGTAGATGTTAAGGTTGTCAAGGCTCAGCACAATGTACGCGATCAGCATCGTAGTGAAAAACGCTGCAAAAAACGACAGGCGCGGCACCGTCAGGCCGCCAATGTTGACGAAGGCCTGGAGCACGCCCACCTGTACTTTTTGCACCACATAGTAGCGGCCGTATTCGTCTTGGCTGACAAGCGCCAGCTCGACCAGCTTGTCAATGTGGTAATTTGCCACGCTTGGGCTCGAAAATCCAAGGTCCCGCTGCACTTCTCTAACACCTACTGGCTCTTTCTTCCTTATCATGTACATGTACACCTGCAAAGTTTTGCCTTTCAGCTGGTCTTCGATTGGCAGCTTTTTGCTGTCGCCTGGAGGTGTTTCGATGTCTTTGGTCAAGACGGCTGGTCACCAATACGCGATTTTACTATAAAACATATCGCAATTTCTCTCCATAAAAGTTGTAGCGCCGCTGACCAGACTCGAACTGGTGACCCACTGGTTAACAGCCAGTTGAGCTTCAAAGCACAATGTTGCGCTACGAATTTGCTCTACCATGCTGAGCTACAGCGGCGCATTATTACAGCAAATCCGAGCACAAAATAAATCTTTGGGCTTACTGTATGCCCTCTTCGCGAGAGTAGACATATAGCCCGTCCAGAAACACGCGCTGATCCTTGTCCTTTATCCTGGTCGACAATTCAATGTTGGCGGCAGTCTGCGAAACGTCCTCAAGGCTCGGGCCCTCGACCACAACGTCTTCTCCAACTACGTTGACCTTGGTGGCATCGCCGATTATCCTAGAAACCCTCGGCGACCTTTCGCCAAAAAAGTTCTCAACGTTGACTTCCATTCCCTTTACCTTGACAGACATTGGAAAGTGTGCAAATATGATCTTTAGCTTGTACGTGTAGCCCTTTTCGACGCCTTTTACCATGCTCTCGATTATGCTGCGCGCCGTGTGAGTCACTGCAAGGTCGCGCTTGCGCGACCCGTAGGGCTTGATCGTTATCTTGTTGCCTTCAACTGCTATAGTGGCAGGAAGTTTCGTAAAGTCCTTCTTTACCGTGCCAAGCTTGCCCTTTACCGAAAGGGTATTGCCTTCCTTTGCGACCTTGACGCTGGCCGGCGCTTCTACCTCTGCCATTATCACCTGATCAGTAGACGTAGCCAACCAAAACTCCTCCCATTCCTTCTGATACCGCTTCGTGGTGGGACATTATTCCCTTGCTGGTTGAAACGAGCAGCATGCCCATGCTGTATGCCGGCAGGAACTGCCTCTCCCAGCCAAAGTAAGCGCCCTTTTTGACCGAAAAGCGCGGCGTGATAATGCCGCACTTGTTTATCTTGGCCAGTAGCTGAACCCGGAACTTACCTGCCCTGCCGTCATCCACCTGCTCGAATTCGCCGATGTAGCGGTGCTTTTGCATCACGTGCAGCACTTCGCTTGCGAACTTGCTTGCGGGGGCTATGACGCATTCCCTCTTTCTCCTAGACTCGTTGTTGTAAATGGTAGTAAAGAGGTTTGACAGGACGTTTAGTGCTGGCACTCCATTCCACCTACTCGTATTTCGCAAATCCTATGCTGTTGGCGACTTCCCTGAAGCACTGCCTGCAAAGCATCAAGTTGTAACTGCGGATAAGGCCGTTATATGAACCGCACCGTTTGCACCATCTTGTGCCCCTGCCGTGTGCAAGTTTCTTTCTTCCAGTCACTTCGTATTCTCTTGGCTTTGGCACCTATTCCACCTTTACTCCATAATCCTGCTTGAAGAACTCGATAGCGTCATCCTTATTTATCCTGTGGGTCTTACCTATTTTTGCGCTTTTCCTGCTCTTCCTTGCGATCCTGTATCCCGGCCTGCTGAGCACGACGTTGACGTCCATGCCAAAGATCCCGATCTCGGGGTTGTACTTTGTCCCGGGGATGTCGATGTGTTCATGTATTCCAAGTGAAATGTTGCCGTAATTGTCAAACGAGGAAGCCTTGAGCACGTTCTTTTTTGCTGCAACGACGCGCTTTAGGAATTCGATTGCAGCGTCCCTCCTCAGCGTCACGACTGCGCCTATCGGCTCGCCCTTGTGTATGCCAAAGTCCCTGACGGTCTTTTTGGCGCCGCGGACTGCTGGCTGCTGGCCTGTCAATTCGAGCAGCGCCTTCTTTGCCTTTTCAATCGGCTCGCCTGACTTGCCGACTCCAATGTTTATCACTACTTTGTCGACGTTTATTTTTTTCATGCCATGTATTTGTTGCCGGCTCAATCTAATTCACCTTTATCACGGGCTTGTCCTTTCCGACAACCATAACCATTTCAACTGGAAGTTCTACCGACTTGCCGTCAAATGACACAAGCGCCCTCTTTGGAAGCGAGAATATGCCATCGTGAATGTCCTCTATCTTGCCTACCGTGCCCGCATTTTCGCCAGTGATAATGAGCGCGGTAGAACCCTTCTCAAAGGCAATGTGGCTCTTGACCTGTACCTTTGGCAGGTTGATGACGCACGTGTCGCCAACCTTAAGCTTCTGGTCGCTTATCAGCGTCTTGCCATCGTGAAATCCGTACTGAATCTTTTTGCCCTTGATGGTCGTCTTGCTTGTGACCCTAACCAGTTTCAATCCCTTTTCAGAGTCTTCAATTGCAACTGAATCCAAGAGCGCCGAGTTCTTTGGGACCATGCGATGCGCCTGGCCTGTTGCAAGCTCTACCACGTCCATAAGCCCTACTGCAAGGTTCGAGTCGCGCCTTACTACGCCATCGACTTTCACCTTGCCTGCATTCAAAACTCTTTCAGCTTCATGCATCGTGCTTGTCACCTTGAGCACGTCGCGGAGCACCATTCCAAGCGGGTACGACCTGTGCTTTGGATGGGGCCCAGGCTTGACTCTCAGGACAAACTGGCTCTCCTTTCTCTTGATAGCCCAGAAGGTCGGGGCCATCTGCCTCTTTACTCTAGTGTCGCCGCCTTTCTTTCCCATTATTCGCTAACTTCCTCTTTCTTTTTCTCTTCCTTTGCTGTTTTCTTGGTAGCTATTTCCTTTTTCTCCTCTTTTTCCTCTTTCTTTTCCGCTGCCTGTGGTTTGCCGCCGCCTTGCAGCCTGTTTGACCTGTACTTGTCTTCAAGGTTCAGACTGGTTATCTTGACGTTTGAAGCATGAATCGGGACCTTGACCTGCCCTCCCCTGATCTTTTCCCTCTGCATGCCTTCAATATGGAGCGTGCCGCGTTCTGTGTCCACATCTTCGACTTTGCCTCCGCGCCCCTTGTATTCGCCGCGCACGACCATGATCGAATCACCTTTTACTACGCGCAAGGTTTTCTTTTTGTGTTGCTCGCGCAGCTCGTCTGCGAGTGAAGCGCCAAGCATCTTGTCGCGCTGGTGCTTTGAAACGTGAATGAGTTTTGGATTAATGTCTGCCATAATTTCCACCTATACTATCATTCCCGCCAAGTTGGCTATCCTTGGCCACTTTTCGGCAGCTTCTGCAGCCACCGGCCCCTTGATGTCTGTGCCCTTGATCTCGCCTTCAGGAGTCACAAGGACTGCGGCATTATCCTCAAAGGCAACGCGAACGCCGTTGAGCCTCCTTATCGGGTATTTCTGCCTGACGATTACCGCGCCGAAAACCTGCTTGCGTAGCTCTGCAGGCCCCTTCTTAACCGTGACCGTAACAAAATCTCCAACTGCTGCTGACGGCTGCCTGGAATGCCTGCCCTTGTATCTATTGACCATAGCAATGCGCAAGACCTTGGCGCCGGTGTTGTCAGCACATACAAGCTCTGCAGTGACTGGAAGAACTCTTGTAATGTACGGACGGAACTCTTCGACGCCCTTTGCCGAAACTGCCCTTGACTTAGTTCCCGCTGCCATCCTTGTTGTTCACCTCAATTACTACGAATGAAACTGTCTTTGAAAGCGGCCTGCATTCGGCTATTCTGACTTCATCCCCTTCCTTTACGTCGACGCAGGATGGGAGGTATGCGTGCACCTTTGACCTGCTCCTCTGGAACCTCTTGAACTTTGGCGTAGGACGCGGGTATTCTCTTGACACGACCACCATCTTGGGCGCCTTGGCGCTTGACACGATGCCGGTCAGCAGCTTGCCCCTTACCGACAGGATGCCGTGGAACGGGCAGAGATCGTCCTCGCATGTTTTGCGCGGGGAGACAACGGAAACACCAATATTTCTAACCATAAATCATCACTAATTATTTAATCGCGATATACGATCCTCAGGTCTTCCTATCATTGAAGGACCACTTATAAAGCAAACGCCAGAGTGCGTTGTGAGCTCAATTTTTTTCGCTGCATTTTTCGCGACTTGTTTTACTGAAGAATCTGTCCGTATGGATATCATGTTTTTAGTTTCAAAGATCACTGTTCCGGTGACGCCCTCAAGTGTAGGGTCTGTCGACTCGACTATCCTTGCACCAAGGCCGATGATCTCGTGTACAAGCACGTTTTCAGGGCTCGTCATTTTTTAGCCTTCCTTTCGTTAAGAAGAGTCATCATGCGTGCAATATCGCGCCGAAGCCATTTGATGTTGCCTGTCTGCTTCTTAAGTGTGCCCTTTGACTTTTCCAGTTTCAGCTTGGCAAGATCCGCTTTCAGCTCAGCGAGCTTGTCTGCAAAGTCCTTGTCGTTCATTTCGCGCAGAGTCTTGAGCTTAAGCCTGGCCATCTTGTTTGCCTCCTTGTGGTTGTTGAACTGCTTTTGCCGCACCAGCTGATCCTTCATCTGGAGAAGCTGCCGGTGATGCGGCCGCGGCCTGCGCGCCAGCCGATCCGTTCTTTAATTCGAATTCCTGCGGCAGGGCAGCCCTGGATGCAATCCTAAGCTGTATGCCCATTAGGCCCATCTTTGTCAAAACGTAAGAGACGCCTGTCGTCACTATCTGGCCGGCAATGTAGCCGCTCTTTGGCACGACGCCTATGGTATGTTTTTCAAAGTGAGCGCGTTCCGTTCGTAGCTTACCCGAAATCACGACTTCAACGCCAAGTGCGCCAGCGTTCATTATCGTGTTGAGGGACCACATTGCTGCTCGCCTGAACGCGGTCCCGCGCTCGATAAGCTGCGCAATCCTGTTGCACATGATGTGCGGGTTCAGTTCGGGGTTGGTAACTTCAAGCACTGAAATCTGTGGGTTCTGGAGGCCGAACTTTTGTTCGAGCTTTGCCATAAGGTCCTTGATACCGGTACCCTTCCTGCCAATGACAAGACCAGGCCTTGTGACATAGACTGTAATCCTTGCGCCAACTGGAGTCTTTTGCACTTCAACTCCGCCATACCCGGCGTCCTTGAGAGCTGCGGCTAGGAACTCGTTAAGCTCCATGTTGCGGAAGTTGTTCTTGATTACGTTCTTGACTGCGCTCGTTATTCTTCGCCTCTTGTCTCCTGTGCCACAAGTTCAACGTGAACCAGAATATCATATTTTGGGCTGGATCTTCCCATTGCACGCGGCTGAAACCGCTGGAGCTTGGTGCCTTTGTGCACCGCGGCGCTCACGATGCGCAAGCGGTCAAGGTCCATGCCCTTGTATTCTGCATTTGATTCAAGGTTGTCCAAAAGTTTCAGAAATTCGCCGGCCGCCTTTTCAGGGAACCTGCCGGCAAAAAATCCGTCGCGGATGTTTGACCTGTGCGCCACTTCCATGTTATAGCGCCTATATGGGACGGCTTCCTTGCGGGCGATGACATTTTCGAGGAATTCGCGCGCCTTTTCAATCGACATGCCCTTGATGGCGACGGCGATTTCGCGCGAGTGCTTGTGCGATATGTCCTTCTCCCTTATTGATGCGCGCACGTGCTTTGTTTTGACGTAATTTTGAAAAGCGTAACCAAATTGTGGCATATCAATCACTTCAATGGGACGTACAGGCTCGACCTAGAGGCTCCGACACCTGGCGCTCCATGCTGCACGCGCTTGTTGGTTATTGCATATTCTCCAAGGTAATGTCCAATCATTTCCGGCTTGATATTAACCTGTGCAAATTCTTTGCCGTTATGAACGTGAATAGTAAGGCCGACCATGTCGGGAAGAATTATCATGTCGCGAGTGTGCGTTCTCAAGTTGCCCTTGAGCTTGCCCTCTCTGGCGAGCTTGACCTTTTCGCGCAGTTTCCTCTTGTCGTCATTCATGTAAGTGCTGACGCGCTTGTCAAGCGACCTGCGCTGCCTTGAATTGAGAAGTGGCAGCAGGTTCTCTATTGACAGCGACTGCAGCTGTTCAGGAGTGTAACCTCTGAACTTGAATTCACGTACCAACTAGATCACTCACTCCTTGTTCGGCAGACCACTTTTAAATCTAACGAGAAAATCACGCTACTACACCAGTCCCAGCTTTGTTGCTAGCTCCCTTGCCCCTTCAGGCGCCTTGAACCTTACAAACGCCTTTTTGCCCCGTATTGTTCGGGCGGTGTTGACCTCTGTTGCTTCAGCTTCGTAAAGGATCTGGATGGCCTCCATTATCTCCTTCTTGCTTGCTCTTTCCGCCACAATGAACGCCAGCTTGTTTTCCTTTTCTATCTGGTTGAACGTCTTTTCAGTGACATAGGGCGCAATTATCAGAGCCGTCGCTTCATCGGCGGTCATGCCGCTCGTCGGTGCCGCTGTTGCATTCTCCTCTTTCTTTGGCGCTTCCTTCTTGGGCTCTGCCGCTGCAGTTGCCTTTGTTGTTGTGTCTTCGCTCATTTGTTGATCAGCTCCATTACTTTGTGCATCGGTGCCTGCAAACTCTTCAGCTGGTTAATCGCGTTTTGCGAGAATATCGTCAACCTTATTGGCTTTGAGCCCGGCGCCAGGTCAATAACGCTCACGTCCTTGGCGCGCTTTACGTCAATTCCTGATATGGACTGTGAAAGTGCGATCAGTTTTGAGTCGTTGCCGACCACGATGAGAGCGCTCGTGCCCGATCTCGCAGGTCTGCCCCTGCGCCTTGCGGTGCCAGACTGCGCTTTCCGCGTCACTCCTGCGCGTGCAATGTCATCTCCAAGGCCGAGGTCCAGCAGCGCCTTTTTCAGGTCTTTGGTCTTGGTGATTGGTTCAATGTCGTTTGAAACAATTATCGGAAGTTTCACCTTGTCGCCTATCTTGTGGCCGCGCTGCTCTACCAGCTCCTTTCTGGCAGTCGCCGCTATTGCAGAGCAAAGCCCCAGCTGCCTTTCCTTGTGGTTGATTTTCTTGTAAATTATCTTCCAGGACTCTGGCGGGTGGGCAACTCTGCCGTGCCTGACGCCTGCCACACTTGCCGCCTGGCCTGCCCTCGGGAAACCTTCGCCTCGAGCCCTTGCAAGCCTTGCAATGCCAAGGCCGGTGTTGCGCGATTCTGCGCTCACCATTTCGCCGGCAGCAGGATAGCGACCCTGCTTCTGGTACGAGTGTGACAGCAGGTTCACGTAGACTTTGTGGATCACTTCTGGCCTGTAAGGAGTGTCAAATACGACAGGCAATTCGATTTCGCCTGCGTCCTCGCCGGTTGTTGCAATGACTTTGGCCTTCATTATTGAACGACAACCTCCAGAACCTTTGGCTCGAGTACCTTCTTGCGAACATTGCGTATGGGGTGCCTCATCTTGATCAGGCGCTTTGGAACGCCTGGAACCGAGCCCCTGACTATGATGTAGTCGCCCTTGATAAGCCCAAAGTGCTTGAAGCCTCCTGACGGGTTTATCGAATTCTGCCCGTCCTTTTCGGTGTTTGACATGCCAAGTATGCGCTTGTTGTATTCTGTCCTCTGGTGGAATCCCCTCTGGCCCTGCCTAGGAACTGTGTACATGACCACCGCAGGAGAGATAGGACCCAGTGTTCCTACGGCGCGGACGCTTTTTCTTGACTTGTGCTGCTTCCTCTTGACCCCGAACCTTGTGATCGGGCCCTCAATTCCCTTGCCGCGGGTGATGCCAAAAACGTCAACATTCTGTCCAACCTGGAAAATGTCGCTTGCCTTGACCTCCCTGCCAAAGACGCTCTTTGCATAATCATATTGCGACTTTGCGTCCTTGCCAGAAACTGCCATTTCAAAAACAAACGGGGTCTTTTGAGAGAGGTGTACGGAATTTGGAGAAATTGCAACTATTGCCATGACGGCGCTTGCGCTGCCAAGCAGGCCTTCCGCCTTTGCAAAGGCTTCATCGCTGGTCTTGGCGTCAAACTTGCGCGGCAGCTCTTTTGGCAGGTCCTTGGCATAAACGTCAAAAATTGCATGCTGACCATAGAGGTCCTTCTTGTAGCCGCGGATGCCGATCACCCTGACTGGCGGTGTCGCGATTACAGTTGCCGGGTTGAGCAGCTGCTTGCCAAAGTTCGGTGTCTTTTCTCTGTCGTCAATTGTCAGTACATGAATACCGCCAGCTTTGAAACCTGCAAATCCTGAAAGAGAGCTCTTTTCTGCTGCGAGCTGAGGCCAGGTTCTAACTCTTGCCTCAAGGCTCCTAGCTCTTGCCCTTGGTCTGAAGGCAACACTACCCCTCCTCGGAGCACTATACTTGCGATGACCCATAGATACCGCATCACTCTGGCTGTCCCTTTAATAAGTTATTTGAAGTGAGCAGAGCGATCGCTTGGCGGCAAAAAGTTGTTGAGTATTGCCAAAGTTCCAAGCACAGCTTCTTCCAGCCTGACGGTCTCCGTGCCTTGGTTCGAAAACATGTTGACGACAAATTCGTATGGCTTGGTGCTTGTGCCTTCCTTTGCAAGGATGTCGTGCACGCCATGCTTTGGCGCTCCAAATACAACTAGAATGTTCTGCGCATTTTTGGCGCGCTCTGCAAACTTGGCCTCTACATTCTTGAAGTAGCTGCCCTTCCTTGACGTGATGACGACTTCGATCTTTTCCGCGCTTCCAAGCAGCTTGCCAAGCGACGGTACCTCTTTTACCTCGTAGCCCCAATACTCGAAAATGTCCTCCTCTGTAGCCTCAATCGCCTTCAGGCTTGGGTATGGCGAGGTGAACTTGACATTCACCTTCTTGCCTTCAAAACCCTGGCCAACAAACGGCACAAGCGACCCAAGCCCAACCTCAACAAACAGCTGCCCCTTGACCTTCGCGATGACTCCTGTGCGCACGTCGCCGGCCTTGACATGCTTGATGTCTTCCGGGGGCCGGTGGTGCGGCGCCTTGATCGGGTGCAGTATACCGGCGTATTCCAGCTGATGCATCCTCGGATACAGGATCTTGCGCAGGTACTGGGGAGTGTCAAGGTATCGCAGGATCGTTTTGAGCAAATCCGGGTCGTCCATTTCAAACTGTGACAGCGAGTCGTGGTAGATGTATATCCTCTTTACCCTGAAGATAGAGCAGGCGCGCGCAAACTGTGCGATCTTGACGCTCTTGTCGCGCCTTGTCTGCTCGTCTGAAAGCGAAGAGTCCGGTATTGCAACCCAGAGATCAGACATTATTCTTTCAGCAGCTCTTCAACTGCACCTTCTAAAAAGCCATTTGATCCAAAGAACGTAGAACGCAATATGCCCTTCCTGTCGACGAGGATGCTCGACGGAGTCCCCCGCAGGGCATACTCTTCAAAGGTCTTGGCAGAGTACTCCTTTGATCTCAGGTATTGTTTTACTCGCTCAACCAGCACCTGCTTGTCCTTTTCTGTGTATGATCTAAAGTCAGGAATATTGGCCTCGATAAAGTCCATTATCTTGCTGTCTGCCATCTGGCCGGACTCTTTCTTTAGTATGTCCATGCCAACTGGAAATGGCATCTTGTATGGCAGCTTGTTGCCATCCTTTAGCTGACCATACTGCGCCAGTGCCCGGTATGTCTCGCCGATGACTTCGCCGGTGGTGACCAGTTTTTCCAGATTTTCAGGAGTGTTTTTGTCATAGTCCTCAAAGGCGGTTGCCATGCCAAGGACGGTCAGCCCCCTGTCCTTGTACTTTTTGTAAATGTCTATTGCCTCCGGGATTCCATAGAGGAAGCAGCCGGGGCAGTTGACCTGGAAAACTTCAACCAGAACCACATTGCCTTTTTCCTTGTCAATGTTGGTGGGCTTGCCATGTACCCAGCTGGAAACTTCCAGGTTTGGAGCCATGGCGCCTATTTTCGCTACCATTGTGAAATTCAGCTAGGCAGCTATTCCTTATAATTTTATCAGGCGCCTCGCTTCGTGGTCCTATCTCTGGCCATCGAAGCGTATCTCTCTATCTCCTCGTCCTCTATCTTGCGCATCGTCTTTGTCTTGTTGTCGATTATGGCCATCTTTAGGTGCCTCGTGCCCGTCTTTTCCTCGCTCACCAGATAGATGGATTCGATTGCAAGCGCAGCGCCTTCGTCAAGCGCTATGTCGGCTTTGTAGCTCTTTTCCAGAAATTCTGTCACCTGGTCGCTGCCAGCGCCAATTGCCACTGCGTCGTAGCCGATGTAAGTGCCGCTAGGGTCTGTCAGGAACAGCGCGGAGCCGTTCTTGTCAACTCCTGCAAGTATCAGCGCAACGCCAAACGGCCTTACGCCTGCGTACTGCGTGAACTGCTGGGCCATGTCTGCAATATTCTTTGCAACGCCTTCGACATCAACCGGCTCGTCATAGATCAGCCTGTTGCTCTGGGCAAAGAACCGTGCGTGGTCGACCTGCGTGCGCGCGTCTGGGATATAGCCTGCTGCAGCTACGCCAATGTGATCGTCGACCTGGAAGATCTTTTGGGTCACGTTTGATATCTGAAGCTTTCTTGCCTTTTCTTCTACTGCAAGGATTACGCCGTCTATGCTCTTGATGCCTAATGCAAGTGTCCCGCGTCTGACGGTTTCAATCGCGTATTCCACCTGGTAAAGCCTGCCGTCTGGCGAAAATACGGTAATGGCTCGGTCATAGCCCGCTGCTGCTGGTAACAATTCAATCTACATTTTTTGTAATGTTCCATTTAAGCCTAACTATGAGGGCTTTGCCCAAAAGCAATGCAAGCTTGATTTTAATATCGTTCCAATCAAGGGACTCGCGTATGGTTCAGGACGAAGTGACGTTTTACGGCCACCCAAACGTCCAGTCGCTACACGGCAAGACCGTCGAGATAACCAAGGACGATCACCTGACGTTGAGCGGCGACTGCATAATAGGGGTGCGGGCGAGCAAGGCTTGCGCCAACCTAGACGAGACTCTAAGTCGCAGGCTAAAATCAAACGACTCTGTCGTCACGATACAGATAATGGTAGGCAGTGAATCCTTCGTGATAACCGGCAAAGGCGACGAGCGGTTTACCCTGCAAAACCCCCACGACATCGTGATACGCAAGACGAGCTTTGTCTGCCCACGCACAATGTCGGTAAGGTGCGACAGGGCATCTTCTGACGTTCCAAGGAAGATGGTCAAGATGCTGCAGGACAAGGACGCAAAGGGGATATTCAGGATTACCGTCGAATAGCTATTTTTTGGGCTGCTCTTTTCCTGCAACCATTTCCGCGTACTCTTTTCTTTCCATCGCTTTTGCCAACGCAGCATTCAGTATTTCCAGTGCGGCGTACTCTTTGTAGTGGTCGCCCTTGCACTGGCTGCAAGCATCCTTTCCGGCAAATGCCGCGACAAATTTCTTGTCTTCAAGCACGACTTTCAAAACCTTGACCAGCTTGGTACCGGCGTCGTCGACGAGCTTGGCGTGTTTTTCGAGATCCGGCGCATCGAAGCTGAACGCACGAAGAGTTGTGGCATAGTACTTCATCACAGCGCCTCTCACCTCAACCATCCGGGTGGCTTCAATCAGGCCAGCGCCCTTCAGGGTGTCCAAGTGATGCCTAATAGTAGTTGTCGCCCTATTGTAACCAAAGCTGCTAAGCCCCTTGGCGATTTCATCGGCAGACATTGCCTTGTGGCTCAAGATTTCAAGGATTTTTATCCTGACAGGCTCATTTAGCGCCCGGGCCGCAGGATAGCCAAGCGTGGTCACCCTTCTTATCCTGACGTCCTTCTGGAACAGTGTTTCAGCCATTACGACATCAAAATTGAACGGGCATAGTAAAAGGCGGCGATCAGATAGCTTTGCCCAATTTGTTAAATGTTCTAACTATTGTCATGTTGTTATGATACATATCTGCATATAACTAGTCTAGTCATAGGTTTAATAGCTCTATGCTATCGCTATGATGTTGCTGATAACCATCAAATAATTATTGCGAATATCGGCCCTGCGACGCCAATGCTAACCGGTACGGCCGTTTTGAGCGTGCAAGCTAGCCAAAAAGGGGTAAAAGCAAGTCTGAAATTGAGCTATAACTTGCGGCTGCTAATGCGCTCGTAGGCCATGATGTATCGCCGGCTGAGCTCGCTTGCCACTTCAGGCGCCACCTCGGGCGATTCGGGCTTCTTGCCCTCCTTGGCAAGTCGGTCCACCTTGTCCTTGAATCCTATCTTGATGAGCCAGTCGCGCAAGAGCTGCTTGTCATAGCTTTCCTGTATCTTGCCGGGCTGATAGTCGGTCTTGAGCCAGAGCCTGTACTCGTCGGGTCCGAGCGAGTCTCCTAGGACAATGTCGCCTTGCTCATTCCTGCCAAACTCGAACTTGACGTCTGCGATGATAAAGCAGGCTCGCTCTACGATCTTGCTCATTTTTTCATAGAGCGATATTGACGTCTTTTCGAGGTAGTCATAATCTTTGCCAGACAAGATACCCGCCGAGATTGCTTCCTGCCTGCCTATCGGCATGTCGTGCTCCTCTGACTTTGTCGTCGGGTCGAAAATGGGCCGCGGCAGTTTTGACGCCAGGAGAGGCTTGAAGTCTGAAGGCAGCTCCTTCCCCAGATGGTCACTGTGGCGGTCGACAAAACTGCCATAAAAGTACCCCCTTACCACGCATTCCACAGGTATCATTTCAAGCTTCCTGACCTCCATCTTGTCCTTGTCGACCACCTTTACCATGTGGTGCGGAGTCTGAAGCGTGTCAAACCAGAACTGCCCGAATCTGCAGAGCACTTCCCCCTTCATTGGGATGGGCGTGGCCATCTTGACGTCAAATGCAGAAACCCGGTCTGAAAAGTGGAACAGAATGTTGCCATTGCCGAGCTCGTAAATGTCCTTGACCTTGCCCTTGCGCAGGAGCATCATCGCAATGCCTTGCTCTCCCTGCAATAAAAAATCTATCTGATTGAAAGACTTTTAACGCTGCTGCGAACCAGCTATACCAAGTTAATGGTTAGCAGCGACCTCCTTGCCATAGACCGGCCCGTCTGCGTGGGCATTATCGGCGGGGGCCAGCTGGGCAAAATGCTTGCCCACGAGGCAAGACGCATGTCACTAAAGGTAATCGTCCTCGACCCAACAAAGGGTTGTCCCGCGTCAAGGATAGCAGATGAGCAGATAGTGGCCGACTTTAAGGACGAAAATGCGATAATGAAACTGGCAGAAAAGTGCGACGTTCTGACCTATGAAATAGAGCTGGCAAATTCTACCGCGTTGAAAGAGCTTGAAACAAAGAGCTACCCAATCAGGCCGGCGCCGGAGATCCTGCGCATAATACAGAACAAGTACAGGCAAAAGTCATTCCTGAAGGACCGCACGATTGCCGTGCCGGAATTTGCGCGTGTGTGCTCTGAAGACCACCTGCATCAACTGTGCAAGAAATTCGGCTTTCCGGCCATGCTCAAGGCATGCGAGGACTCGTACGACGGCAGGGGCAACTTTTTGATAACGTCGAAAAGCAAGGTGCATGAGGCATTCAACTACTTTGCAGGCAGGGAATGCATGCTGGAAAAGTTCGTGCACTTTACAAAAGAGATATCGATAATGGTTGCCCGCAACCCGAGTGGCCAGATAGAGTCGTTCCCGGCGGCAGAAAACATACACAATGGCAACATACTTGACACCACCATAGTGCCGGCGAGGATCAGCCGCAAGGTAGAGTTAAGAGCAAAAAGGATGGCAGAAAGGACAATGGAAGTGCTGCACGGCGCCGGGATATTTGGAATTGAAATGTTTGTAACAAAAAAGGGTGACGTGCTGTTAAACGAGATCGCGCCGAGGCCGCACAACTCGGGTCACTACACCAACGAGGCATGCTCTGTCTCGCAGTTCGAGCAGCACCTGCGAGCTGTGCTCGACCTGCCACTATCAAAGCCAGAGTTGCTGTCGCCTGCCGCCATGGTTAACATACTTGGTGCTGAAAATTCAAATGGCCCGTACGCAGTAAAGGGCCTGACAAAGTTGCTTGGAGTGCCCGGCGTCAAGCTGTATATCTATGGCAAGAAAACTGCCAGGCCGCGGCGCAAGCTGGGCCACATCACCGCCACCGGCAGGACTGTGAATGAAGCCCTTGCACGCGCCACAGAGGCTAGAAAGGCGGTCGAGCTTGTCCCTATGAGTGGAGCAGAATGAAAAAAGCTCTTGTTGGCATCATAATGGGGAGCGACTCTGACCTGCCGGTAATGAAAGAGGCAAAAGAGCTTCTGGATTCGTTTAGCGTTCCAAATGAAATCACGATAGTGTCTGCGCATCGTACCACAAGGAGGATGATCGACTATGCTACAGGCGCAAGAAAAAGGGGCATGGAGGTCATCATCGCAGGAGCTGGCGGAGCCGCTCACCTGCCCGGCATGGTGGCGTCGCTGACGCCCCTGCCAGTCATAGGCGTGCCAATCATGACGAAGAGCCTTGACGGCCTCGACTCGCTCCTTTCAGTAGTTCAGATGCCGCCCGGCGTCCCCGTAGCCGCCGTTGCGGTAAACGGTGCCAAGAACGCGGGCATACTTGCGTGCCAGATCTTGGCGACAAAGCACTCTGACATAGCCAGAAAGGTCGAAAAATACAAACAGGACCTGGAATCCGGTGTGCTGAAAAAGGCAAGCAGGCTGGAAAAATCAGGCGTCAAGAACTACCTTAAGAGATTATAGTAGAATTTATTTGTGGGCGGCAATTTTACCAGTTGCCGTGGAGCACACACATCATTCTTCTCACGCTGATTCACACGAGGAAGAACACGGTCACGGCGACGCCGAGCCTATCATCATAAAGAAGGTCGCAGCTCACGAAAAGCTGGTGCAGAAAATGAAGGAAAGCGGAATTGATTGCGAGTCTCTTCCGTACGGCTCGCACCAGCTGGAGCGCGAAGAGGCATACTACAGTCACGTCTTCGCCCTGTCGTCCAGATTAGTGACGAACAAGGGCCTGATAAAGGTCGAGGACAAAAACATCGACTTCGTCCAGATACTGCAGAGGAATTAGAACATGCCAAAGCAAGACCCGACCCCACTGCCTTATGGCCCGTTGCAGTACTACCAGTCGCACTTCATCGTAAAGATAGATAGCGAAGAGAACGACAATGTTCTGGCAAGGTGTGAACCCGTAACAAAAGGCCATTTTGGCAGCAAGCGCGTGGTCGACATCAAGTGGACTGGCGCAGACAAGTTTGCCGAAGTCCTGCGGGCAGACGCCAGGCTGACCGAGATGCTGAAGGAGGTCATGCTGCGTGAAGGCGAGATCAGAGTCGACCCATTGGGCGACCACATCAGGATCTATGGCAAGTGGATTCATGAAGATGCTTTTGCGTTCAACCAAACTATGTTCGAAATTGCTGACAGGATTGCAGGACACATTAAAACAAGGCTGCGCGCTCGGCGAAACGCCTTAACTATTGCACGAAGGTGTTCATATCTACTGCTAGAGATGAAGTTACCTTTAATAGTCTTAGAAAAGTTGCAATTTTGTGGAAAAGCAGTCGTCTCTCAAGCCTGGCTTGAAGTTTAGCGGTAAAACCGTTGTTATTACAGGTAGCGGGACCGGCATCGGGCAGGCAATTGCAAAAAAGTTTGCCGAGAACGGTGCCAATATTGTTATCATGGGCAGGAGAAAAGAGCCTCTGGACCAGACAGCTGGCATATTGAACGGGATAATCACTTCCGCAAGATCTTCCGGCAGGGTCGCGGTTTTCCCAGGAGTCGACGTTGCAGATGAAGCTGGCATCAACACCATGTTTGCAGTCCTGAAGAAGGAGTTTGGCAGGGTCGACATCATCGTCAACAACGCCGGCGTTTCAGGCCCGGTCAAGACCTTTACAAACGCAAGCATCAAGGAATTTCGCGATGCAGTTGCCATCCACCTGACAGGCACGTTCTGGACTTCTGTCAGCGGCCTGAGCGCGATGGAAAAGGGCGGCAAGATAATCACGATTGCGACGTTTTTCACTGAAGAGAACCGCTACGAGCAGAGGCCCTATAGATTCAGGACCCCGTACACGGCGGCGCAGGGGGCCAAGAACCGCCTTGCAGAGGCCCTTGCGTGGGAGCTGGCAGGGCGCGACATACGCTCGATTTCCACGAACCCCGGGCCCGTCCACTCTGACAGGATTTACAAGACAGTCTACCCAAAGGCGGCTGCTGAATTCCTGCGCGTGGGCGGCTATCCTGGACTCAGCTCTATCGAGGTTGAGAAGGTCACCGCGGGCGCGCTTCCGCTGCTTGGCGAGCCTGACGACGTGGTTGCGAAAGGCTGCATGCAGGTAGCAGCTGAAATCGCCAAGGCGCGCGGGCGGGAATCTAAAGAAAATGCGAAGAACCTTTCAGAAACCGTTGCAGGCGCTCTTGCCAAGATGCAGGAAATTGCCGAAAAGATACAGAACAACACAAGCAAGATGATAGTTGACGGCGAGTTCCTGACGCAGGAGGACGTGGCAGAGATGGTCATGAACCTCTGCGACGAAAAGATAAGCAAGCTGATAAACGGCAGGGTAATCCCGAACGACCGCGTGTTCTACCCAGTCAAGCCAATAGTTGGGACATCAGTCGACGGGCCGGCGCAGCCCGACCTGAAAGACAAGGTCATAGTTCTGACCAGTAGTTCCTCAGCCAAGAGAGACACTGAGAGGGTCAAGCAGATCGCAAAACTTGCCCAAGGGGCTGGCGCAAAGCAGGTCATAGTTCTTGCCAACAGCCAGAGCGACATGCAGGAATACAGAGATTTTCACAGCCACGCCATAAACATGCTTGACGAAGAAAGCGTAAGGAGCATCTTCAACACCGCAAGGACAAAGTTTGGCAAGATTGATTCTGTCATTCATTTCACGGGCGACTATGACTACAACACCGCATTCAGCTCACTTGCAAGAAAGCAATGGGACGCGCTCGTAGACAGCTTCATCTACATTCCGGGATTGATAACAAAGGAAGCAGTAAACGCAATGGCACCTCAGGGCGCGGTAGAAGAACCTGCAAAATACAAGGATTCCAAGGGCATGGTCGTAATCGTGGGTCCGGACGCGCCAGTGGGGAAAAAGATCTCTGGCATTTTGAGAGCAAGGGCAGATGTCTTCCGCGGCGCGCTGAGGCCGTACACTGCAACCGTGAACCAAGAGCTTGTTGACGTCCTTGGCTCGAGCATCAAGTTGCATCTAGTGCTCGCCGGCAACAGCGAAGGAGCAGAGCCAGAAGCTGCAAGGCTGCATAATTCAATCTTGAACCTGGCAGCAGGCTTTGCGCTCAAGAGAAACGAAGCTATATTCTATGTCGACGAAGCAAGAAAGTAACTGTAATCCATAAAGAATATTTTGAGAAGCCATGTGCATGGTTGCCAAGAGCAAGGGCGAGCCCAAGGGGAGGATGGCTCACTTGAAAGGGTGCTGTAAAAGATCAGGAAGAAAAACAGGGCCGTCAGCACTAGCCTTGCCTAGTCATCTTGAGGTAAACCACTCAATGATAAGCTCGATGGCCACTGCTATCAATGCCAAGCCCAAGATCCGCTGGAGTAGTACCTCTTTTGCAGTGCGTGAGGCCCTTGCCCCTATCTGGGCGCCGGCAAACGCGCCTGCTGACAGAGCGGCTGCCTGTAGATAGTCAGGATGGCCTAGGAGCCCGTGTGTAAGGACGCCGGCTATAGAGGTTATCATTAGCGTTAATTGCGATGTGGGTGCGGCACGCTGCATCGTAAGGCCAAGTACAAGCAGCATTGCTGGCACGAATATTATCCCCCCACCAACGCCAAACAGGCTTGATATGATGCCGGCACCAAAGGTCGCGGCAAATATCGCGGCTCGCAGCGCAATCGAGCGCTTTTTGGCAGCGCTATCCTTCAGGATCGAATTCTTGTACGGTACGTAGGTCCCAGCGAGCAGCAGCAATATGCCAAAGTAGAGTTTGAATGACTGTGCAGACAGGTAGTCTGAGAGGAAGGCTCCGAGAACTGCGCCGGGTATTGCAAAGGCGGCCATCTCGATCCCAAGTCTGTAGTCTATCCTCTTTTGCCTAGAGTATTCTATTGTCGAAGAAACGCTCGTCGAGGTCACCGCAATTAGCCCGGTGCTTGCCGTCTGCGCCGGCGACAGACCCAAGAATGTGAGAGCAGGTACTAGAATGATGCCGCCGCCTACTCCAATCATAGAACCCAAGGTTCCGGCCCCGAGGCCAACTGCAATGAGAATTACTATAGTAGTGATTGGTTCGAGCAACGATACTGCATTCCTTTAAGGTTCAGTGTTATAACTGGGGAGGGTAAAATTCCTTTGCAATAGTTATTCTTTCCATGCATTAAGCACGGTTATCGCCTGAGTGCCTGCGACTCCGCCCACTGTTTTGATTCTGTTTGGAACAAGGTCGGCAAGGTCCCCTGGGCTTTTTGCCCTCACCTTGAGGAGCAGGTCGCCGTAGGTGTGAGTTTTGTACACACAAGATACCGCGTCAATGGCCGAGAGCTTTTTTGTAACGTCGGCAAGCCTGCAAGGCGCAGCATCGAGAAGCATGAACGCGACCACGGTCTTGTCGACTGCCACCTGGTCGACTGAGATCGTGAACTTTATTATCACGCCGGTTCTTCGGAGCCGCTTTATCCTGTTCCTGACCGTCCCCTCTGTAACGTGCAGGTTGCTTGCCATCTTCAGCAGCTGGATAGAGCTGTCTTTTTGCAAGAGACTCAAGAGTCGCAAGTTCAGCTCGTCTATTTTCAACGCGTCAAGATTTCTCGCATCCAGTTTTATAGTTTTATTAAGCCCGCGCTAGATGTTAAAGGTCAGTATCAAAATTGCGCGTGATCATTGTAGGTTTTGGAATGGTTGGGCAGAGCTTTGCTAAGCTGCTCCTCTCCCGGTCAGCCGACCTGTACAGTCAGCATGGGATCAATCCCCGC
>JAHEZV010000048.1 GCA_023250885.1 Nitrososphaera sp. | reverse complement strand
ACAGGATGCCATCCAACACCTGTCTGAATGGGACTGGTGGATGTCCCTTGGTATTGCGCGGTTTTTCCCTAGGTAGGATACCTTTCGCTTCATTCCATACATAGTCTGGGATTCGCCTGATTGTGGGGAGGTGCTTCTTCTTGTAATGATACTTTGTCTTTACCACAGTTGTGAGACTGGCATGCGTCAGCTTTACAGATAGCAGTCAAACAATTGCGGCTAATGAGTCAACATTACTGGGATAGGCTCTAAGTAACTACAGGCCGCGGCACAAATTCGCCATGCCCCAGCGCTTCCTTGTAGATTTGGCCTTCCTCCATCACTACTCTGCCCCGCACAAGAGTCATGACAGGCCAGCCCTTAAGCCTGTGGCCGTCATAGATAGTATAGTCAGAGTACGACTGCAGCAGTTCTGGCGTGACCTTTTTTTCAAGGTCAAGATCAATCAATGTAAGATCTGCGTCGGAACCGGGCTGGATTGTGCCTTTCTTTGGATACATGCCAAATATTCTAGCAGTGTTGTAGCTGGTGATTTCTGCAACCCTTTCGATGCTGATCCTCTTCTGGTTCACACCGTGGCTCAGTAGCACCGGTAGCATGGTGGCGATGCCTGGAAAGCCTGCAAGGGCGGACCAGATGTCGCCCTTGCCCATCTTCATGTCAAGCCTGTTTGCGACATGGTCGGTTCCGATTGTATCGACTATGCCGTTTCGCAGGGCAGACCACATGCTCTGGAGGTCGCTTTTCGACCTGATTGGCGGCACGACCTTGCCGGTTATGTTACCGAAATCCACGGTGTGAGTCAGGTAATGAGGGCATGTTTCAATGTAATAGTTCGACCTGCCTTTTTCCCTCTGAGCCAATATGGCTTCAAGCGCAGCAGTCGAGCCGATGTGCACGAAATACAGGTTGGCTCCAAACTTCCTTGCAAGCTCTGACACCTTGGCGACGCTTTCTGCTTCAGACGACGGCGGCCTGCAATCAGACCATGCCTCGAGCCCGCTCGCTTCTTTTTCTTTTCCCCTGTGCATCTGCTCCGAGCAGATTGCAGGATTTTCAGCGTGTACTAGCATAGTCGAGTTTGTCTTTGATCCTTCTTTCACTATTGCCGACAGCAGCTCGTCGGTCATGTCGACTTTCCCGTACTTGATGTCGTGGTTGCCTGGCTCCAGATCCGTGTAGATATGATTCAGATCAGCTCCAAGGTTCATGTAGATTTTAAGGGAGTTGATTCCAAGCTCGTTAAGGTAAGGGACGTCCTTCACCTGATCTGGCCTGAGTATTGAAGCGTGGATTGAATAATCGATGTAGTGGTTGCCCCTGCTTGCCTGCAGCTGCTTTGTCACGTTCCCGTAGCTTTCGTAGAGCCTCAGCATCCGGATCATCGTGGTGACCCCGCCGACCGCAGCCGACCCTGATTCTGTCCTTGCTGCCTCGTCAATTGGAGTATAGACGCCGTAGTGGACGTGCGGGTCGATCGCGCCCGGCAATACGTACTTGCCCCGTGCGTCGATCCTCCTCGATGCAGAAATGTTGCCGGCAGAATTTGTAAGTGCCTTTATCCTGCCACCCTCGATCATGATGTTTGTATCGACTGTGCCCACCTTGGGGATGACTGCAGGGGCATTTGTGATCAGGATGTCGCAAGAGTTCTGCATGTGGTCTTGGCTAGATTCTCCGTCACTTGTAATATGTTTATGCCCTATTCTGATGTTTTATATTGGGATTTGTCTGCACGGATAGCGAAGGGCTGGTAGTTCAGGGGTAGTAATGCTCGCTTCGCAAGCGAGAGGTCGCGGGTTCAAATCCCGCCCAGTCCACTTTTTTCATGGCGGCTGCAGTGCGCTCGCAGATTTTGAATTCAAATTTTCATTTCCGGTACCATAAACTTAATTTGCCCTAACGCATTTCGCGGTACTTCCGGTACCATAACCGGTACCGTAAAACGAGTATCCCGGCACCGGGGGCATTCGAACGAAATTAGTTAGTGTTGGAAGAAGCATACAATACGCTAGGATATCATCAGCGAAGTGGTCCGAACGCTTGAACATCGGTTCAAGATTCTAGTAGAGGTTACGCGCTTTCCCGGCTCCAAGCGCTACCCTCACTTTAATAGTGGTGAAATGCAAATCAAATTGAATGGGCATCAAATTGTATATCTCCATCTGGAGGCTCTTGGCGAAAGGAGAGAGCTCCTTAAAGATAGCAAGAACGTCGGCTGGCACAACAAGAGTTTTAGAGGCTACGCTGATCATATCGCCACCAGCAATTTTAAGCGGGGAATTGAACAGTTGCTAGAATTGTGTCAAAACAACAACCGAATTGCCATCATATGCGCAGAAGCGGTGCAATGGCAGTGCCACAGAATGCTTATTTCTGATTATCTTACCTGCATATTTGAATTGAAAGTCTATCATATTCTATCTGACGGGAAAGTGGAACGCCATTCTGTGACTAATTTCGTGCAAGTGGTAGTAGACAACGGCGGGAAGAGCCCCCCGCCTCCGTCAGGAGGGAAGATGCCATAAAATGACAAACCTTGGCGGTAAAACTTGCCTTGTTACTGGTGCCACATCGGGCATAGGTAAGGAAATTGGAATAGGTCTTGCAAAAATGGGGGCAACTGTAGTTCTGGTTGGCCGTAACAGGGATAGATGCGAATCGACATTACAGGAAATCAAGGCAAAAATCAATCATCTCACGAATGAGAATAGGAGCATATCTTATTTCGTAGCTGATCTTTCTTCACAGGCATCAATCCGTAAGCTTGCTAAAGAATATGCAAATGCTCACCAGCGACTGGATGTACTGATCAATAACGCAGGAGTCTTTCTTGCAAATCGTACTAGAACCATTGATGGCATAGAGTACACATTTGCTGTTAACCATCTTGCACCTTTTCTCTTAACCAACCTGCTTATTGACGTGATCAAGACAACCAGCCCATCCAGGATTATCACTACCAGTTCTATCGCCCATACAGGAGCTCGAATTGAGTTTGATGATATCCAATTTGAAAAGAGAACTTACAGCGGTATCAAGGCGTATGGACAATCAAAATTGGCCAACATTCTGTTCACAAAAGAATTGGCAAGGAGGTTAGAGGGGAAAGGTGTTACCGCAAACTGCTTCCATCCGGGAGCAGTTCGAACAAATCTTGTTGCACAAGACAATCCGTGGTACTATCGGCTAATTTGGACTTCCGCAGGCTCATTCTTTTTAAGTCCAGAGAAGGGTGCAGATACGGCCGTTTACTTGGCTTCATCCTCGAGTGTGGGACGTATAACCGGAAAATATTTTGCAAAGCGAAAACAAATCAAACCATCAGATGAAGCAGACGATAAAGAAGTGGCGGGCAGACTATGGAATATTAGTGACAAGCTAACTAGCATGGAAAGGAATAGCTATGGGCTCTGATTGACGGATATTACTATCACATAGAACTGACAATGCTTGCGCTCACTATTGCCATCATTCGCCTATAATATGCATCGGGTGACAAGTCTGCTTGTTATATTCATGGTTTCGACATAGCCGAAGTACTGCATCATCGTTATACCAGAGCCTACCCCTTAAGGACTGACCTTTTTTGAAGCCATATGTTGCGGATTGGCCTTAGCATCCTTGGTGAATATGCCTTTCTCAGGAAAAGTTGACTCGGTAGTAATGCTACTTACCCAACGCTTCCTGCTCTTACTGTGCTTCCTAGATGACATATCAACCTCCAGTAATGCGGAGCGAAAAGCGAATCAAACTTTGGCTTTGCCAAGTAGCCACCGCTAAAGGATGTGGGCTTGCTCATTGTTCCTTATCCCGCAATGGCCTGGCTGAACTAGTCACCCTGCCCTTCAATGACCATCATTGTAAGGCTTGACTTTATGCCGTTCATCGAGCGGATTTTTGCGATCACCTTTTTGATGTCGCTTTCAGAAGGTGAATTCACTTTTGCTATCATGTCGTAAACGCCGAACACACCTTTCACTTCTGAAACTCCGGATATGGACTTCAATTCTTTAATCACCTCATCTTCGGTTCCAAGGTCGCAGTTGACAAGTATGTATGCTTCAGCCATGCTGATGGAAAAAGTGCAGTAGGATATTAAAGAATTGCTGGCGCGACCGATAGTCTTTAAAAGTTCCATCGGCGTTGTATAAGAGAAGTGAAGTTCCTTTTTGTCTCCCCCGAAGCTCTGAGCGTTGATTTAGCTCACGTTCTGCGGCAGGAGGGCAACGACATCAAGTTCTTTGTCCAGAGCGCGACAGAAATGGACGTCGGAGACGGATTTGTGGAAAAAGTTGATTCATGGGAAGACCAGGTCGACTGGGCCGACGAAATAGTTTTTGACGACATTGGCTTCGGCAAGATCGCGGAAAAGCTGAGGGCAGAAGGCAGGAAGGTTGTAGGCGGAAGCGCATACACTGACAGGCTTGAGAACGAGAGGGAATTCGGCCAACAAGAGCTTTCCAAGGCCGGCGTCTCCGTTCTCCCGAACTGGAGCTTTTCAGATTTTGAAGAGGCCGTCAGGTTTGTCCAGAGCAATCCAGGGAGGTACGTGATAAAGCCCAGTGGCAAGGCACAGAACGAAAAGGAGCTGCTGTTCGTCGGCCAGGAAGCAGACGGCAACGACGTGATCAACGTTTTGGCGCATTACAAGAAGAACTGGTCAAACAAGATCAAGATATTCCAGATACAACAGTTCTCATCAGGCGTCGAAGTCGCGGTGGGCGCGTTCTTTAACGGAAAGGAATTTGTTCGGCCGGTGAACATCAACTTTGAACACAAGCGGCTGTTCCCCGGCAACATCGGCCCGAGCACGGGAGAGATGGGAACCTTGATGTTCTGGAATCAGGGTAACAAGATCTTTGAAATGACGCTTGAAAAAATGAAGTCTGCCCTTGCCGCTTCCGGCTATGTAGGCTATATTGATGTCAACTGCATAGCAAACGGGACAGGAATATACCCGCTTGAATTCACGTCCCGGTTCGGGTATCCAACTATATCGATCCACATGGAAGGCATCACCAGCAAATGGGGAAAGTTCCTCCATTCACTTGCAAAGGGCGAAAATTCAGAACTCAGCACAAAGAAGGGCTTCCAGATCGGCGTCGTAGTCGCAGTCCCACCGTTCCCGTTCAACGACGACAGGACGTTCAGGAAATTCTCTGAAGAGGCAACAATACTCTTCAAAACACAGAACCTTGACGGGATTCACCTCGGTGAAGTCAAAAGGGAGGGTAATGACTGGCGCATAGCTGGCAGGTCAGGGTATTCACTTGTGGTAACAGGCTCAGGCAACACCACTCAGGAAGCCAGAGAGCAGGTATATCGGAGAGTTGCCAACATCATGATACCCAACATGTTCTACAGGACAGACATAGGGAGCGGCTGGGTCAGGGATGGCGACCTTTTGCTATCCTACGGGTACCTGCAATGAAAATCCGCATAAGTGCTTAGAATGTATCCTGACCGGGCTTGGAAGTCTTATGAGAATCTTATGATAGAGTATGGACGATCATCTTCATTGTTTGTTGAAAATATTAATTCTTGGGATGAGTTCATCTCTAGCTCCAAACATCAGAGGTGGTTCTCGACAAAGACAATGCCACTATATGGAATTCTTTTGATAATTATCTCATTACTCTAACAAATTTCAATCCCGCTATAGTAGTAGAAATTTAATTCTCACATACAAAATGCATAGGCTGCAGGTCTTAAGCTTTAGGCAAACGAATTTGACTTCAGATCTTTAATACTGAATCTCTGGCTATATGTTATGGGAACCGAAGAACAATTCTTGACACCTGAACAACATATGAAGTTGTTGCGAGACCAGGCAATGTTCTCTGATTCTTCCACAGCTAGACGAGATGCTATAGAGGAACTTGCACAGAAGTATGGCTTAATGGCTATACCGGTTATCGAAGAGGTAGTGGAAACGATCCACACATCTTACGACCCTCTCAAGATTTACTGTGTAGATAGGGTAAAAAGGATTTTGAAAAATAACAAGCCGACACCTAATAGCACGGGAGATGAGATATAGGGTGGCAATACTCGAAATCAGCTGCGTGATAGGGCGTGCAAATATTGGACGGGGAATAAAATTTCGAGTTACACAGTCTATTGGGATATATACGATTTGGCTCCCTGGCTGGATGTATCACTAGTTTTCTAACATGTCCATACGGCATGACTCAAGTCCTCTGAAGCTACAGTTATGACAGCGGGAATAGGATGCGAATAGATGCCCAACAGCATAACAGTCTACGCGGTGGCTACAGATGAGGCAATTCCCAGAGAGATAAGACATTTTTTTGATGAGCGAATAGAAGTAAGGAATATCTTTGGTATCAAGTGCTATGTCATCTTGGAAGACAACGAGAATTCTCCTTTGAATCTCTTAGATGAAGAATTTTACCGCAAGGTTAAACGTTGGATTTCTACGGTGAGTAGTGATAAAGTCTTTTCATATTCCTGGACTACCAGTTAGCAAAGCAATCTTCATCAAAAGAAAGAGCACATGAGGAATTCTTGCATAGGATTAATTTGTTGTTTGCTTTAGTACAATGACAGAAAAGGAAGGAAAGGAGCTTCGACCTGGAGATACGAGCAAGAAGGCTGGACAGGGCTGCAGCTGCATGCTAGGCTTTGGCGCGTTTGAACCAACGTATGGTCCCGTACGTTATGCTGGACGAAAATGCCACGATCAGGCTTGCAATGCCCAGGTCGATCATTGCGGAAGGCACCATTGCGACTGCTAGCGATGCATTGTTGTTATCGCTTTTGGAACTATTTCTTGAGGTCAGTGTATTAATACTGTCGTGGCATACGTGGCGCACCTAGCAGCAGAGTGGATAAGGACGGGAGATTGGAAGGCGAATACGAATACCGCCATTGCGAGCGAAGAGGACTTTGCAAAGTCCTGCAGGTATTTCTTTAGCTCGCAGTAGCGGTTCCTGATCGTCACTTCTGTGACGCCGGCAGCAATTGAAAGCTCTTTCTGTGTCTTGACCTCTCCTGCCTGCATGCAGGCAATGTAGAGGACAGTTGCGGCAATGCCCATCGGGGCCTTGCCTGCAGAAATCTGCATTGCGACAATTTCGCGCATTATCCTTACGGCCACCCTCTTGGTCTTTTCGCTGACGCCAACCTTGTTTGCAATCCTCGTGATGCACCTTGCGTGATCCACCGTAGGGATTTTTGGGTCAAACATGCGCACCAACAGCCGGTAGCCGCGTGAGATCTTTTTGCGGCTTACGTTGCCGGCGGCCGCGATTTCGTTCAGCGTCCTTGGGTTCTCCAGCTCGCGGCATGCGAGATATACTGAAGCGGCAAGTATAGAGGACACGGTCCTCCCCTTTATGAGGCCAAGCCGGCTCGCCTTCCGGTAAAAGTACGCGCACTTCTCCACTATTGCATCCGGTAGGCCGAGGCTTTCCTTCAGGTGCTCGAGCTCTGGCAGAGCCTGCTTGAGGCTCCTGTCGCTGGCGGCTTGTATCCTGAAATCCCACACCCTTATCCTGTTGAAATTCAGCCCGTTTACCTTGCCGTTGCCTATTGATGTGAGAAGTCCCTTGTTGTAGCGGGCAAGCGAAGTAGGAGCGCCCGTCCTGCTCTTGCGGTAAAACTCGTCAACGCTAAAAGCGCGCCATTCCTGTACGGCCGGGCTTTCGATCCTGTCAATCACTATTCCGCAGCGGCTGCAAATGACTTCGCCGCATTCATGATCTGTTACCACGACCTCGTTCTTGCATGCATAGCATACAACCGACGCTTGCATTTGAGGTATTTTTCAATAGCGAGCTTGATACCTATAAACCATTGTTCTTATTCTACTAGCAAATTTCCAATTATGCGTCCACAAAGCGAAAGTCTTCCTTTACAGTTATTAGCACCACATGGGTGTTGGTGCGCTCGATATACGGTAGGGACAGGTCTTTCTTTACGAAATTGGAAAGCTCTACGCGGTTCTTAAACTTGGCGATGATGGTCATGTCTGTCAGCCCGGTTGTGTCGTATACTGCGCACACGTTTGGGAACTTGGCTATTTGCTTTTCAAGATCGACTATCTTGCCCTTTGTTGCGGTGATGTCGATGATGGCCGTCAGGTCGTATCCCAGCCTTTCATGGTCAAGCAGGGCCGAATACGACTTGATTATGCCTTCCTTTTCCAGCTTGCCCACCCTTGCAAGCACGGTAGGCGGCGAGACCCCGATCTCCTCGGCCACCCTGCGGTACGACGTTCTTGCATCATGCAACAGCCTCTTCAGTATCTTAACGTCTGTTTCGTCCATGCGCTATCATCCATGGCATAAGTTAACAGATATAAAGCATTATCTATTCATACTTTGCAGATATTAGGATTGTCAATGTTATACCTTATATCCTACAAGCCGTAACCATTCCCTATGACTCTAAAGGACTCGCTGGAGCACAGCGCAGACGAGATAGGATTTGAAGATGCCGAGTTTGTCCAGATAAGGTATACCGATGTCCCCGGCCGGTTCCTGGCAAAATACATTGCCAGCGACAGTGGAGATTATTTGCGAAGTGGCGTCGGCTTAGACGGCTCGTCAGTCAGGGGCTTTGCCAAGATAGACGAGTCTGACCTTTTGCTCGTTCCTGACAGGTCGACCCTTCGGCTGGCGCCCATGCCAAACTACAAGGTTGCCACAGTGATTGCCGGCGTATACGAAGGCTTTGGTGGGGGCAGGCTGGTCAGGGACCCACGGCATGTTTCGCAGCTCATGGAAGAGCACCTCGCACTAGAAGGGTTGTCGTGCCAGGTAGGACCTGAAGTTGAGTGTTTCATTTTTGACGACGTTGTCTTTGGCGGCAGGAGCGGGCCGGAACTCCTGTCGGCAGAGCGCGCCGGCAAGTACCCGATCAGGAGGAAGGGAGGCTATGATGCCCCGCCGTTTCAGGACTCGCTTGTGGAATTGAGGTTCGAGGTTGCCGAGATCCTGAAAAAGAACTATCTCATCAAGGTCACGAACCTGAACCACGAAGTTGCGAGCAGCGGCCAGATAGAGATCAACTTTATGCACAGCACGCTTACAAAGGCTGCGGACAACGTGCAGATATACAAGGACACGGTCAGGAGCGTGGCCAAAAAGCATAACAAAATTGCGAACTTTATGCCCAAGCCGGTCTTTGACGAAAGCGATCCAAGGGGCAGCGAAAGCGACAACGGCTCCGGGATGCATGTCAGCACCAGCCTGTGGGCAGGCACAGGCAACATCTTTTACGATGCAAGCGACGGCTACGCAGAGCTCAGCCAGGCAGGAAGGTACTTTATTGGAGGAGTGCTGCGCCACGCGCCTTCGCTGGCAGCGCTTGTTGCCCCCACCGTAAACTCGTACCACAGGATGGTCCCCGGCTTTGAAGCGCCGGTCTACGTAGCGTGGTCAAGGGGCAACAGGTCGGCAATCGCACGCGTGCCGGTGAACGACAGGAACACCGCCAAATCAAAGCGCATAGAGTTCAGGGCGCCGGATCCTTCTGCCAACCCGTACCTTGCGTTCTCGGCCATAGTTGCCGCAGGGTTTGACGGCATAAGGAAAAAGATCGAGCCCGGAGACCCGGTCAATGAGGACATTTACAACATGCCTGACCACATCAGGAGCAGCCTCGGGATAAGGTCGCTCCCAGGGAGTCTGCAGGAGTCGCTTGAGGCGCTGAAAAGCGATCAGGATTATCTGAAGCCATGCTTCCAGGGCGACCTGCTAGAAACATACATTGCGCTCAAGCAGGAAGAAGTTGCCTACGCCGGCAAGTCCAAAGAACGGGAGTTCATGCTCTACTACGACATCTAGCCCGGTGGCTTTTTCTCCCCAGTCTTTCCCGGTATGGAGCTCTATCGACTCCAGCTCTGCTATGAGATCTTCTACCGACTTTATCTCTGCGAGTGGTCTGACTGTCCGGCTGACAAGCGGCATCGACGGCAGGAATAGATTATCTTGTTCCAGATCTTTTCTTACTGAAATGTCGACTGAATTGCTGCGCAGGGATCATCACCTGATCGAAAAGATGCTAAAGGCGCTTGAGAAAAGTGGGATGCCAAAGGAAGGCGGCCCCATAGCAAGGATGTTGTATGTGCACAAAGTGACGAGGAAGCTGGCTGCAAAGATGTAAGAATCTTCCAAGATCTACTCGCAGTCAGGCAAGGCCGGCGCGCTGTTTGCCGACATCAAGGGCTATATCGATCATGTGGTGCTGCACCTTGCAAAAGAAAACCACCGGCTTTTCATGATGGCAGACATAATCCTGCAGGGCAAGGCCGACCAGATCAACCAAGACCTTGCCCAGTCCGAGGAAGCGAAACCGAATGAGTTTGGGAAAACAAGGAGTCATTACGAAAAGCTTGTAAGCGATGTCGATTCTGGCTTTGCATAGCAGCAAGACTTCTATAAGGTTACGCCAAGCTAGCCAATTGTTGGGCAGGGAAGCCGAGATAGACCGGATGCTAAAAGAGCTCCACGCTTCGTACCTGAAGGGTAACGAGCACGATGAAGGCGACCTCATTTACTACAGAATCAACTACCGACTTGCAGACACATTTGGCATAACAAATGAAGAGGCGGAAAGGCTACATTCTAGCTACCATGCAGCCAACCCGCGGCAGGTCTCGCAAGGGGATTGCGAAAAATGTGGCAGGGTGGTTACAATAATCCCGGTCATTTACGGCATACAGGAAAGCGACACGGAAAGAATGAAGGCCGCGGAAATGCAAGGCAGGCTCATAATAGGTGACATGAGCACGGTAACGCAGGGGTCAAAGTTGCCAATGTTTGGCTGCAAGTCGTGCGGGACCTTGCTGCCAAAGTACGGTACGCTATGGTAGAAAAGGTTATTGCCCCATTTCAGAGATAAACATTGTAGTGCACTACCCTTTCAACACCGCCATTTCATTTGGACTGCTGATCGCAATAGTCGGAGGATCATTTTACTATGTCTACGCCACCGACACAAAAGAACCGTACCTTGGCATTGGGGGCAGAGGAGTTTCACCGGCCATAGCACAAGAACTCGGTCTGCAAGAAGCAAGCGGGCTTTTGATTTTCATTGTCGATTCGGGAAGCCCCTCCGATCAGGCAGGGCTTAGAGGAGGAGACAGGATCAAGATCATTGAGGGACAAGAGGTAGCGCTTGGCGGCGATGTGATAACCGCCATTGACGGGGTTCAGATTCATGGAGTCGATGACGCGGAAACACTCTTGGCCGACAAGGCAGCAGGCGACAGCGTCAAGTTTACCATAATCCGCGGCGCTGCAACTCTTGATCTATACCAAGTAGCACAAATATGCTGACATAACTTTGACAGCATTGTCACCTGTTTTCGACAGGAACAGCTATCAGCTTCCCCCTGTCATTTGAGACATGGCTCTTAACATGGCAGAATTGGAACGCCTGTACAAGACAGAACCAGGACCAGA
>JAHEZV010000008.1 GCA_023250885.1 Nitrososphaera sp. | reverse complement strand
TTGCATGGTCATGACTCGGCTCGATTGGTTTTTCGTGCTTGTATTTGGCTGTGTGGTAGATATTATTGATTAATTCATCCTTTATGTTGTATTGAACAATATACAAGGTCTTTAGACGCGTGAGAAACAACTCTCTGTTATGCTCGTCTTTTCTGATTCTACCCTCTCCGTCCTTTTTTCCGAAAAGATCAATTAGATTAAGCACGCACGTCCTAGCAACGTAAATTTTTCCCAATTCTTCGAGGGCTGAATTTACATGCATGTTGATCATCATGAAAAATAAAGCAGTAGCAATGGCTCCAAATACTGCCCCGAGCCACACAGCCCAAAGCGGCGTAGGGCATTCAGAATTGATATTACAGTAGATGCCGGGCACGATATAGGCAATAGCCGTGACACCAAGAACAAAAAGCGATGCCCAAATTACTATTGTCTTGCTTCCTTTAGTGTCTAGGCGGAGTTCCGCTAGTGTCGATTTCACGCGCCTCTCAATAAAGAAGAAAAATAGAGATGTTGTCAAGGCTCCCAAGAGTGCGCCTATCCAAACTGATGGAGTTGGCGCCGGGCATGACTCATCCAGATCGAGGGTAAAGTTGCAATTAGCCAACAGCACAATTAGCGCTATTAGTCCGATTGCAATTACGGACAGCCCAGCCCAAAAGAAAATTCTGGCATTAGTCCCGATCTGCACGATAGGAGAACTCCTTATTTTGCGACGCCCATCGGCGGTTGTAGAGCATATAACCATATTCTAGAAAAAATTCAAATGTAATCATTTCGCAGTAGGCAATACGGTTTTTACCCCTGTACCTGCATCTTGCTTTCCATTATACGCGTAGCATGCAAGTAAGCCGAGTACTGTAATGGCAATTCCCAACCCAACGAGGATTCTTGCCCCAGTTTTTGTTGCCATATTTTCTCCTAGCACATTCTTTTAGAAGTACTATTTAACGATACTTCAAGTGGGCTCCTTTTTTGGGAAATATTTCGACCCTCGTGTCCAGATATTTCAAATCATACTGGTTCATTTTGAATAAGTGCATGAGTGATAATAAGATCAATTTCAAAATTTATATAGACTTGTATCTTTACTGTCAGTTAATATGGTGTTTGGGTGGACCACGGCAAGTACCAGTGATAAATTTTCGGTAACAGGCCTTGAAGCCGGCGAGCATGTGGTAGAAGTTTATCATCAGAGTGTGTCGGCACAAAGGGGTCCGCTAAAGGTACATCGTCCTTACAAGACACCAAAAGAATGGAGAAAAAATAGTCCTGCTTGGAAAGATGTCAAAGAGCACTTTTATGCATTAACTAACAAGAGGTGGTTATTTGTAAATTATGATGACAGGAAAATAATCGAGTCTTATGATTTATCTCAATGCGATGTTTTAGCTGGAAATGACAGCATTACTTTTATGATGGGCACTGAAAGGTCGTTTACAGTAAGTGCAGACAGAGCACAGAATTTATACGATCCTTTGGAGGACAACAGGAAAATTGTAAAAATGATCGAACATCTACAATCAGCACTTCCAGGTCGTATGGGATCACAAACTGCTTCTTCACAACCACCACCGACTCCACAACCTTCAGAAGATCCACTAAAAGTATTGAAGATAAGATTTGCCAAAGGCGAAATTTCTAAAGAGGCATTTGAAGAAATGAAAAAGATGTTAGCATGACATGGGATTCTTAAAGAAGCTAAAAGAGACAGCTGAAAAAGGCATAGAGAAGAGTGTCGAGCTCGGTACTAAAGGTTATGATAGTGCCAAAGATGCTGCTACAAGAGGAACCGAAAAAGCAAGAGGGAGAACTGTCTCGGAATCATCCTTATCAAATGAATCAAAACCACAACCAAATGAATACACTCCACCTACCATTAACAATAAGGAGTCTGGAAAAGAAACCGACTGCCAAAATATTGACCCGGAGGCGCTAAAGATTTTAGAAATGAGATTTGCCAAAGGCGAAATTTCTAAAGAGGAATTTGAAGAAATGAAAGACTCTTTGAAGTAGATTCTGACCTCATACTTTACCTAAGCATGTTTAACAAACTTTTCCAAGCATATTAGGCGGCGGCTGTCAAGTATTAGAACCTTCGAAATTGAAGGTGCAATCCCGACGGGCCCAAACAGAAGCCTCGTCACGCGGCAAATATAGAAGATCAATAAGTGTTTGCCCCTAATTAGGGGCAGAAACCACCGGGCCCGCTATCTCTATAAGTTACAAATGCCAGTATTTGGTGCTCAAATGATGACCTGTTAACCGTGGGAGCGAAACGCGATGAAGAGATCACGACGGTCTGATGAGATCTAGTATAAAAGAACTAATTTGCTGAAATACAGGAATCGCGCACCTGCTAGGTGCTGACGAGCAAACCGTGCAGTTGCTTAAGGATCCTTGCTGTCGCCCCCCATATCACGTTGTTGCCGTAGGTGAACTTGAACGCGTCGCGGGCAAGCCGGTAGTGTTCGGTGTCTGGCTCGATGCTCATGAGCGTTTCAATGAGCGGCACGTCAATGACCGCCTCGACTTCGCTTGCTGCCGTCCTGTGCTTTGGCAGCACATCCTGTATCGTTACAAAGGGCACGATAAAGTGGTTCGATGTCATCGTGCGGACTGCGCGCAGGCTGCCCGCCACCTGCTCTGGCGTGAACGCGATCCCGACTTCTTCCTCAGTTTCCCTTAGCGCGGTGACAAGGAGTGTTCCGTCGCCTTCGACGTACCTGCCGCCGGGAAAAGATATCTCGCCCTTGTGTGACTTTAGGCTGGAGCTTCGCTTTGTCAAAAACACGAGCGGCCTGTTGCGGTGGTAGTGGATTATCACGAGCACAGCTGCCGGAGTTGCTGAAGTGGCATCCGCTGGCAGGTACGGCCTTTCTGAGAGGGCCGGCCTGAGCAGCGACAAGATCTCTTTCCTTTGCAACAATTCTGGGAACGGGCCAGTCAAATATATGCTCTCATTAAGCGACCTCGCATTTAATAATGCCTGATGTCGATTTTGTGTACGAGCGATGAAGATATCCTACGAGCTGAACCCGCCCAAGATGGTAAAAGGGGACAGGTTCGACCTGGCGCAGCTGAACGCCGACATGCAGGCGATGGCAGACCGCGCATCGCAATTGGCCGGCCTTGTCAGCGGGATACACCTGACGGACTCGGTGCTAGGCATTCCCCGGGTGTCAAGCATCACTGCAGCCGGCTACATCAAGAGCCGCATGGATGTGGGCAAGCTGAGCTGCAGCATCAGGGTGCGGGATCGCAATTTCACTTCCCTCTGCCAGGCAGTGTCAGACGCGATCATGATCGGGGTCGACAGCATGCTGGTGCTCATGGGCGATGATCCGGCAGACGGGCCTAGCGATTCGGGACTGCGGCCAAGCGCCGCAATCAGGATGCTCGCGAAGGAAGGCTACAGCTCGAGCATAAAGCTGGATCTGTCGTTCCCGGCAAACGCGCAGAACTGGTCTACCATGTCGGTGCGGAACAAGCTTGAGGCCAAGCCCCACTCTCTTGTCACGCAGTCCATTTCGTCCCTCTCAGACCTAGGCAAGATTGTGGACCTTGCCAAGCCCCACGGGATCAAGGTGGCGGCTGTGGTGATGGTCCCGGCCGACAAGAACCGGCAGTCGGCTTCGGTAATCGGGCTTGACTGGTCTGAATATGAAAAGAACGCAGCAGATTTTGTCAGGCAGGCTGCCAGGATAGGAGATAGGGTGCTCCTGACTTCGCCCAACAGCTTTGGATCCGGCTTGGAACTCTTGAAGCAGCTCAAATGACGCCGTCGTCTTCTTTGGCGGATATTTCGCCCTTCATTGCGTCAATGACCTGCCGGTAGTAGGGCTGCAGATTCTCGTCTTCTGGAAGCCGCGGCCGCCGATAGTTGACGGATATCTCTTTTTTCACCGTGCCCGGCCTCTTTGTGAACACGATGACCTTGTCCCCGAGCACGACAGATTCCAGAATGTTGTGTGTGATAAACGCTATCGTCTTTTTCGTCCGGGCCCATATCAATTGCAGTTCGACGAGCAAAAGGTCGCGGGTTTGGCTGTCAAGGGCTGCAAAGGGCTCGTCCATCAAGAGCACTTCGGGGTCTATCGCAAGCGCCCTTGCTATTGCCACCCTCTGCTTCATGCCTCCTGACAGCTGGTAAGTGTAGGCGTTGGCAAACTTGGTCAGCTGCATCATCTCGAGGTAGTGCATCGCCCGCTCGTGCCTCTTGTCTTTTTCAACGCCGGCCATCTTTAGCCCAAACTCTACATTGTCTGCAACCTTGAGCCAGGGAAAGAGCGCGTTTTCCTGGAAAACCATGACCCTGTCCGGGCCCGTTTCGATCACAGGGTGGCCGTCTAGGATCACTTCGCCTTCTGTAGGCTTGTCAAGCCCCGCCAGGATGTTTAGCAGAGTCGTCTTGCCGCAGCCTGATGGCCCTACAAAGCACACGAACTGCCCGTCGTCGATTGACAGGTTGATGCCCCTGACTGCAATGATGGGCTTTGTATCGGTTCCCTGCACCGCCACAAACTGCTTGCCGATGTTTCTAGCTTCGAGCTTGGCCATGATATGTCAACCTACACCAGATCACTGGTGTCGCCGAACTGTTTCATCTTGTTTATCCGCCGCTTGTCTAAAACTGTTATGACGGCGCCCGCTATTGCCACAGCTACGCCTACGCCTATGCCAAGCAGCGAGGTGAACGCAAGCGCAGTCACGGCGGATGAGAGGTTGATTCCCAAGCTCAGCACCGTTTCCTGGTCCCCGAGGACTACGGTCGCCTCCAGCACCTGGTCGGTCGGGTTGGAAAGGTCGAGTGTGTAAACGCCGGGCTGCTCGACCTTGAAGGGTTCAATGACAATTGGCGGATCGATGGTTCGCTCAATTACGATCTGGCCGTCAGGATCCTTTATGGTGACTACTGGCCGGCCTTCAAAATCGGGAAAGGCTACCACGTAGGCGCCCTGGCTCGCGTTGATGTTCTGCTTTATTTCAAGCAAGCCGCCCGGCTCCACCCTGAGCTTTTCATCCTGCTGGATGCTGTTTACGAATTGGAGGCCGTAATATCCGAGCATTGAAAAGCTGATGGCAACCATCGCCCCGCCGGCGATCAGCATGATGTGGCCCCTTCTTAGGTGCAACTTATGAAGTGTAAGCCCTGTAATAATATAATCTTATCAAGGGAATTGCGGGAAGAATATTGTTTTTGTTGGCAGCAGAAAATGTAGGAGGTTGATAGTATCTGAACAAGGTGTAAGAGTTCGTTTTGCATAATTAGATCGAAGGGATGGACGAATCTTGTAAAAAGAAAAAAGGTTTTGACGCGAGAATTGCCGCAATCAAAATGGCCGCAGTCATTGCAGCAAACAAGAGCAAGGCCGCAAGCGCCGACGCGGGCAGGATTGAAAAGAGCATCAGCAAGCCGAACACAAAGTAGGATGCGCGGACGGGGCAGATACAGATCACGATAACCGCAACAGCGCGCCGGCAAAAGAAGCAGTCTATCCAGTCAAGGGGGTGCTCTTTTCCGAAGGATTGCAGTCTGAGGTTAGAGATTTTGAGCTAAGGATACGCGAGTAGATTTCCTTTTGTCATAGCTTGTCATGCGCTCGTATTGCATGTGGAACAGCTTTATCAATCCAGGAATGTCGGCCGCCCCGTTGATGTAGTAGCTTATCCATCCAGACTGCGGGATAAAGTGATGAGGCGATGCCGTGCCCTGGGCTATGAGTTTCTTGCCGACATCTTTTGGGAACGGCAGGTCTGCCAGCTCGTCTCCGTGCATGTGCCCCATCTCCCTTCCGTTGACGCGAAATTCGAGGCCACCAAAGCGATGATCGTGCGCCGTCACGCCGGCCCAGCTGAGGAGCTCGCGCTTGGCCACTTCGCTTGCTGATTCCATCATTTCTATTTGTACTTGCCGGCTACTTAAGAGTGGCAGTAATTTCTGGCGTGGTTGGTAGCCAGGGCCTTACTAGAGCACGAAATATTCTGCTTCAGGGTGGTGGACGACTATTGCTGCAGTAGACTGGTCTGGCACTATCTGACCCGACTCTGTTAGCCTCATGCCGGATTTTGCAGGGTCAAGTATCTGCCACACGAGGTGGTGTTGCGAGATGTCTGGGCAGCTCGGGTAGCCCCAGCTGTACCGGAGCCCGCGCTTGCTCCCTATCTTCAGCTCGTCTCTGATTTTCGCGTTGATCCACTCGGCCATCGCCTCTGCCGTCTCGACTGCAAGGCCGTGCAGGTAGTAGGCGTCCGTGTATTTGTCCTGCCTGTTCCACCTGTCGATCACTTCTGTGACCCTGTTGCCGACCGTCACGGACTGGAACGCGGCGACGTCTTCCTCGCCAAAATAGTCTGCAAGGCACAGGTGCTTGTCCTTTGACGAGCGCGGGAATTCAAACACCACCTGCTTGCCATTTGCTAGGTCGACTGCCAGCCTGCCGGCTCCTCCCTGATTTGGCGTCAGGTTGTGACACCTGTAGTAGCCATATACCGCGCGTGGCTCGACCAGCCTTTCTTTTATCACGCGCTCTTTCCACTGCTCGATCAGCTTCTCAGGGTCTTGGTCGCTTGCACCCTTGCCCCTCATTCCCCACTGGAGCACAAAGAGCGACTTTTTGTTGAGGTATTTCCACACCTCGTCGAGCTTTACCTGCAAGGGCTCGATCCTAACCGGCTCGTTAACATGAGGCAGGACCGGCGGCGCCACCGGCTTTATGCCGCTGGATGGTAGCTGGGACTGGTCGACTGCGACTGGCTGCCGCTCGTCCCATTTCTCCAGCTTGTTGTGCCATTCACCGACGAACTGCTTGCGCTCAGGCGACATCAGCTTGTTCATCACCTTCAGCCCGTCAAACGCCGTCTTGCAGTAGAATACTCCCGGCCTGTAGATGCCTTCCTCTTTTGCGATCCTGTTGATGTAGCTGCTGTTTATAGCCGCGCCACCGCAGAGCACCGGCACCTTCATGTTGTTCTGCCGAGCGTGCTCTACGAAATACTGCATCTGCTTTGAGGTCGACACCAAGAGCGCCGACAGCCCCGCAGCGTCCGCGTTGACCTCACTTATTTTCTCCAGGATCTTTTGCAGGGGCACCTGCTTGCCAAGGTCGTAGACTGTGTAACCGTTGTTCACGAAAATAGTTTTCACAAGGTTTTTGCCGATGTCGTGCACATCACCATAGACCGTGCACAGCACCAGCTTGCCCTTGCTCACTCCTTCCTGCCTGATCAGGTATTTTTCCAGCTCTGCCACTGCCGCCTTCATGCACTCTGCCGACTTTAGCACGAATGGCAGGATCAGTTCCCCGGCGCCAAACTTGTCTCCCACCTCCTTCATTGCAGGCAGCAGGACCTCGTTGAGCGTTTCCACCGCTGCCTCGTGCGCAGCCTCTTTGGTTGGCGCCTTAATCACCAGCCTGCCATCTTGCCTGATTACCTTGCCTCCCTTTGCCCGGTCGGCAATTGCCTGCACCACGTCGTCCTCTACCCCCTCTTTCAGCCTGTTGACAATTCGGAAGTAGGAGCGCTTGTCAGCCGGCCAGCTCGGGTCGAGTTCAACTCTTTTGATGGGACCGGCGGCAACTGCCTTGGAGCCTTCAAAGTGTGTGATGAGCTCTGCAAGCGCGTTTGGATGATTGTTGAATATCAAGTCCTCGGCCAGTTTTTTCTGCTGCTCGTCGATCTCTGGATACGGGATGATGTCGCGGGCGTTGATTATGACTGCGTCAAGGCCGGCCTTTAGCGCGTGGTAAAGGAACACGGAATTGACTACCTTCCTTGCATTTGCCTGCAGGCCGAAACTCACGTTGCTCAGGCCAAGCGTGGTGAACGACTCGGGGAATCTTTGCTTGACCATCCTAATGCCTTCAAGAGTGTTCTTGGCAGAGTCGGCAAACTCGGCCTCCCCAGTCGCAAGCGTGAACGTGAGCACGTCAAAGATAAACTGCCAGGCTTGCAGTCCGTACTGCTTGCCGGTGTCGTAGAGCAGCTGTGCAGCGTCCACCTTTTCCTGTGGGGCTTTCGCCATCCCCTTTGGGCCGATGCACATCGCTATCGCCGGCAGCCCGTATTTGGCCATCAGGGGTGCCAGCGCGTGGAAGCGCGAGCCGTCGCCTTCAAGGTTTATCGAGTTGACTATCGGCCTGCCGGGTATCTGTGTTACAGCGGCTTCTACCACCTTTGGGTCTGTTGAGTCGATGACCAGCGGCGCGTCTATCTCGAGGCTCAGGCGCTTGACCAGCCTTGTCATGAACTGGAGCTCGTCCGACCGCTCTGTGGTTGCGACGCACACGTCAAGACAATGGGCGCCGTCCTCCACCTGCACCCTTGCAAGGTCCACCAGCCCATCGAAATCGTCGGCGAGGACGAGGTCCTTGGCCCTCCTAGACCCCTGTGTATTGAGGCGCTCGCCTATTATCAGGGGTGGGGGCTCTTGCCTCAGATCTACTGCCTTTAAAGCTGAACTTACCCGTGGGACCAAGTGATGTTTTATTTATTAACCCAGTATATTTGCTATACAGACAGTCAAAAAAAGTAAACAGTATACCGAAAATTCTACCTTGCCTGTTCTATATTAAAAAAGCAAGTAAGAAGCATGGCTACGATTCAACAATTCAAATTCAAAAATGGCTCCGCCGGCCTCATAGAGACGGTATATGCCGCCATCAGGAGCAAAAGTGGCAAGGTCACTAGCAAGGACCTTGACCATTTGATCGGCAACAAGCAGGATGTAAGGTTTGCAATTACGCGTCTTACAGTCCAGGGCAGGATCAAGAGGATAAGGGGCTTTGGCAAGGTAGGAATCGAATATTTCTACAAGGACATTGCTTCAGAGCCGAGCAGGTCCAAGACAGTAGTAGAACCTGAAGCTACCTGGTACTAGAGCTATCAAGGGCCTTTCTCAGCTCTGCGGTGTGCTGCGGGTTTGTGCCGCAACATCCCCCGATCATTCTTACATGCTCGTACTTGTCGACAAATTCTGCCAGCGCGCCCGATATCTCTTTTGGGCCCATCTTGTAGACTGCGCGCCCGCCCTCGTTGTGGGGCATGCCGGCGTTTGGCATTACCAGTATCGGCAGACCCTGCTCGCTCAGCCACCTCACGCTTGGCACCATTTCGGCCGGCCCGGTTGAGCAGTTGAGCCCGAACGCGTCGATCTTCATGTCGCTCACAGTGGTGTAGGCGGCCTGGATGCTCGTGCCCAGCAGCATCTTGCCATATTGATCCAGCGTAACGTTTGCAATTATCGGCACCTTTTTGCCAACCTTTTCCATCACCATGTGGCAGGCCTCTATTGCCAGCTTGACCTCGAGTATGTCCTGGCTTGTCTCTATTAGGAGCGCGTCGGCTCCTCCGAGGATGAGGCCCTCAGCCTGCAGCATGAACGCTTCGCGTATCTCGTCAAGCGGCTTTTGCCCCAGGTCTGGGTCGTTAGAGCTTGGCAGGTATCCTGTCGGTCCCATAGAACCAATGACGTAGCGCGGCCTGTCCTTGAATTCGTTGCATACTTGCCTCGCAAGCTCGGCCGCCTTTTTGTTGAACTTGACTGTTTTGTCGCCATAGCCGTATTCGTCGAGCTTGAACTTGTTTGATCCAAATGTGTTGGTCTCGACGCAGTCAGCACCAGCCTCGAGATAACTCCGGTGGATCTGCTTTATCCACTCTGGCCTTGAGAGAATCAGGCCGTCGTTAAAGCCGTCCTTGCCGTCGGGGAAATCCTCAGGCTTGGGATTGAGGCGCTGGATCTCGGTTCCCATCGCGCCGTCGAAAAGCAAAACCCGCTTTTTCGCAGCCTCGAGAAACGACTCTGGCAATAATGGTAGATGTCTACCAATGGAGTTTAAAACCTTTGTAAATTGACACGATGGACAACATCCCTTGACGCACAGTATCTAAACTGGAAACTGGAAGTTACGAGGCAACATGATGACAGCTGTTGTACAGCAAAAAACCTCACCAAAATCAAGGCCGCAGGTTTCCCCTTCAGTTCTTCTCATTGGCAAGAAGCGCATGCTTGACTATGTTTCGCCGGCATTATACAGGATAAACAACACCGGCGAGCTAACAATCAAGGCAACCGGAAGCCTCAGCATAGTGACTGCAGTCGATGTCGCAGAGATTATAAAGCGCGACGTGGCCAACATAGCGACCCAGTCGATAACGGTAGGCACTGACGAGCTCAGGATTGCGACAGGCGAGATCAAGCGCATGTCGTGCATCGAGATCCATTTGATTAAAGTCAATCCTATAGCGGTGGCGGCGCCGGCAATCGATGTACACGTGCCTGTGGAAGAGGCAGCATCTCCGGCAATCGAAATTCCCATCGAAGAAACAGGCCCCGGCGTCACGCTTGGAGTGTCCGTAGTTGTAGTAGAAAAGGCAAAGAAGCCAAGGGCAAAAAGAAAGTCTTCAACCGCTGCAAAGAAAAAGTCAAGCAAGAAGAAGAAAAAAGCACCAGACTAGACATGCGTAGCGTTGGCCGTCATTTGCATGAATATTGTTTGTAATTGCAATAATACAACTTTGCCAATGCGTTACATTATGTTACCTGCCTAGTGGTCTTGCTTCCTTTTGGCTTAGAGCCTATCCCAAAATTACTGACACCGCGGTCACAATTGCATGACAGGTACAGATTTAGCTTGATTTCGCCTCTGTCTCATATGTGACCCGTGCATACAGGAAGAAGAAAAGGCGTCTTCCTTTAAATGCAAAATTTGCCAGAGGCAATTCCGGACTGCCGTCGAACTGGCAAGCCACAATTTCCTTGAGCACAAGCAAAAACTTCCTCCAACTGGCGTTGCATAAGAATTCGCAGCTAAGGCGTAACGCGCGACATCGTGCGCGGGAAGAGCACCGTGTCCTTGATGTCGTCCGCGTTTGTTATCCAACGCATAAGGCGCTCGATGCCAAGCCCAAAGCCGCCGTGCGGCACCGACCCATATTTTCGCAGATCAAGGTACCAGTCGTAGGCTGCAGGGTCGAGCCCTTCCTTTTTGATCCGCTCGGTCATTGAGACAATGTCGTCTTCCCTTAATCCTCCACTTGTTATTTCGCCAAAGCCCGCCGGGGCGAGCATGTCTGCCGCCTGACCCACACCCCTATGATCCGGGTCTTCCTTGACGTAAAAGGGCTTGACTGCAATCGGGTAGCCTATGACAAATATCGGCTTGCTTGCGTCCTTTGTCAGTTCGCGCTCTGAGTCGATGTTGAGGTCATCGCCTACCCGGATTTCGCGCTTGCTGCCATCTTCTTCGGTGATCGCAAACCCTTTTGACCTTAGCATCTCAATCGCCTTGTCATATGGCAGCCGCTCAAAAGGCGGCTCGACCTTTTTCAGGTCTGCCGTGTCGCGCTTCAGGTACGCCAGCTCTTCGGCTCGCTCTTTAATCGCGCTCTGGATTACATGGGACACAAGCTGCTCTTGCACTAGCAAGATGTCCTCAAGCATGACCCAGGGTGCCTCGGCCTCCAGGTGCGAAAATTCCGCCAAGTGGCGGACGGTGCGCGACTTTTCCGCTCTGAACGAGGGCGTGAGGCTCCAGACGGGTCCAAGCGCAAATATCATGGCCTCTAAATACAGCTGCGCGCTCTGCGACAGATACGCCTCCTCGTCGAAATATTTCAGCTTGAACAATGTCGATCCTCCTTCGACTGCCCCCTTTACTATCGTGGGCGCAGTCACCTCCATCCAGCCGTTCTCCACGAACCACCGCCGGCTAAGGTCAAGCACGGTGGCACGTATCTTTGCCATCGCGACCATTTTGCGAGTGCGAAGCGCCAGATGCCGCTTGTCGAGCAGCAGTTCGTCGCTCTGGTACTCGCCTATAGGGTAGTCAATCCCTGCAATGTTGTATACCTTGATGCTCTTGCCCTTTATCTCGTAGCCTCCCTCAGGCGCCCTTGCGTCTTGGATTACGACGCCCGTGACTTCGATCGACGATTCTATCGTAAGGCCGGCCACCTTGTCGGCTGAAAATATGCATTGTACCACGCCACCCCTGTCGTCCCGCACAATCACGAACGCGTTTTCCTTTTGCTTGCGCAGCCTGTAGACCCAGCCCCTGATCGTGACTTCCCTGCCGACATATTCCGGGGACTTGATCTGGCTTGCACGAAGAGGCATTTTCAGAATTTAGGTTTCTTGACTAATTCTTAAGTGTTAGGCCGCTGCCGCGTCTGCCGCGGGGGCAGACATGGCCTTGCCAAAGTACGCCTTGAGGTGTCGCCTGTAAAGGTAGTACAGTATGAACCCGTCGATGATCACGCTGCCAAAATTGCCGGTCACTATCGCGACCACTGACATGACTATCCCGATGATGGACAGCACCACTGCCGCAGTCCAAGCCCACCCTTTTCCCTTGAAGTGGCCGTACGATATTACAAGGCCGGCGATTCCAAGCGCAAGCATGAACGTGCCTGACCCAGCGGCGATCCCGCCCAGCATCATTGTAAACATGCCGGCTGGGAGGTTCTGGCTTTGGATTGTTGTCGGGATAAAAGGCGGAAAGGCAATTGTGCTGATGCCTGCTACGATCATCACAACGCCGGCTATGGCCATCAGGACTGCGATTATCGTGACCCCTGTGGGCCGGCCCATACAATACTACGACTAATTTACTATTTAATGGATAGCAAAGATGATCATGTAGAATGATGCCCTGTACGGATCGCAAGGCTGTTCAATAGACAACAGTGCTTTTTCACACCGGCCTTATCCTCAGCCGCGTCCGCAGCATGGACAGTCTCTCCCGTTCCACTTGATAAAGACGCTACAGTAGCATCACCACTTGTCGCTAAATGCGTAGCGCACACTAGACTCTTCCAGCGTGCTTGACCTGTAGCGGGCGTAGACCCCGTTGCAGTACGCCATAACAACACCAAAAAATAAAAAGAGTCAGGCAGGGACCTGTTTTGCCTTCCTGCCCATCACGTAAAACGCGCCTGCAACGCTGCCAAAGATCGCGCCAAGTACCCCGATAAAGACGACCATCTGGCCGGTTTCTGTCGCAAGCATTGAAGTGCCAGACCCTTCGCCAGTCTTTGCGATTTCGAACCTTTGAGCCTGCAGGACGGTATACTCGTTGCATTGGGTCCTTGGTATCTTTAGTTGCTCACACCTTTGCAGGATCTCGGGAGTAACTCCCGCTCCGCCGTCTCCGTGCTGCGCGTACGACTGCTGCACCGACGTTACAGCCAGAATTCCGGTTGCGATTGCCATTACAATCAGCTGTTTCATGCATGCATTGACGCGTGCACCCTGATAATCCTGCGTTCCGAACTGCTAGTTCCATTCCTGTTCTGGCACTAGAACATGCAAATTTTTTTGCGATTATTGACGATTATCCTTTATTATCCGCGGTTCCGGTACGTACGCCGATGAAGCAGATCTGGGAGTGCCTCGAAAGCAGGGAGATTTTCAAGGCCGGCGACGGCAAGGTCATCTACATGGAGCTGTATCAGGACAGGGTCAGGACGCCAAAGGGCAACGTCCTCACCTATACAAAATACCACGCTTCAGACGTCGTCATAGTCGTGCCTTTCATTGACAGGCAAAGGCTTCTCATGATAAGGCAGTTCCGCTACCCTGTCGGCAAGGTGCTGCTAGAGTTCCCTGCCGGCCACGTTGACAAGGCAGAGGACCCGCGCGACACTGCCAAGAGGGAGCTTGAGGAGGAGACAGGGCACAGGGCGAGGAAAGTCGAATACGTTTACAGCTACCACCCAGCCGTGAGCCGGACAAAGCAGTCTGTGCACGTATTCAGGGCTACTGGGCTTGCAAGGGCTAACGCAACAAGGCACGACGGCGGCGAGCAGATCCGCATGGAAACTGTTACGATAAAGCAATTGCGCGAGCTGATAGCAAAAGGAAAAGTGGAGAACGCCGGCACCCTGATCGCATACCTGCTCTGCTGCACAATGAAAATAAGTGGCAGGAGGCGATGACAGGATATGGCAGAAAAAATGCATGCGATGGTTTTGTCTAAGCTTGCCTTGATAGAGAGCCGCCCATTGAAGTTGATGTCGATCGACAGGCCGGCGATAAAAAACAAAAGCGGGCTGTTGCTCGAGATAGAGGCGTGCGGCGTCTGCCGGTCAAACCTGCACATTATCGAAGGCGACTGGGAAAAGTTTGGCGCGCCTTCTAGCCTGCCTATAGTTCCCGGCCATGAAGTGGTGGGCGTCGTCAAGCAGATCGGCAGCGGCGTGAAAAAGGTCAGGGTGGGCGACAGAGTTGGCATCCAGCCGCTTTTCAGCTCGTGCCTGCAATGCGAATACTGTATGGCCGGCCGCGAGAACCTCTGCGAGAGCGCCGAGATAACTGGCGAGACTGTGCAGGGAGGCTACGCCGAGTACATTTCTGCGCTTGAAGATTTTGTGACGCCAATCCCGGACAATCTTGATTCAGAGCATGCTGCTCCGCTCTTTTGCCCCGGCATAACAGCATACAAGGCAGTCAAGGCAAGCGAGCCGGCGGCCGGCAGGACAGTCGGCATTTTCGGCATCGGCGGCGTCGGGCACCTTGCGATACAGATAGCCAAGATGCAAGGCGCAAGGGTGATAGCAGCATCAAGGGCGAAAAAACACATTGACCTGTCGAAAAAACTTGGCGCAGACAACGTCATCGTCTACCAAGATTCGCAGGAACAGTTCTTGAAGAACCTGAAAAAGGAAGAAGGGCTGCTTGACAGCGCGATCGTCTTTGCGCCCTCTGACAAGGTGATAGATACAGCAATAAGGTCTGTCAAAAAAGGAGGGACAGTTGTTCTGGGCGTGCTTGGTAATGTTGCTAATTTCCCCACCTTTGAAGAAAAGATAGTGAAGGGAAGCGTCATTGGCACAAGGAAGGACATGGCAGATCTCGTAAAACTGGCGAGCGATCCCGGTCTGAAGGTAGTAATTGAGATGCACAAGCTGACAGAGGCCAATGAGGTATTGGCAAGGCTGAAAAAATCGAAGGTAGAGGCCCGCGCAGTGCTGGTTCCTTAAATCAAGACGATGAACAAATAATACACTGCAATGTTGGCGGCAGTCACTATGCTTCCTACTTTAAAGAATTCCAGAAACGAAAAGGGCAGCACCAACATCACCGACTTCCACTCAGGGTTCTACATGAAAATGCTCGACTGCTCGGCGCAGCGCAGCCAAGAGATCTACAACCTTACGCAGGATGGCGACAGCTCGACGGAGGGCGACGTGACCACGGTGAAAGGCACGTCCACGGTCACCATGGAAGAAGGCCCGGTAAATGATGTCGAAACAGAAATCACCATATCGCAGGGGAATGTGATTGCGATATCTCTAGACCCGGACGCAACCGAAGGCCATTTTGGAAACACACCCTTTCCTTTTTTATCGATGCAAGCATAGGCTATTATTACTAAATTGCGCGCCGGTCGGCATTGGCAGATCGTAACCGCCACATCAGGAAGAAGAGGTTGAGGGACCTGAGCCACAAGATACACAAGGTCCAGCTCAGGATGCACAACAAGAAGGCCAAGCGTGACATCCCCAGGCTGCAGGCGCAGCTGCATGCACTTCACAAGGCGTATAACGAGACAATGAGAGGAAACATGCAAGATATGCCGAAGAAGGTGGCCCCTCCCAAGCTTTGCCCCGTATGCAACGGGAGGATCGGGAAAGGTTACCACATATGCAAGCCCGGCCAGTGGAAAAGATAATCAAGAATATTCGCATTGTGACAGCAGCCCCGCACACAGCTTGCCGTTTGTAGCCGGGAACATGGGCACGCGTGCAATTGTGCAGGAATTACAATTCGAATGATCATTTGTGGTCGATTCTCTGCATAATAATGTTCATCCACTTACGATGAATCCAATCATAGAGCCGGCGAGCCCTGTCTTGGCACTCTCTCGCTTGCAGTCAAAGCACTTGTTCCGTTGATGGGACGGAAAGATATTTCTACTGTTATTGGGAGTTATCTGCAACAATATAACATTGGCGACAACTAGCTATATTCGTCTTTTAGGACATTTCCGTACTGCTTGAGCAGTTTGTGGATTTTGGGGTCAATGACAAACTTGCAATAAGGAGCGTCTTGATGCTGTTCATAGTAATTTTTATGATAATCCTCTGCGACACAAAAATTCCTAAAAGGACTAATTTCCGTCACAATAGGACTTTTGTAAACGCCTTTGTTTTCAATCTCCCTTTTTGATTTCTCTGCAATCTCCTTTTGTTTTTCGTCATGATAAAAGATTGCCGATCTATACTGTGTACCAATATCATTACCTTGTCTATTAAGAGTAGTCGGATCATGGGTATGCCAGAAAACATCGAGTAGTTTCTCAAAAGATATAACCTTTGGATCAAATTCTATTTGAGCAGCTTCTGCATGACCTGTTCTTCCTCCACATACCTGGTCATAGGTTGGGTTTTCCACCTGTCCTCCTGAATAGCCAGGCAGAACAGATTTGACACCTTTGAGTCTACTGAAGATCGCTTCTGAGCACCAGAAGCACCCATTGGCAAGTGTCGCGATCTCCATCTTATTGTTATTCATGGCTGTGCGGGAATGAAACGGATAGATAATGAATTAACACATTCTCTAGTGTTCTTAGCTGTTAAATGTTCTCCAAGAAATTCATGTCCTAAATGAGCACCGCATTTCGCACATTGTATTTCTGCTCTTTTTCCATCAGGATCAGGTAGACGTTTTATTGCGTTGGGTAGGCTTTCATCAAAACTTGGCCATCCGCATCCAGCATCAAATTTGCTTTTTGATGGGAAGAGAGGCTGATTGCATCTGCGACAGACATACGTTCCTTGTTCGTAAAAATTATCGTATTCCCCACTGAAAGGAGGTTCCGTTCCTTTGCGTACAATGACTCTTTCTTCTTCGGGAGTTAGTTTATTGTAATTCATATGTCATGACCTCTGGTTTTTTATTACCTCATGCTCTCTATATCTTTATTGGATATCATAATATGCATAGCTGGATATGTCTAGAGTCTGATTTTGTCATCAGTGAGTAAACCATGAGACAGAATGGCAAAGAAGCCCTAGGAGGGATTCGAACCCTCGACCTAAGGTTTACGAAACCTTCGCTCTGCCAGGCTGAGCTACTAGGGCAAAACATACGCAACTTCTGGCACTCGTTATTTAATGCTTGGCGCTAAAATAAATACCACCGAGATCAGTTTTTCGATGTGAAGATATCGATCTCGGGCATCAGGGGCGTCTACGGGCAGGACCTCAACTTGCACGAGGTGAGCAGGTTTGCAGGCCAGTTTGCCAATTTGATAAAATCTGGCAAGTGCGTAGTAGCAAGAGACACCCGCCCGTCGGGCAGGATAATCGCCCAGACCGTGGCGGCAGGACTGATGGCCGGCGGCATTGATGTTTACAACCTTGGCGTTGCACCCACCCCGGCGGCGTTTCGGGAAGCGCGGAGGTACGGCTCCGGCGTGATAATAACGGCCTCCCACAACCCCCTGGAATGGAATGGGCTGAAGTTCATAATCGGCGGCAGAGGTCTTTTTGAGCGCGAGCTTGATGGAATGCTCAAGTCTCCAAGCGAACATAAGAACAAGTTTGGAAGCGAGTTTCGGATTTCTTCGCGCTATGTGGATGAAGTCGCGGACATTCCAGTGGGCGGCGCGAAGGTCAAGGTCGGCATCGATCCTGGAGGCGGGGCGGCGTGTGGCTACGGCGAAAAACTGTTCAAAAAGCTTGGACACCAGTACTACAGCATCAACGGCGTTTCAGGCGTGTCGTCAAGGGGCCCCGACCCGACTGCAGACGAGCTCGCAGACCTACGCGCGCTCGTGACTTCAAACAAGCTCGACCACGGGTTTGCGCTCGACCTTGATGCCGACAGGCTCGTTGTGGTCAGCAGCAGGGGCGAAAAGCTGAGCCCGGACGCGACGCTGCTTCTGTGCGTAGCTAGGGCAGTCGAGTTGGGCATGAAAAAGTTCGTGACCAGCATAGACACCAGCGTCGCTATTGAAAAGTACATCCGCGATCACAAAGGCAAAGTGTCGTTTTCCAAGGTGGGCGAGGCAAACGTCGTCAGCAAGATGCTCGAGGTGAACGCAGAGGCCGGAGGCGAGGGCAGCAGCGCCGGCTTTATCATGCCCAAATTCAACATGTGCCGCGACGGCCTCCTGGCGGCTGCATCGATTTCAACGCTTGACAGGAAGGCGATTGATAGCTGCCTGAAATTTGCATCGCAGTTTGCGCAGATAAGATCAAAGATAGCGGCCGACTCTTCGCTTCACAAAAAAGTGATCGAAAAGCTGCCAGACATTTTCAAGCGCGAAGCGTCTTCAATAATGACTGAAGACGGCGTCAAGGCGATAATAGACGAAGACTCGTGGGTGCTGGTCAGGCCGTCAAACACCGAGCACGCGATCAGGGTCTCTGTCGAGTCCAGAGCCAATAAAGCGCAGTCACTCTACAAGAATGCAAGCGAAAAGGTTCAGGCAATATATGACCAAGTTAGATGAAAAAGAGATCATACGGATCTTTGCTGAGAAGCTGGGCATAGCTGACCTTGATGACGTTGCCCAGCTTGGGAGGAGCATCGTATTCAAAGCTGATATGCTGGTTGCAAGCACCGATGTCCCGAATGGCATGGAGGCTTGGCAGGTTGCCAGAAAGAGCATTGTCTCGTGCGTCAGCGACCTCGCAGCCAAGGGCGTCAAACCCCATGCGGCGATGATATCCCTTGGCATGCCAAACAACTGCACCCGGCCATATGTAGAGGGACTCGCAAGAGGCTTTGCAGGCGCTGTCAAAGAGTTCGGCGTCAAGATAGTTGGCGGCGACACGAACGAAGCTAACGGGCTTGTCATCGACTGCAGCATGTTAGGCTTTGCCAGCGGCAAGATTCCAACAAGGACAGGAGCCAGGCCGGGTGATGTCGTTGTAGTATCTGGAATGTTTGGGTTTCCGCCCGCCGGCCTTGCAATCCTGATGCGAAACGCCGCGGCTGCCGGCGCGTTCAGAAAGCAGGCGGCCGAGTCAGTGCTTGTGCCAAAACCGAGGCAGCGCTTTGGTCTGGCCCTTGCAAAATATTTTTCGTCGTCGATTGATTCAAGCGACGGACTTGCGACATCGCTTTACGAGCTGGCTAGCCGGAGCGGCGTCAAAATTGCAATAGATAGCGTGCCGGCTGCAGACGGTGTGGAGAAATTTGCTCAGGAAAACGGCCTTGACGCGCATGAGCTGGTGTTCCACGGCGGCGAAGAGTACGAGATCGTGGCAACGGTCCCGAAATCGAGGCTAAGGCAGGCAATGTCTGCAGCCAGGAAAGCTGGAGCAGCCCTGCACGTAATAGGTAGGGTTCAAAGGGGAGCCGGCGATGTCTTTGTCGGGAAAAAGCTGCTTGAGAACAGGGGCTATGTCCACTTCCGCATCCGATAACGTTTTTAACCCTCTAACGGGACGAATGTAACTGCATGTCTGAAACTACTAACGAAATTACCCAGACAAAGTGGGGAGTAGCCCACATCTTTAGCAGTTACAATAACACGCTTGTCCACATCACCGACCTGAGCGGGAGCGAAACGATCTCGTTCAGCTCTGGCGGGCGCCACGTTACCGCTGACAGGTACGAGTCTTCGCCATATGCGGCCATGAAGTCGGCTGTTGCGGCAGCAGACGTAGCCAAGTCAAAGGGCATCAGTGCACTCCACATCCGCGTGAGGGCTGTTGGTGGCGTAGGACCAAGAATCCCGGGCCCCGGCGCGCAGGCAGCAATCAGGGCGCTTGCGAGGGCAGGCTTCCGCATAGGTAGGATAGACGACGTGACTCCAATACCGCACGACACCACAAGAAAGCCGGGTGGCAGAAGGGGACGCAGAGTCTAGATCGATTTCATATCCGGTGCCATTTTTATCTGAGCGCCGCAGCCCCTGTTTTTCAATTCTTTTTGCAGCCACATGATGAACTTGTCCTCAAATTTCCTGCCCTTTGAAGCGTTGACGTCGTAGGCGTACATCGTGTATATCTTTTCCACGAACTGGCCGGCGAGGAACATCTTGGCAAACGACCAGCCCGCGCTCTGGACCGGCGGGTCAAGCGCAAACGCGTTTTCCATCTGGATTGTTTTCTGCCAGCCGGATAAAAGATCGAAAGCTATCCTGCCATCCGGCTCAAAATCAACCGTCTGAAAATCGATGATAAAAGTGCCTATTACTGCCAAGTTAATCATTTTGCTGCTTTAACTTGTCGGAGAACGAGATGAGCTTGCCCTTGTCCTCCACCTTTATAGTGGTGTTGACCCTCACGTTGAGGCCGACTGACCTGAAAAGCGCCAAGAGCTCGCCCCCGGATATCCTGCTTGTTATTTCGCCCGACAGCATGAGTTCTGCGATCCTTGTAATTATCGCCTCTGTCTGCGCAGGGTACTGTGCGTATGCTAAATTGAGCACTTCGTCGCCCCTGTCAATGAGGTAGCCTGACACTACTTCGCGGGCGGACTTTTTCTTCTTTGGCTGGCCTGACGATTTTGACTTTTCAAGCGCAGTTGCTTTTTTGCGCAGCTCTTTGAGCTTGCGCGCCTTGATTATCTCGATGTCAGGATCTTCAGATGTCAGCCCTTTATCACCCCTATTGGCACGAGTCTCACGACCTTGGTGGCTATGCCAAGCGAGTGCGACACGTTGACAACCGCGTCGACATCCTTGTAGGCTTCGGGCGTTTCTTCGACGATGCCTTCCCTTGTCAGCGCCTTGACGTAGATGCCTTTTGATTCTAATCCGCTTTTCACGCCTTCTGCAGTGTAGCTGCGCTTTGCGGCTGACCTTGACATAGTCCTGCCGGCACCGTGCGCAGTCGAGCCAAAGCTGAGGTCAAGCGAGTTTTTGTTTCCAAGCAAAATCCAGCTGGCAGTCCCCATAGAGCCCGGGATTATCACCGGCTGGCCTATGCTTCGATATCTGCCCGGCACCTGCTCCATGCCTGCCGGGAACGCCCTCGTGGCACCTTTTCGGTGCACCACCACGTTGCGGGTGCCCTCCCCATCCACTTTGTGGCGCTCCACCTTGGCAATGTTGTGCGCAACGTCGTAAACGAGATCCATGTCAAGGCCGTCCTCGCCAGCTTTAAAAACGCGCTCGAACGTCTTGCGCGTCCAGTGGGTGATCATCTGCCTGTTTGCCCACGCAAAATTAAGAGCGGAATACATTGCTTTTCTATAATCCTCTCCCTCCTTGGAATTGTTGGGAACGCACGCAAGCTCCCTGTCTGCAAGCGTCAGCCCGTATTTCCGCAGCGCAGATTCAGAAACGCGCAGATAGTCCGTGCATATTTGGTGGCCAAAGCCGCGCGAGCCGCAGTGGATAAGCACCGTCAGCTGCCCTGCTTGGTTGATGCCCATCGCTTTGGCCGCCCGCTCATCGAGAATTTTGTCCACCTTTTGCACTTCAAGAAAGTGGTTGCCCGAGCCCAGCGACCCGAGCTGGGGCGCGCCCCTCTTCCTTGCAGTGTCTGAAACCCTTGCGGGGTCTGCGCCGGCCATCATACCTCCCTCTTCGCACACCTCTGCGTCGTCCTCGGTTCCGTAGCCGTGCCGAACAGCCCATCTTACGCCTTCCACCAAGAGCTCGTCAAGCTGGGGTTTTGTAAGTCTGACTGCACCCTCGCTCCCGACGCCGGAGGGGATTGACTTAAAAAGCTCGTTAACAAGATCTTTTAGCCGCGGCCGCAAGTCGCTTTCTGTCAGGTTCGTCCTCACAAGCCGGACGCCGCAGTTGATATCATAGCCCACGCCGCCGGGGCTGATGACCCCTTCTTCAATATCAGTCGCGGCCACTCCGCCGACAGGAAAGCCGTAGCCCTCGTGGCCGTCTGGCAGCACTACGACGTGTTTCTTAACCCCAGGCAGCGTCGCGACGTTTGCCGCCTGGTCGATTGTCCTGTCAGTTACCATTTTTGAAATCAAAGAATCATTTGCGTAGATCGTGACTGGGACCTTCATGCCCGTGGCCGGGTTTGGGTCTATGCGGTATTCTAGATCGCTTACCTTCCTGACCCTGTGGTTGCCGCTCCTTGTAACAAGCTCGCTCAATTCTGTTGCTGCTATGTCCTTTAAAGTAATTATAAGCCTTCCTTGGCATAGGCGGCTAACCTGTCGCTTTACTCCTTTAGTATAGCCTCGCTGGTTATTTCGTAAATCCTGCCTAGCTGGATGATGTGCCCCTGACGGTAATTGTCCCGCCCTTCGTCGCTTGCAACCCCTCCACTTTCATGGTCGACCATGAAGGCCCCAAAGGCCTTTTCCGCTCCTGCAATGTCGCACTCGTCGCTTGTGATGTTGTGCGCGCGTACCAAGACGTATATGCCTTCAGCCTGCGCAAGCGTGGAAGCATACGGTGACTCGACGCCTCCATACGACTTCCACCTAAAGTCGTACTCCCAGAGCGAATAGTTGCCCATGTCAACAGACTGCGCCAAAAGCCAGTTGGCGGCGCTGATGAAATTCTGCCTTGCCTGCGGGTCTCCTGTCAGCTGATAGCTGTCGTAGTTCAGTATCCCATGCTGGGCCACCGCCTTTGGATTGTAGACGGTGTCTATTGACCCGCCATAGTCGTACATCATGACCCCGTTTTCCACTGGAACCAGCCTTGCGGCGGCGCTCAGACTTATCGTCATGGCAACCATTCCGATTGCAAGGAAGGATGATAATGAAATGTAACCTCTGGATCTAGAGACCACATAATCTTCTGCCTGAATATACTTTAAGAAATACCTGCAATAGATTTCTGAATGAGATATACGCTAACAAGATTTATTTTCAGCACTATACCGCTCTACATCAGATGCCAATACTGCCGATAGACTCGGGACGCTACGGTAGCAGGGAGATTCGCGAGATTTTCGAGGACGGGACGCGACTTCAATACCAGCTGGACTTTGAAGCGGCTGTTGCGAAGACGCAGGCCCAGATAGGCATGATCCCGGCCGACGCGGCCAGAGAAATTGCAAATGGAGCCCGCTCGGGCAAGGTCACGCTTGCGCGGGTCGGGGAGCTGGAAGCGGTATCCGAGCATGACACCGCCGCCATGGTGGAAGCATTGAGCGAACAGGTTTCTTCAAAGGCCAAGCCTTGGATACACTACGGCTTGACGAGCAACGACATAGTCGATACGTCAACCTGCATGCAGATGCGCGACGGATTCAAAATCATCGAGTCAAAAGTAGGCAAGCTGGCTTTATTATTGGCAGACAGGGCAGTCGAGCTCAAGGCTGTGCCGGCAGTTGGCAGGACTCACGGGCAGCACGCCAGCATCATTTCGTTTGGATTGAAATTTGCAGTATGGGCCGCGGAGATGGCCAAGCACGTTGAGCGAATAGAAGAAGGCAAGAAGCGCTTCTTGCTCTGCAAGACGCTGGGCGTAGTCGGCACCGGATCTCTGATGGGGGACAGGGCGCTTGAAGTGCAGAAAATTGTCGCGCAGAGCCTCGGCCTCTACCCCGTGGAGGCAGCCACGCAAGTGGTGCCACGCGAGCGCTTTGCAGAAATGCAGTTTTGCATCGCGCTCATTGGCTCGACGCTCGACAAGATTGCGATAGAGATCAGAAACCTCCAGCGGACCGAGATAGGCGAGGTCGCCGAGCCTTTTAGGAAGGGCCAGATGGGAAGCAGCGCAGTGCCGGTCAAGCGCAACCCGATAAAAAGCGAGCGCGTGTCTTCGCTTGCAAAAATGTTGCGCGCGCTTGTCAGCGTCTCGATGGAAAATGTTGCATTATGGCACGAGCGCGACCTTTCAAACTCGGCCAATGAGCGCTTTACTCTGCCTATGGCCACGATACTGCTTGACGAAATGCTTAACGCAATGACCAAGGTCATTTCTGAATTGAAAGTAAACAGGGAAAGGATCGTGTCAAACATAGAAATGACAAAGGGGCAGATCTATGCCGAGTTTGTGCTTGAGGCACTGGTGAAGAAAGGCGTCGCTCGATTCGAAGCGTATCGAGACATTCAGCGAGTCGCCTTCGCCGCGCTTGAATCTGGCGATCACTTTTTCGATGCGGCCAGCAACGACAAGAGCATTTCAAAGCAGCTGTCAAAGCAGGAACTGGTGGCAATATTTGAAGCCAAGAACCACCTCGCCGCTTCTGGCAAAATTATTGACAACGTAGCCAAGATGGTCAGGAATGCTGTAAAAGCATAGAGTGCCGCCGGTGAGATTTGAGCTCACGACAGCTCGGTCTTCAGCTTCACCCCAAAAAGGTCGAGTGCTCTCCCAGGCTGAGCTACGACGGCACCGCAGAGACTGTTTTGCAATTCATATATAATCGTGTCTGGCTTAAAGCTCGTCCATTCCAAAGTTGTGGTAGCATTGATTGCACCGGAACTTTTCCCTGCCCGGGTTCCCGGAGACGACTTCAAGCTCGCTCTTTGTCTTGCACTTTGGGCACCTGCCATAGATCGTCTTTCTCGGCAACACTCTCGATATGGTAAGGGGCATTATAAGAGCTGTCGTTTTTCTTTACATACAGCAGGTTAAGAATGTGTTCTCCACCTAACAATTGGAAATGGCGAACTGCGTTCATTGCGGAGGATCCATATACGGAGAAGGTCTGGTCTGCTTCCGGTGCAAGGGCCTTGGCGCAAAGCGCGAAATCTATGACAGGGAAGAAGGCCCCCATGACCCGAGCAGCTTTTCCGACCTCTACCTTGGAATTGCCAACTACAAAAAGTTGCGGAAAAAGAACATTGAGCACGAATAACGACGTACAGAACGATCTTAAAGTAAATAAATGAAAAAGGTAGCGTTCCATTGTCATGATAAATATCGATAACCAGAACCGCGTCATAGACTCGCCTGAAGAGCACAGGAGGCGGTTCCTTGAAGATTTTGAAAAGCCGTTCAAGTGCGGAAAGTGCAACGAGTGGTTCAGGAAAAAAAAGTACGTGCGTGAGCACAAGTCCGAAGTCCATTGATATTGAGAGAAGGTGCCGGAGGCGGGATTTGAGCCCGCGACCTTACGATTTCTTATTTTTCTGAGATTATGAGTCGTACGCTCTAACCAAGCTGAGCTACCCCGGCTATTGCCACCTGAAATTTCGCACTACATAATATAAGCTATGCAAGCATAACCTACTTGATATGGGCGGTGGGAATGCGGCTCCCGTAGTAGCCGGTCTGGCCATTGGGGTTGGCTTTTTTGTGCTGTTTGCCGCGGTGTTGAATTCGTCGATCAGCCCTGATGTTACACAAGAGCTTTTGCAGCAAAGGTCCGAGACATCAAGCATGCTAGCCGTTTCTGAGGTGCGAAAAATGCTTGGCAGTGTATCAGTAATCGATCTTGACTACAGGTGGCTGCCATTTGACAGGGATCGCGTGACTGTCGAAACAGTTGATTCCGTGTCTTATGCTCCACTGTACGCGAACTTTACCGGCATCATATCTGCCAATAGCGACGATCTTCAATTCTTTGTTCCAGTCGATATTCGATCGCTTGAAAATGCTGTAGGGTATGCCAGAACAGAAAGTGGGAACAACCGGATTCAGGTAGATATCGACAGAAAGACAAACGCAATGCTTGCTGCAGAGGTTGAACCGTTGCCAGACAGAACCAAGAATGTCCGGTTTTCTGAGGGTCATGGGAAGGCACTAAAGCTAGTCCTGTTAGACGACAGAGTGAGGGAGCTTCAAGCCGAACAGCCATATTTCGTTGCACTTATGCGCGAAGTGGGAAGCGGCGGATGTGAAGAGCAGGTGGGCTGCATTCTTGTTGGGCTTGGGCTATTGTCAGAACCGCGCAGCGGAGTCCATACGGTCGTGATCGTCGATATTGCTACTGGCAGGGTGGCAATTGTCAATCCGCCGCTGAGCGAGCGGTGATCATTCAAACAGGCGCCGGACGTCGCTTTCAAGGACGCCCGAGCCAGAGTGCAGCCTCTTGATGTGGCTTGGCAGCCCCTCTGTTCTGTCAAACCGCAATTCGCAGTAGGGCAGACCAGCTTGGCGGTGCTGATGTCATTCATGAAGACGATCGCTTTCGTGTTGATTATGCAAACAGGCGTACCCTTGATCGCAGTGCGCGCAGTCGACATTGTTGTCATGCGTATCTTTTCAAAAATGTCGTCGCGTGAAACTATGCCAAGGACCTCTGAGTCCGAGCTCGAGATCACCTCTCGGATGACGTTCGTCTGGGACGTAGCTCATAAAGTAATTATTCATTTTGCTTTATTTAGGCGTGGCTAAGGCATCTTGTCCTCGAACTTTAGTTTGATAAGGTTCTGGCCGCCGGCCTTGCGTATCTCGACGAGCTCCTCCCTTTCCAGTCTCTTGACCAGTCGCCATATCGTGGTCTTGGGCAGCTGAAACTTTGTCCTGATCTCGCTCTCAAAGGCGGCGCCTTCCTTTTCCGCAAGGAATTTCAGCACCTGCTGGTCTTCGGGTCGCAGGTGCGGCCTTTCTTCAAGTATCCTGCCAACTATCCTGCCAAGCACCGATTTGTCGATCTGCGAGTCAGGGATTGTGCCCGGCGCTATCGGCATGCTGCTCTCCTCTTCAAACGGCTCCTCTGCACCGGCAGGCTCCTCTTCCATTTCTTCCTCCTGTACCGCCGCGGGAGGCCGGACCACCGTCGTCGTCCTATTGTTAGAGACCTTTGGTGGGTTCCTATTCTGCACCCGCGCCGCCGGCTGCCTTCTCATTTTAAGAAAGACCAGCGCGCCCACGCCGCCTGCCGCGGCTACTGCTCCGGCGATTATCACCGACACCGGCACTTGCGGCTCGGGCGGCTTGGTGCCTATTGCTCCAGCGGCATCCTCTGCAGAACTTTTGGCCGCCGCATAGTTGCCACGTTCAAATTCTGTGTTTGCCAGTTCCAGCAGCTGCTTGGCAGACGCAACGTCGCGGCCTTCACCGGCGGCCTGGTCTATCTTGCTGTCAGCATCGGCAATTGCACTTCGAGCAGCCTCATAGTCCCTGCCTGCGGCAACTGCTGCATCGTTTGCTTTGCCTGCCAGCGACTCGGCTTGGGCGAACCTTCCATCGTCCCGGGCGACAACCGCCCTCTGGAGGAGGTCCTCGGCTCCGGCCAGAACTATGTCTGGGTGATTTTTGCTGGCTTCTTTGATCGCTACGTTGGCAAGCTGGATGTCAATGTTTGCCTGATCCTCAGTCCCAAGCACGCCTATCGCATAGCTGACTCGAATGTTGCCCGGCTCGTCAAACGTCAAAAGAGGCTGATCGTTGAAAAACTTGATTGTTGGGATAGGCTCGTAGTCGACAAGCACGGTGTCAGACGGAAGCCTTACTGAAAAGTTGGTGGTAGTGTTGAGCGAAAACATCCATAACCCTTCCGACTTGTCCACAAGGTCCGGCGTCGTATAACTTATCCTGACGTTAGAAACTCTGGGGGTGTTCAGCACGATTTCGTTTGGGCTGTCCCCAATGTCATAGTCCACCAGCTTGTCTTCGTAATCCACGACGATTAGGTCGTTTATGTGCGCCCCGCCGAACAGATTGATCCTTATCTCCTTGTCAAGCGGATCCTCGATGCTGACGTCGTACTCGACAAGCGCATCGCCGTTTGCAAAAACAGCCATAAAAAGAGAATCGGAAGCATAGCCTTGCTCCTGCTGCGCAGACGCCGGAATATTGGCGATTGTAGCAAGGAGAAGCATCCCTGGAATGAAAAACCGGGCTCCATCTTTCCAAGGATATGTAGATATCATTAGAATGACCGATCAAGCTTAAAAGGAACGCTGGAAATGATATAAGTCTTCTGACGCACTAGTTTTTCGTCTCGGGGTAGAACGTCCGGAAGTTCCTGTCCTTGTGGCTCTCGACCCACTTGAACTTGCGCTGGAGCGTCGCCGTGTAGACCTTTGTCCAGTCAAGCTCTACGTAGTTGAGCCATGCTTTCACGACGCGCGGGTCGATGTAGTTCCGAAGCGACGTGCCAAGGTTGTAGTCGCGCGTTTCCTGCTGCAGTTTCAGCTGCACTTCCATCTTTTCCAGCCGCTCTTTCAGCCGCTGTTCCTGAAGCTTGGTCTTCCACTTTCTGGCCGCAATGTCTGCATTTAACTGCTGTACTGCCTCCTTCTTCTTGGCTATCGTTTCTTCGAATTTTTCAAGCGCTTTCTTTGCAGCCGGGTTCTTTGGATCGACCCCCTTTTTGTGGTTGCACTTGACCGCGGCTTCAAGGTTTGCCCTCCTGGCGGCATAGATTTTCCGAGCCTCCGAAGAGCTCCCGTCAATTCTGGCCTTTGACAGCTCTTGCTGCACTACCCTTGTGGCAATGCAGGTCCTGAACACCTTGGCAGTCAGCCCCGGCATTATCTCCTGCAGGAAGGCGTTTACTTTGCGCGAGTTGATGCCGTCAAAGATCGGGTCGCTGGGCTTTTTGTCCTGCATGAATTTCTTCAGGTTTTGATACAGTGCCTTTGTGTCGTCCGAATTGACTTCAAGGTTCTTCTGCCAGGGGACGCTGTCCTTGCCCAAAAAGTTGAATTCTATATTGCCGCCTGCCTGCGGGAACTTTATGTGCTCGACCCTGAGCGTGCTTGCGCCCACCGTATCGGCCTCGTCAGGGTCCTTTTCGTCGCCCACCCTCATGGCAAGTTTCAAAATGAGATATGCCACCGTTGCGGTCTTGTCACCTCCCTTCATCATCCTCCTTATCACTTCGCGGTGCACCCTGCCCTCCTGCTCGGCCAGCTTTTTCGCCTTGTCGTACTTTGCCCTGTCGTTCTCCTGCCTGAGCGCGGCAGAGTCGTGTAGCCACACGTACTTGCGTTTGCCAGTCAGGTTTTCCATCCAGGTGGCAAGCCAGGTTGACGATTGGTCGTGGACCACCTCTTTCCAGCTGCCTTCAAGCACAGGCGCGTTTTCTCCCAGATTCAGCGTAACGTCCTGCGGCCTGACGCGTGGCTTCCACCGCCCGCGCATCGGGTGCTGGCCGCGGCCCATGAACAATCCCGGCGGCTCGACCAGCCAGTTTGCGATGTCGACTTCGACCCCGTCCACCACCGCCTTGCCGTACGTCGCCTTGAGCCGTTCACGCTCGGCCTTTTTGGCTAGCGAGATCTTTTTCTTTTCTTCCCTTGCAAGGGTTTTGTACCTTTCCTTTTCGTGCTCCTTCATCCGCTTTTCTTCGTCGGCTAATTTGTAAGCAGTTGAAAAGTCAATATCTTTAATCGTAATGTTCCGGTATTTTTCCGGCAGGACCGGCTTGAGGTCGCTCATAAAGTTGGCCTGGAAAACAGCGTCCTGCACGTAATGAGTGTCCTTTTTCTTTGCCCACGCGTAGATCAGCTCTTCCTGATCCGGGTTGAGCGCCAGCCTTTCACCCCTGATCGTTACGACGATCCCCCTTGACTGGTACTCGGACGGGAATGCGACACCCTTGTGCTCAAGTGTATGCCACTTTGCACGCGTAGCAGCGACGGCCTTTTCCAATTTTATTTAAAAACCGTTTGGAACTACTCTTAAACCTTATCCCGGTTATACGAGTGTCGCATCGCTCATTTTTTGCATATTATGACCTGCCGCAAGGCAAGCTGGAGGCATTTATCTGGTGCCGTACTGCGAACCGGCAAAAAGGGATGGCGTACACGGCAACATTCGCTAGTTAATACCGTCACGCTGGTACGCCCCGTCGAAGCAAATTTCCAGAATCCCGGCATGCCCGGTCGATCTCTGGTGCTCGATCATGTCTCCTCTGAAAATAAAGCTGGTCCTGCACTTCTTGCAGACGTAAAAGTTATTCAACCTTTCGGCAGACATGGTGCCACCATATTCCGCTGACGTCGATCGTTGCAATATTTGGATTTAAAAATTATGGTGTATTGTTAGAAGAGTGATATCCCATATTATCATAGTGACATTTTTCCGTTTCTTGAGGTCATTTTGGCTAAGCGCTGCCATGCAGTTGGACACGATTTTTACACAAGGGCGCGGTCGCCAGTGATCTTGTCGCCGATTTCTGTTTTTTCGCCTCCGGCTATCCTGTTCATTAGCTCGATGGCGGCGCGCCTGTGAAGGAACTCGTTGTTGTTCCCGCACCGGTATGAATATGTGCAGCGGGGGCAGCCGCTCTCGCTCTTGCAGGGGCATTCCGACAGTATGCGCAACGCTCGCCCAAACGCCTTGTCGAGCCTGTCAAACAGCGCCCTGCTCGCGCCGTTGCCGCCGACGCTCCCGTCGTAGACGAAAATCAACCCGGAAGACCCGAGCGAAATGCCGCCAAGGTCCTGCGACGCTCCGCCCGTTATCATGGCGCTCCCTTCTATGATGACGTGTTCTGAAGCGTGGAAGCCGCTCATCTCCACGTACTGCTCGTCATCGACTTTTGTCAGGATATCTGCAGGCCGGGGGGCCCTGAATGCAAAGCCCTTTGTCACGAATTCGTATTCAAGCGACTTGTCCAGCGTCACCTTCTTGCCCTGAGCTACTTCCTGCCCGATCTCGATGTTGGCGTAGCCCAGCACCCTTTGCTGGATCTTGAGCGCGCAGTACGCCACCTCGATGCCAAAGACGACCTTTTTCTCGTACACCTCCAGGATAGAGGGCCATTCGTCTGTCAGCGCCTTTGTGTAGTATGGGTAGTCGGACGGGATCGTGCCAAGCTCCGCGTAGGGCTGCCTGTTAGGCTCAAAATGCAGCTCCTGCACCCTGTACCTGCGGCCTGCAAGGAAGTATATCGCGTTTGGATGAAGTTCTTCAAGCGCTTGTGGAAGCGACCGGTCGCCAATGATTTTCTTGTTGAACTTGATGTCTACCCTACTACCGATTCCCCGGATGCTGTACTCGCCGAACATTTTCATCGCCTCCTTCAGGTCGGGCACGAACCTTTCCCTGACGATTTTAACGACGCCCTTTGAGACAAGTTTCTGGAGCGCTCCCCACACAGGCTTTGATTCTGCCATCGACAGCGGCCTGTCGCACGTCATCGCAAGCACCTGATACTCCTGCACGAATGGGTTCGCCGGGTCGGTGTACGCATATTCGTGATCCGCCAAGTAGTCGGCCGGATGCATCTTGTAGTACTGGCTTATCGGGTCATTGCCTAGCGCCAAGAAGGCATACCCCTGCTGGCCGCGTCTTGCCGCCCTGCCGACCCTCTGGATGAGCCGGTTGACAGGCACGATGTTGGAGATTATTGCGTCGACGTCGCCGATGTCTATTCCAAGCTCTAGCGTCGGAGTCGCGGATATGGCCATGAGCTGCCCCATCTTGAACTGCTGCTCTATCTCCTTCCGCAAAGCAAACGGCAGGCCAGCCCTGTGCACCCTGATACTGACTCCCTGCCGCGACCCATAGAACGCCATGAGCTCGGAGCCAAGGTGCGAGCTGGCAAACGCTATCGTCCGGTGCTTTCTCTTTGTGGTCTGCCGCAGCAGGTCGATTGCAAGCGATCGGTACGAGCGGAGCGAGGGGAAGATTATTGCAAGGTTTATGCTGCCCCGCCTGCCCCTGCCCTGCACGACCTGCATCTTCCTGCCAAAGAGTGTCTGGCAAAATTCATCAGCGTTTGGCAGGGTTGCTGACGCGGCTACCAGCTGGAGCCTCTTGCCGGCGAGCCTCCCAAGCCTCGCAATGATGTGGTGCACGTTTGCACCGAAGACGCCGGTGTAGACGTGGGCCTCGTCTACCACCAGAGACCCGGCAGTCCTTACGATGCGCGAGAATTTCGTCCGGTGCATCATGTGGTAGTGCAGCACGTCAAAATTGGTGATGATAACATCTGGCGGCGATTCTATTATCGAGCTCCGCTCCTTTTCCGGCGTATCTCCGTCAAAGACTGCAACTCTTGCGCCAAGCGGCTCTGCCAGCTCTTTTATCTTGGGCAACTGGTCGCGGGACAGTGCCTTTGTAGGGTAGACGAAAATTGCAGATACCTTGCCCTTCCCGGTGCGCAATGATCCAAAGTGTGGCACCTCCTCCGCGATCTTTTGCAATATAGGAATGCAGAAGGCTTCCGTTTTGCCTGACGCGGTAGGCGCGGCGATGACCACGTCGTTGCCCTGCAGGATTTTCCTGACCGCCTGCTCCTGGAAGCTGTAAAGGCGTTCGATCTTTTTGCCCTTCAGCACATTGATTATCGCTTCGTCCACCGGCAGGTCTTCAACGCTTGAGCCGAGCTCGGGCGGCGGCTCTTCTATTGCCTGAAAGTCGACGACATAGTCCTGCTGCGAGCGAAGCACATCTTCAAGAAGCGGGTCGCCAGCTGTGTTGGAGGCAGCCATGAGAGCGTCTATTTCTTTGGCTGGCCGGATTATCCTTTCCTGCTCCATCAAGAGCTTCAGGTCGGCAGCGTCTGCAAAGCCTGTGCCGCTTTCATACCTGTCAAGAAAGTCAAGGTAGGCTTCGTCCGTGCTGCCTGTCGCTGGAACAATAGAGCAAATTTTGCACTTTGCACAGCGGAATATCAGTCGGCCGTCGAATATCTTGTCGACTCCTACAGAGTGGGCCGAGCTGCATTTTGGGCAGCGGTAGTTTAACATGGTTGCAAGCCGCATGAACAGCAGCAGGATAATTGCTTTTCTGTATCTATAATAATGGCGTCGCAGAATCTGCCGGCAGTTGTCCGGTCTCGGAAGCCGCTACTGGGGCGAGGTAATAGATGTACTGCGCGCCATAATCCCCGTCTACGACAGAGTAAACAGGGTCATTTCGCTTGGCAAGGACGAGGAGTACAGGCTGCATGGAATCCGCGGGCAGGTAATGCCCGGCAACGTAATACTTGACGCCGGCTCTGGCTACGGCAACATGTCCCGCGTAGCCCTTGCAGAGGCCGGCGGCGACGTAGAAATCGTGATGTACGACCCCATCCTAGAAATGCTTGCGAAGGTGAAAAACTATTTGCCTGACGCGCAGGCTGCGCTTTCCTCCGGCATCTTTGAATACATCCCCTTCCGCGACGGGACGTTTGACGCGGTGCTGTGCGGTTACTCTTTGCGCGACG
>JAHEZV010000092.1 GCA_023250885.1 Nitrososphaera sp. | reverse complement strand
TGGATTGTTGCACAAATGACCATCCACTAGGTATGAAAGGATTGACCAAGCTGCATTTAGCTTGCTTCTTGTGACCGCTTCGCATGGTCAACTGGCGCTTCTACAACGAATCACTGGTCAGACGCGGCCAGGTGATGCTGGATTTTGACGCGATTGACGGCTGGGAAGATGAGCTGGAGAAAATGAATGACGGCAAAAAGGGTGCGCAGTACCATTACCCGGATTCCTTTGTCCAGCTGCTAGGGCACATGAGAGCGTACTTCCATCTACCATACAGACAGACTGAAGGCGTAGTCAAGGCCCATGCTCAAAAGAAGGTACCTTCCATACCAGACTACAGCACCCTTTGCAGGCGCGTCAACAAGCTGGATATCAAGATTAATGAAAGACTGGGCAACGACATTATTATCGCACTTGACAGCACAGGCATCAAGGTAGCCAACCGGGGTGAATGGATTCGTGACAAATGGCATGTCAGGAGAGGGTATTTGAAGATACATGTAGCTGTGGACATTAAGAAAAAGAAGATAATTTCGTTGGTAGTTACCAGTGAAGAAGTACATGACGGCAGGGTATTGAAAAAGCTGGTAGACCATGCATCTGAGAATAATGATGTGAAAAGAGTGATTGCAGATGGTGCTTATGATAGCAAGAAGAATTTCAGGTATTTGGCCGACAATGACATCCAAGCAGCCATAAAGGTGAAGAGGAATTCATCTGGCAAGGCTATGGGCTGTTATCCAAGGAAGACTGCAGTACTGCAGCAATTATCAGATTTTGACAAATGGAAGCGTAGCGTGAGCTATGGATACAGATGGATTGTCGAATCCGTGTTCTCTGCCATAAAAAGGACGTTTGGCGAGTACGTCATGGCAAGGAAGTATCCTAACATGGTAAAGGAAATGTTCCTTAAGGTGTCAATGTATAACATGTTTGTTGGCATGAAATTGTAGCTGATTTTGTGGATATTAAGCGAAGGATAGTGGTTTGTGCAACAGAGCAGTCGATTGCCGTTGTGCAGTTTGTCGGCCACACTTCCATCCTAGTTTTTACTAGTTCAAGCCACGTCACCCCGGAGGATTTTAACGAGACTAAAGTCTCTATTACATAACCTGTCTTGGACGCGGTTCTCATTGTCCCGGCTATAATCGTGCTTGCTCCCCTGCGCCGCGGCAAGCTCACCTTCACCCCCCCTGGTTCTTAGTGTCATCCGCACTTCTCATTACAGCGGCAGCTGCCTGCGGGTTTGCATACTATGATGCGGTAGGAATGACCGAAGAAATATGGATATGGGACCTGTTTGACGATATCAGCTACATCATAATTGCTGCAACATTATTTTGGCATTACACGTTCTTTACCTACCACGAAAAAAAGTAAAAGAGATCTGGCAGGAAGAGAACGGCTAGCAGAGCCTTATCGACTTTGCCAGCAGAATCGCGCGCTGCGAGTCGTCCTGCTGCATCTCGTTGTTTTTGTACTTGTTGCTAAAGTAGATCAGGTCTATCATCTTGCACCGGTCGATGTTGACCAGCGTGCTACCATTACTCCCGCCGGTGGTGTTGGCGTTTGTCAGTATCACCAGCTTGTCGACAAAGCCTGTCGACTTGAGCGTGTTTGATATCTGTTCAAAGCTCTTTGCGTGGTCCTTGTTGATTACAACTGCCACCGCGACTTTGGTCCCGTACGGGTCGCTGAACATGACGTCAATCCCGTTGCCTTTGGCGTCTGTCGAGTGCGGCCTTGCCACCACTCCCACTTCGTGGGCATAGTTGACGAGATCCTTGACTGCGCTCCTGACGCCTGACTCGAGCGTCGAGATGTCGTTGCAGTTGCGCCTGATCTTGATAAAGTCTGAGATAGGCACGTCCATCACGCTGCCCCTTATCCTGAGCCCAGGGTAGACGTTCTTTATGGTATCGTCTATTGCTTGCTCGTCTACTGTGGCATTGTCGCGCTTGGCCGCGTTTTCTGTGGAATGGTACAGTATGTTGAGCATCGACCGCACGTTGCGAAAATCTGAAAACTCGTCATAGATTACCTTGATCTTTGCTGCCAGTTCGCGCTCCTGATCTTCGGCAAAGCTCTTGGTCGTGTCGTGGTACCTGATGTATTCAAGCACAATGTCCATTATTTCCTCAAGCGTGTTAGAGCCGGCGATATCGATCTTGTAGTTTGCCTTTTCCAGCCTGTCAAACACGGAAACGTTAGACCTGCGTATGTCATCATACGAAGATGGCGTGAATATCAGCATCAGCGTCGTTGATGGCAGGTGCGAGTTGATCACCGCCTTGACGAACTCGACCGATTCCTTGTCTGCATCAAACTCGTCTATCTGGAAAAGAGTCAGCCTGCTCAGGAACTTCAGGTTCAGATTCGCAAGAGCCGCCAGACTTGCGATAATGTCTTCAAGCGTCACGACGTTCTGCGCGTCGGCCCTGAACTTGCCTTCAATAACAAGTTTCAGTATCGCGATTTCCACCGGCGAGAATGCCTTGCCCAGCATGTGGGTGATCGCCGCATAATTGGGCACTATTTCGTTCCGCAGCAGCTGCGCAGCCTTGTCTGCAAGCGTCTTGCCAGTCAGCGAGTCCATAAAGCCATAGTTGAATATCTTTTTCGCGCTGGACATGTTGCGCTCTGCCTTTTCGCGAAGGTAGTCGACGACTGCCTGCCTTAGTCTGGTCGAATAGTCGTCAGTAAAGCCTGCAAGCATTGCGCTGTAAAGGCTGTGCATGTTGCGGGGCGATATCTGCGAAAGGTCGACGTACGAAACTACCGCGCTGTCAGACACTTCCTTAAGCCCCTTTGTGTGGAGCGCCAAGTGTGTCTTGCCGGATCCGACATCCTGTATCACGGTAACAAGGCGGAAGTCGTTGTCCGTGGCAGTCCCTGCGCTTACCTTTGAATAAAGATCGGAAATGCAGGAAAGCATCGCAGCCTTTGCCTCCTTGTGTCTCTTGCCGCCAAGTATCTTGGCGTCAATGAGCGTCGGAGTCGGGCTGCTTGGATACGGGTTACGGTCCAGCTTGTAAGGATACATTATATGCACCTAACGAATCCGTGGAGCAGTCCCCTCACCATCACGCCTTCCCCGCCTCCAGTGGAAAGCTCGTACCTGTCCTGGTGCATGCCTGTTAGCTCGCCTACCAGCCTGTAGAATTCGTCTGCAGTGATGTTGCACCTGTCGCACAGCTCGTTCCTTACCTTGGCCAGTTCCACCCAGCCTATCGACGAGCCGGAGTTGGCCAGTAAAACGTCAAACTCTTCCTTGAAATCGTGAACGCTCATGGCCCTCCTTGGCGCAGCAGGTATTGGAACGTCGGTTGCAATCATTTGCTGGTGGAGCGACGACTGCTGGTCGTTCTTTATTTCCAGCATGAATCTTGCAAGGTTGGAAATGTTGTTTGCAAGCGTTTCAACCGTGCGCGCAAGCTCCTTGTTGGAGCTGCTGACTGATACTTGCAGTGACTGTATCATGTCGTACGTCAGCTTGAACCTTGGGTCTGAATTGAGCAGGCTCTGTATATAGTGCGTCTTGTGGAAACAGTAGTAAGCGCCGGCGCGCTTTTCGACAAAAATTTCGCCCTTGCTTATGACCTCCTCTAACGCGGCGTCGACGTCCCCGAGTTCCTTGCGCAGATCGGTCTTTTTTATGCCGGCCGACCCCACAGAAAGGACTCTTTTGACCAGTTTTTCCTCTTCGGTCATGAGGTTGAGGGTCTAAATTGTTATTTAAATCCCCACGTGATAGTGAGCAGCAGTTTTAGTAAATTTCTTTACACTATGATAATCCAAAGAGTTAATATTGTAAAATGCAGTCCTTCTCACGGGATGATGAATACTCTTTCTGCTTTGTGATGAAAGTACTAGGGTATCTGACCTCAAACTGTCTTTAATTGCACTCTTGTTCTCGCCTTTCTCATGGCCGCAAACATGGCAATGACAGCCGCCACCCAGAGGCCAGCCATCGCGATGTTGGTGACG
>JAHEZV010000047.1 GCA_023250885.1 Nitrososphaera sp. | reverse complement strand
AGGTTCTTCAGTTCAGTACCGTATACCTGATGGTCAAGCCTCAACCATTTGCAAGCCTCATTGTACCATTGAGCACCATCTGTGAATATGGGTTTCCTGCCATACCTGCGTCGTAACTGCTTGAAGAACTGGTAACATACGAAAATCGTCCTTTCCCTCGAGAGATGCATCATTAAACATGTGTTTAGGGCAGGTTCGTACGCAATCCACAGCCAGTAGTCCTTACCATCTATCTGAAGAAGGGTTTCATCAACAAATATCACCCTGACCAGACGTTTATCCGTCCTGAACGTGTCTGCACAATCCGAATATTTCTGGACCCATTTCCAGATAGATACGTGGCTTCTTTCTATTAGAGTGGATAGGCATTTGGCTGCTAACCTGAAGCTCCTAGAACTAAAATACAGGTACAGTCCATACCCGATTATAGCTGGGTGTGTTCTCGGTATGTTCTAGTTCTGTACATGGCAATGAAAGGCTAGGGCATGTCTAGCTATAGCTATTACGTTAAGTTAACAGAGCCCGTAGGAACCCAGAGGATTTATAAGATTAAAACGTGTACAGAAAGTTCGTGCAGACAAGCGTACCCGGCAAAGACGCCGAGCTCTATACGGCATTACCAAACGGCAGGGTCAAGTGCACAGCATGCGCTAGGCTCTGCGAAATACCGGAGGGCAAGATCGGACTTTGCGGCATAAGGGGCGTAGTGAACACCAAGCTGAGATTGTTTGTTTACGGCAGAGTAATCGCCGGCCACATCGATCCCATTGAAAAAAAGCCGGTGACCCACTACATGCCCGGCACTGACATATTTTCAATTTCCACGACTGGCTGCAACTGGCTTTGCAAGTACTGCCAGAACTACGACATTTCCCAGAGGCGCAAGGTCGAGGGCGCAGAAATGACTCCGGAGCAGGTCGCCGAGGCCGCCGCTCGCTATGGCGCGCAGGGCATTGCATACACCTACAACGAGCCCTCTATTTTCATCGAATTTGCAAGGGACTGCGGAATCGAGGCACACAAGCGCGGCATATTCAACATCTTTGTGTCAAACGGCTACGACACGCCAGAGTCTGTCAGCATGATGGGCCAGTTCCTTGACTGCATCACAGTCGATTTCAAGGGGAGCGGCGAGCAGAAATTCGTCCGGCTCTACATCGGCATACCGGGTTCAGACCCGATCTTCCAGACATTAAAAGAGATCCGCGATAAAACAAAGATCCACGTCGAGATAACAGACCTGATAGTGCCGCATGTGGGCGACGACCTTGAATCAGCAACAAAGCTGTGCAAGTTTGTGTACGACGAGCTCGGGCCGGACACGCCAATTCACTTTTTGCGGTTTCACCCCGACTATAAGATGATGGAGTTTGAGAACACGCCTGTCGAAACGCTGGAGAAGCACCACGCAATCGCCAAGCAGGAAGGGCTGAAGTACGCGTATCTTGGCAACGTTCCGGGTCACCCGCTTGAAGACACGTACTGCCCGGAATGCAAGAATGTGGTTATCGGACGCTTTGGCTATGCAATCGAGTCATGGAATCTTGATAGCAACAACTGCTGCAAGAACTGCGGCTACCCGATACCGATAACTGGCAGGCTCCGCAAGGCAAGAAAGAATCCCTTCCAGTTTGTTCATTAAGTTAAAATTGCACTCCGACAGGGAAGCTTTTCATCGGGGTCGTTGTCTAGCATGGTATGATGCCAGCCTTGGGCGCTGGAGGCCGCTGGTTCGAATCCGGCCGACCCCACCATTTTGTACAGCTCAAGTGCTTTTGGGAAGTCCGTAAAACAATGCAATGCCGTGACCGCGTTAGGCAGCTTCTGCGTGCGAGCTTTCAGTTGATACCTCACCATGCCGCTTCCTTGCCGCCCTTGCGCCAAACAGTATGGCAGTGAGGAAGGCAAAGATGCCAGCTACTATGGTGTAACTCATAACCGAGTCGGCCATACCACAATTATGCAACTGTCGAAGATAAAGGTTTCTGCTGTTCAATCTCGGTGGTGTTCAAAATGATTGTTCAAAAGTGATTGGTAAATTGATATTTTCAAGTGCTAGATCTTCGCTCGCTAAGTTTACGCTGACCCTTAGTTCAACTACAACTGTCAATGTTCCACATAAAGCCAAGATTATTCCAAGCACTCCCAGCCAATTACCAATAAGATAATCTGTGAGCGGCATCGGTTCAATTCCATGGAATCTTGATTGCGACAAGTAGTACGCAAAGCTCGGTAAGGCATAAAACCTAAGTATCAGTAGAGCGATAGCTCCAATTCCTAACAGGACTAAACCAAATATGAGTAACTTGCTCGGATGTCTAATAGATGTTCAATCTCTCATATTAGCATGATTCAAGCAGTCATCTGGTTGCCGTATTTTCCATAGTAGACCAGTTCGCCAAGCGGCATGCGATCCTTCTTCCTGCCTGTCAACTTGCCTGCAGGATACCCGAAACCTACTGTCAGCGTAATGTTCAGCTCTTGCGGGATTGCAAAGTCATTCCGCAGATTCTCCTCCTTTATGTCCGTGAACAAACCGGAGGCAACTCCGCGATTCCAGGCAGCAAGCTGCATGCTCTGCAACACCCTCCCTGCGTCAATCATGTGGAACTTGTATTTTGGGTTTGTCAGGACAATGATTGCAAAGTTGGCCTCTGCAACCCACGCCCCGCTTGTGCTGTCTTCGGCAAGTTTTTTCAGGCGGTCCTTGCCTTCCACCATGATGAACCGCCAGTGCTGGGTGTTAAGGCCGGTGCCCGTCAGCCTTGCAGCTTCAAGGATGCTTTGCTTTACTTCAGAGGGAACGTCTTGGGGGCCGAACTGCCGCACGTCAAGCTTTGTCGCTATGCCATCAAAAACATCCATTCTAGAAGTAATTGCACTCCCGATATCTTAAGGATATCACAGCGTCTGCTGGGTTGTGGAAAAATGAAAAAGAAAGGAAAAAGGGGGAGTTTAGTCCCACTTGCTCCACGCGGCCATCCATCTGTATGTCCACGTGTTAAGCTTCGCACCCAACGCAGCGATCGGCACTGTCAGCACCGCTCCTGCTCCCGAGCCCAAGGCTACGGGACTGTTGTAGAACTTGCCTACCTGAGGTTCGATGGGAGTCATGTACGCAGGCAGTGTCGGTCTAGGATACTTGAATGCCACTTCGAGTGGGTCCCTGACAAGCAGCAGGTTCACCATGTTGAACAGCGGGAATGAAAGGCCAATCAGTGATCCGCCGATAAGTATTGCAGCGTGCTTGTTCCGTCTTGTAGCCCAGTAGGTGAGGTCCAACAACATTGCTGAAGGTATCCAAACTGGTACCACAATGAAGTCGTACGGATAGCCCAGTGCGAACCATGCGCCCTTTGCGACCCATGTGTAGATTGTCATGATTGTGGCGTAGTATGTGGCCGTTCCAGGTACTCCTGTGAAGAGCATGTAGTATATCGAACCCACAGCAAGCATCGTTGACTGTGAGATAGAGAACACTACGAAGGAGGTCCACATCCAGTCTGTGTAGAAGATATAGTCTCCTGCGTTGATGGTTAGCAGCGTGCTGTTGACAGCAACCACTACTATGAACAAATAGTGCGTTGTACGTCTAAGCCAGACCATTATCTACCCAGACAGAGACGTAGTATATTAATTTTTATGCCACGCCCGGTGGTGTGCGAAATTCGCACTTGAAATATGGGCATGCCGTCTGGCGAGGACTGCGGCGTTGGGAAAAGCGCAGCTTGTGTTGGAAAAATCAAAAACAAAAAGAGAAAGAGGACGTTTACGCTCTGGTAGGCTTCTCGTGTGCTACCTTCATGATGAAGAAGAACCCAAGAGACTCTATCACTGTCAGGACAGAAAGCGCGTATAGACCGCTCGTCAACGGATATGCCCACGGGTAGATTGAGATGCCCACGTAGACTCCGCCAGCAGTCGCAGCCCAACATAGCGCAAAGCCAATGATGTATACTGCATTCATGTTCTCGACTCTGCGGCCAATCATGCGTTCGATGTCGTCGCGGCCACCTTCGCCTCCACCGCCACCGCTCCTGCGTCCACCACTTCCGTATCCCTTTGGTAGTGTCATTTGCTATACCAACAGAATATGCCTTTTTAAATTTTGCTGTCAGGCATGCGGTCAGTCTTGGCAAAAACGAAATTCGTCGCCGAAAGGGGAAAAATTAGGGGGAGGCGCCCTTGTTGCCAAACAGGCTTCTAATCGACGTGCCCCTTGCCCTCATCATGACTACCACGAGGCCTATCACGGCTGCCGCGACTATGGCGGCGCTCACAGGGAATTCAGGAACGACGACTATGTTGAATTCGGCTCTCTCGATGAAATCACCGGTGGTCTGGCCGCTGACAGAATTGATCGTAACCATGACAGTCATTGGGCCGGAAGTGTAAAAATGCACTTTATGCGTTCCCGTGCCAGATGTGGAATCTGCGTTCTGGTTCTTGAATTCCTGAACGACGGTGCCATTGGCGCTTTTGATTGCAAAGTCGTAGTTCGCCCTCTCTAGAGGATGCTGATTAGCATCTTGCAACTTCACGCTAAAGATCACGTCAGAGCCTGTCTGCATGGAAGCCGGCTCCCAGTCTATTCCGATCGTGTAAGTTCCCCTGTACGTCACTTTGCTCAGTGGAGGCGTTGGAATTCGATCTTCGCTAGGAGGAGCTTCTGGCTTGCCTGTGCCTGTCTCTAAAAGCTCATATGAAAACTGCAATGGAGGTCTGCCTGAAGTAACATCAGCATAAGTTTCTGCCTTGATGGGGAATGGGAATTCATTAAGTATCCATACTTTGTTGTCAACGCCTTTGTGCCACATAACAAGCGTTGTTTCATACGTTCCTGCAGGTACTGTAATTGTTTCTTTACCGCTGGGAGTAATAGGAGAGCCTCCTATGGAGGCGGTCGGACCCCAACTAATCGCAGTCAGCGATTTCGGTTTCTCCTTTGTTGTAAATGCATCGATCCAGAAAAGTGAGTTCCTGTATGCACTATCGTATTTGACCAATTCGGCCGGAACATCAATGCCGGGTGCAATACTGTACATGTTTTCTGCAAACTTGAGGGTTCCCTGTATGACCTTGCCTTGATCAACCACAAATGTTGGCACGATCCAATCGCCCTTCTGATCTTGCTCTTGGAAGTATAACATCATTTCAAAAGGCCGCCCGTCATTTGTCTCATGATCTTGGATTCTGTACTTGACGAACATGTTTTGCTTGACACCTTCCCCTGGATACCAGTTGTCGTCGGCTGCAAAAGCGCTCTTCGTCAGGGCGACTGAGAACACCCCGAAAACAAGAAGCGGAGCTACCAACATAAAGGCAATAAGTCTACGGTTCATCATTAACAGAAATAGTGAATAAAGCAACTGATAAATGTTTATTCTACAGGTAAACAAATAAGTAGAGCCAGCCAAAGAATTCTATACAAATGTGCAGCTGCCCCAAGGTCACATTCTACGAGGTGGAATTCAAGCTGGTCGGGATGAGGGTCGTGGCAAACCACAAAAACTGCGGCGACTTTTTGAACGACGACCAGTTCTCCGCGTTCGAGAAAGAGCTGACAAAGTACTGGGGTTTTGAGGAAAAGAAAGAGTAACTGCCTTTATATGCTAAAGAACCGTGCTGTTTAAATTCGCCTGCCCTCCATCCTTGCCCGCCACGCGCCAACTTTATTAATCCCGGTATGAATTGCGTTGTAGGTGGTTTCGGATGACCAAAATGTTAAGCGTGAATATCGACACGTCAGGAATAGATGCGACTGAAGCCAAGGAATGGGTTAACGAGCTTGCCAACGTCTATGCAGATATGGAGATTTCAGACGTGAACGTTTCAGGCAACAAGATCTCGTTCAAGGCTGGGTTTTCAGGAATGGACGACACCGCGCCAGACGACATCAAGATGAAGCTCGAAGAATACCTGACGATGAACGAGGCGTTCCACGCAAAGAGCATCAACGTACGCTAAAAGGCGTCAAGCCTTTTCTTATCTTTTCCACAATCATTGCTTACCAATCATATTCAATTACTACTAAGTATTAAATAGAAAATTCATGCCTCATCGCGTGAATGACTTGTAAAGGTATATGCATCCGTCACAAGGCTCAAAAGCCAGTCGGCTCCGGCCGGTACGCAAGCGGACAGAAGAGATGCCAGATATGTGAAATATTCATAAAGTGGGATGGACTCTGGTGCCCGTGCTGCGGCTACCGGTTGCGGACAAAGCCGAGGAACCTGAAGTACAAGGCGAAGCTCCGAGCCAGAATCAGCGGCAGGGTTGAAACACCACCCCTGCTGACCGTCAGACGGAAATAATCAGCATTTCAGGCCGCAGTTGGCGGCCCTGAAAAGGCGCTTTTGCAGCTTTTCAAGATGCTGCACATCGCTCGACAGGTCCAGCGCAAGCTGCACAAGCTTTGCATACTGGCTGTAGAACGGCTCCTTCCTCCCTACAAGGTTTTTTGCCGCAACCCTACCGGCATAGTAGTAGCAATCGGCCAACATGCTGAGGCCAAGAAGGTGATTCACTTTTAAAACAAAAAGATCTTGGTCATAGTCCTTTGACTTTAGCTCTTTTATGGCTTCGATCGATCGCGATATTGCCGGCCGGGTCGCCCTCTCTATCCCAATGCATTCAAGCGCGACTTCGACCCCTTCTGCCATGCTGCCGACATCGGCCTGCCTCACCTGCTCCAGTTCGTGCAGCGTCATCGGCCTGCTGCCCGACAGGGCAAGCATCCCACCCACGAACTCGTAGGCCGCAAGTTTGAGCCACATCGCGGCTACCGCCGGATGCCTGGCCTGTCCCATTTTTTGCTGGCAAAAAAGTGAGCTTATCAGCGATTTCTTGCCGGCGGTAGCCAGCGCCATTCGGTATTTTGCTGGTGTAATGTCCCTAGCGGCTGACGATAGTACGAACTTGTTGGTATCCTTGAGCACTTCCATGCTGCCCAGCTCGACAAGATGGTTTTTCACCGGCCCCGCAAAATGCACGAGCTCGACTGAAAGGCCGTCCACCTGCATGACCCGGTTATTCTGGTTTGCTGGCACAAACACCGCCAGATTGTACTCGCAGCAGTCAAGCGATATTTCTGTTGTGCGGCAGCCGATCAATGCTATTGGATGGGGGATGCTGTCGGCAAATTTCCTGACCGCTGCTGGCACTGTTGGCAATAATCCGGCATTGCAAGCCTCGGGAATTTAACCTGTTACGAGATGCCAAAATTAATTCTAATATGTGAACAGAAACTATATTTTAGCGCGATATGACGGGCGGCAAAGCCAAGGCAGTCTCGGCAAGCAAGTACAACGACAACTCGGACCTCGCTAGAAAGGTCAGGTCCGGCGAATTCAAGATCGCGGTTTACGGCCTTGGGCACGTGGGATCTCCTCTTGCTTCGGCGTGGCTTCGGGCCGGCGCGCATGTCGTCGGCGCAAACAAGTCCCCAGAGGTTCTGGAAAACGCAAGGAAGGGCAAAACACATGTGCCAGAGCCGGGGGTGAACGAGGCGTTTTCAAAGGGCCTTAAGAACAACAAGTTTTACGTTTACGACGATCCTGTGATGGCGTCACAGGACGCCCATTTCAAATTGATATGCGTCCCGGTCTTGCTCGCCGATTCATTTTCCGCGGTCCTTGCCGCGTTAAAGCAGGTCGCGCCTGCAATCGGGCGCGGTACTAAAAAGGGCGACAATGTTTCGCTCGACCCGAGCGTCCCGCCCGGCAGGTCACAGAGGACGGAATCCTGCCGATCCTGGAAAAGGAGAGCGGGCTGCAGGTCGAGCGAGACTTTTACATGGTATGCAACCTCGAGTGGATCTACGAAGGTAGGGCGATCGAGGACATTGAAGAGCGGTACCCTGCGGTTATAGCAGGCGCCGGCCCAAAGAGCCTTGAAATTGGAAGCAAGCTTTATTCGCTGGTTGCAAAGAAAGGCGTGATCAGGATGAGCAGCATGAGGACCGCAGACTGAGAAGCTTCTCGAGGCCATCTACCGCGACGCCAACATCGTGCTTACAAACGAAATGGCAAGGTTCTGCGAAAAGGTTGGAGTCAACTTTTGGGAAGCGAGGGAGGCGGCCAACTCGCAGCCGTTCTGTCACATACACAAGCCGGGGGCAGGCGTGGGCGGCGCATGCATATCGGTGTACCCGCAGTTCATACTCCACACCGCCGACATCAACAAGGTCGAGTGCAACATCGCCCGGCTTGATAGGAACGTCAACAACTCGATGCCGGCCTACTTCGTCGACCAGAGGGTGAAACTGCTCGACGGATCGGGCGTTTCGCAGTCAACTGTCGCATTGGTTGGCCTTGCGTTCCGGGGCGGGGTGTCAGACACCCGGCTGTCGCCCACCTAGGAGATAATCGAAGAGCTGAAAAAGTTGAAAGTGAAGGAGATCCGCGAGCACGACCTGCTCGAGGCAAGCGATCCTGCCCTGCCGCAGGACATTATGCTGACTTCGAGCCTTTCAAAGGTGGTGCGGGGCGCCGACCTCGTGATGCTGGTTTCCGACCCCCCGAATACTGCAACCTAACGCACCATGACCTCGGTGAGGCGTCGGTTTACGACGGCCGCGGCATACTGGACAAATCCAAATTTGCGGGCAGCAGGTTTGCTTCGATAGGCAAGCCTAGTTAGGTTTAATACCGCCTGAAAAAAGATTTCATATGTTTGGCTCGCAACCTGGACCTTTTGCTGACGGTCGCATGGGAAAATAATTCAGTGGTGCTCATAGACCAGACAAAGCTTCCAAACAAGCTGGTCTACGCCAAGTGCAAAGCCTATAGGGAGGTGGCAGACGCGATAAAAAAGCTTGTAGTCAGGGGCGCGCCTGCCATTGGCGTTACTGCTGCATTTGGGCTAGCCCTTGCGGCGCAACAGAGCAAGGCAAAAACGCTGCCACAGCTGATGACTGACCTTGACACCGCGTTCAAGGTGCTGCGGGGTACGCGCCCGACAGCTGTCAACCTGTTCTGGGCGCTGGAGAGGGTGATGGGAGAGGCCAAGCGAGCGAAAACGCTTCAGGAAGCGAAAAAAGTTGTCCTTGATGAAGCTCTCAAGATGTCAGAAGAAGACATCAACGCCAACAGGCAGATGGGAGCAAACGGCGCCAAGCTGTTCAGAGACGGCGACATCGTGCTCACCCACTGCAACGCCGGCTCGCTTGCAACGGTCGCGTACGGCACCGCACTTGGAGTAATTAGGGCGGCCAGTGAATCCGGCAAGCGCCTGAGCGTCATTGCTACTGAAACGCGGCCGGTGATGCAGGGCTCGCGCCTTACGGCTTTCGAGCTCCAACACGACGGAATCGACGTCAGCCTGATACCGGACACAGCGGTGGGCCACATGATGGCAAGGGGCACCATCAAGCGCGTGATAGTCGGCGCTGACAGAGTCCTTCGCACGGGCCACGTGTTCAACAAAATCGGCACCTATCAGGTGGCAATCCTTGCAAGCAGGCACAAGGTTCCGTTCTATGTCGCGGCTCCGCTGTCGACGTTTGATTTTGAAAGCAGCCCCGAAGATGTTGTTATTGAAGAGCGGTCTGTCGACGAAGTCGTCAAGGTGGGCAAAAAGAGGATCGCGCCCAAGGGAGTAAGGGTCTTTAATCCTGCGTTTGACATGACTCCTCCCGAGCTTATTACAGGCATCATCACCGAGCGCGGCGTGCTCATGCCGCCCTTTGAGAAGAACCTAAGGGCGCTGTTAGGCTAGCCTACGGATAAAGTATTTATCGTGTTTTTGCCGACCTAATATAGTTACAATGTCACAAAAGGCGGTCACAGAGGCGCAGGTATATGACGCTCTGAAAAAATGCATGGACCCGGAAATACCGGTAAACGTAGTCGACCTCGGGCTCATTTATGGAGTCAAGGTTGCAGGCAGCAATGACGTGGACATCAAGATGACGATGACCACCAGGGGCTGCCCTCTTCATGATACTCTGATTAGCGACGTCAAGCGCTACGTCGGCAAGATAAACGGAATAGGCAGCATCAACGTCGAGATTGTGTGGGACCCGCCATGGAGCCTTGAAAAAATGAACCAGGATGTGCGCGAAAAGCTCGGCTTTGGAAAACCAAAGCTCCGGTTCCAGATAGACTACGAAAAGAGCAAACCGCTCAAGGTCGGCAGGTTTTCAAAGCAGGAAGATGGCTCGATGATCCTTGCAAACGACAAGGACCAGGGGTTCATGGTAAATGAGGCCATTGTAGAGTTCTGGGACACCTGCGAAGGCACCAAGACTATAAACCAACTCACCGACCAATTTTCGGCAAAGCTTGGCATGCCCAGGCAGCAGGTCGAGCAGGAAGTCGTCCAGCTGGTGCAGCAGTTGCTTGAAGCCGAGCTGCTGAAGGCCTGATGCTTGACAGGCTTGCGTCTTATCCAAGAGTAGTCGTAGAGCTCGGGATGGGGGACGGGAGGCTGCTCGAAGCCCTTGCCAAGGACGATAGCAGTTCATTGTATTTCGGCATTGAGCTTGATGGCGAGCAGTGTACGCAGGCGCAATCGAGAATCGCGCTTCCCAACGTCGCCATTCTATCCGGCTCTTTTGAAGACATTGTCCTGAGCTTCCCGGACGGGTCAGTTGACCGGTTCATAGCTGTGCTGCCAGATCCTCAATTTATTGACGAAAAAAAGGATGAGAGGTGGAAGCCGTTCTACAAATCAGTTTATTCGAAGCTGAAGTCCGGTGGGACGCTCGAGCTTGTTACGGAAACGACTCATGAGCTCTTGCAGCCTGTGAGCAACGAGGCATATGCAGGATGGGCCGCACGGCTCAGGACCAGCTTCCTCTCAATAGGGTTTGACCTGGCGAACCAGCAGGAAGGCGCGCCGGCACAATATTCGTCGCGCTGCCTCGACCAGTTCAGAGGAGACCCGGGGCGGATCCGGATGGTGACGCTCGAGCTGACAAAGCCGTGATCGAAAACACCGTTAATTGTTGTAGTGTCGCCCTTCGCAAATCATTGAAAACCAGCTTTATAGTTAGAATGCGCTTGAATGGCAGATGCGAAAATCCGTTTTTGCAATTATTATCAGTTCCATGACGCTCGTCTCCTTCTTGCTTGCATCCGCGCAGCTGGCAGATACGCGCGGGCAGAGGCTAGACTTAAATCCTATCCCAATAATACTGGCACACTAGCCTCATTTGCATGACGGCTATCGATATAGCTAGCATCTTCCCTCTAATCTGTGGTAAGATATCGTTTACAGGAAGAAACAACTTCCCACAAACAGACGTATTCCAGATGAGGTATGGAATGAAGTAAAGGGTATTCTACCAAAAGAAAGTCCATGCTATACGAAGGGACATCCCGCTGTGCCGTTTAGGCAGGTGTTGGATGGCATCCTGTATGTACTGAGAACTGGATGTCAATGGAAGATGTTACCCAAAGAATATGGCTCTGGCTCTACATATCATAGGAGGTTCCAGCAATGGGTCAGGATAAGCATTTTCCAGAAACGGGGGTCAGATTACTGAAAATTTACGACGAAATAAGAGGTATCAGGTGGAAATGGCAGCCAGTTGACAGTGCACCTATCAAGGCACCTTCAGGGAGAGTAAGGAGGACAAGACAGGCCGTAATCTCACGGATAGAGGTAAGCTGGGTACCAAGAACCGAAAAGGCACGTTCTGACTGACAAGAATGGCATTCCACTGTCGGTGATTATTGCAGCTGCCAATAC
>JAHEZV010000007.1 GCA_023250885.1 Nitrososphaera sp. | reverse complement strand
GCGCGACTTTGCCGTAACAAAAAAGATCATCTACATGAACAACGGCGCTATCGCTCCGACGCCCCTGTCGACGATCAAGGCCATGACAGATTTCATGCTGAAATGTACGGAGGCCGGCCCCGACGCGCCCCAGACTTCTGACTATATCACGTCCTTGCTTGACGAGCTGCGCACAAGGGTGGCGCACCTGATAAACTGCAAGTGCGACGAAGTTGTGCTTGTCCAGAGCACGACCGAAGGGCTCAACATCGTGGCAAACGCGATTGCCTGGAAAGCAGGCGACGCGATAGTGGTTAGGGGCGGCAGGCACGAGCACATTGCCAACTATCTGCCGTGGGTCTCGGTGTCGCAGAGAAAAGGGGTTCAGCTGAGGGAGCTTGCCATAGACGAAGCCGGCTACTTTGACCTTGGAGAACTTGAAAAATCGGTCAAGGGCGCGCAGCTTGTCACCATGAGCCACGCGCTTTACAACACCGGCGCGATAATGCCTCTTGAAGAGGTCGGCAGGATTGCACAAGAAAACGACGCGCTGTTTTGCGTCGACGCGGCCCAGAGCGCCGGCACGATCCCGGTTGACGTGAAAAAGATCGGCTGCCACTTTATGGCGTTCCCCGGCTTCAAGTGGCTCTGCGGCCCGACCGGCATTGGCGCGTTCTACTGCAGCAAGAAAGCATCTGAAATGCTGTCGCCCCCTGCCATTGGAGGCGAGTCGGCCGCGCTGTCGGATCAGAACGTAATCGCGTACTTTGACATGCCGGCCAGATTCCAGGCGGGCTTCCGCAACTTTCCCGGGGCTGCCGGCCTTGAAGCCTCACTGAGGTACGTCCTCAGAATAGGCCTTGAGAGCGTCAGGAAAAAGAACATGAAGGTGGCCGGCATCCTGCGCAACGAAATAGGCAGGATCCCCTGCGTCAAATTGTACGGGCCTGAAGATGAAAGCAAGCGGACGTCAATGGTCACTTTCATGGCGCCGGCCGATTCAGCGACTCTGGTAAAAAAGCTGGAGCAGGACAGCATAATATTTGCCGCAAGGGACATCGGCGGCGGAAAGAAAGCGGTGAGGGCAGCGCCACACTTTTTCAACAGCGAACAGGAAGCGGCGACTGCTGCAAGCTGTGTCAAGAGCCTACTTCGATGACTATTTCTTTTTCTGCTCGCCCTGTCCTTCAATCACGATCATTGTCAGCGTTGACCTTACTTTGTCAATGCGCCTGACATGCCATGTTATTGTCTCCCTTAACTTGTCCATGGTATCTGATCTGATTTTGGCAATGATGTCGTACACCCCATAGACTCCAGAAACTTCAACAGCTTCTGACAGCTTTTTGATTTCGCGGATAATTTCTTCTTCAGAACCAAGGTCGCAGTTGATAAGAACGTATGCTGTTGGCATATGAAATTATGGTCCTGTGAGTAATTAAACAGATCGCATAATCTCTCTCAAGCAGAGTTATTAATAACATTCTGGGTTCAAAAATCGGCATATGAGAGTGATCGACCTCACGATGCGGATCACGCCGTCCATCAGGGTATTCCCAGGCTCACCCCAGCCGTCCTTTATCCCGTGGTCCAGGTTCGACTCCCACGGTTACGACTCCGAAGCGATGTTCATGAGCACCCACACGGGCACGCACGTCGACGCCCCCTCCCACTTTGCTCCCGGCCTTGCAAGCATCGACATGATCCCTGCAAGCAGGCTCGTCTGCAATGCGGTCCTGATAAAGGCGCCTAAGAGGGCAAACCAGCTGATAGAGCGCGAAGACCTTGCAAACGATCAGGTAAGGGAAGGCGACGCGGTTGTGATCGCGACGGGCTGGGAAAAGCGCGTGGCCAGCAGCAACTACATGACTGAAAACCCGGGACTGTCAGACCAAGCTGCAAAATATCTGGCAAGGAAGAAGGTCAACGCGGTTGCGATCGACGGCCCCAGCATCGACGCAGGCACTGACAGCAAATTTGCCGCGCACAACATTCTGCTGCTGCGCAACATTCTGGTTGTCGAGAACCTCTGCAATGTAAGCAAGATATCAACAAACCGGTTCACCCTGGTAATCAGCCCGCTCAAGCTTGGAGGCGCGACAGGATCGCCAGTACGCGCGCTTGCGCTAATGTAAAAAGGTGTGGTACTACTATCCAGTCCTATAGGGACAACATCAAGAACCACATTGCAACAACCTTTTTAGAGCAAGCGCTAAATTCATGCGTATGGAGTTGGAACGCCCACGAAAACTGGAGCTCCTGCACACGGCCAAGTCAGAGCCGATCAGGCTCATGAGGGAAATTTCCATGACCCTAGGCGAGGTCGTCTTTCTGTTCGGGTCGAACAAGGTGGCCGCGGCCGACATCAGGATAAACGCGCCGACCATCTGTGACAAGCTGCTGACGATCTTTTTGCGGCAGGCAGCGAGGCACGCGACCGCCCCGCCTATAACCGTGTAGTTTTTTCCTCTTCCACCTGCGAAGTAAAGCTGCCAAACCATGATGGCAGGTCAACGCACTTGTCTGTGGCAAATTGGTAACCTATGCCGGCGCTCCACGCCTCTGCAGTCTTGCTCCCGGCGTTTGATTCGCTGATGCAGCCTGTGCAGTACTCATTGCTTGATACTACCATGAAGCGCGAGGAAGGGTACTTGTCCATCCCCGGTATCTGGTCGTGGTACACCCGGTCTTCCTCGAGGCTTACGATGTCAGAGACCTGCATTATTCTTTCAGTTACTTTCTAGTGACCGGGGTTCATTACGACGAGCTTGTCCTGCCCGTAACTTTTGACCTGCTTATAGTTTGCGGCATAGTAGCTGCACTCGGATTCCGTCTGTATGTTGATCACTTCGTCTACAAGGACCCCGTCGACTTCCGAAGCCATCTGGCTATTGAAATCTGCCTTGACCGAATTCAGATCCCGCGCGCCGTAGTTAGTCCACGTGTACGTCAGCACCTTGATGCCGGCGTCGCCGAACTGCTGGTGCACGTCAGGTTCAGCTTGCCGTCAGGAAAAGAGTACGGCACTAACACTAGCTCGGGAGTGGCAGCCAGTATCCTTACCGCCTGATCGGTCGCTTCGCCGTTTTGATCAACTAAATGTCCGTAGTAAATGACGTAAAGGTTCTCCGGCTTTGCATATGCCACCTTTGCAAACGGCAGCATGGGTGAAGCCGCCCCAGCCGGCAAAGGCTACTGAAGCAATGATGATTATTGCGAGATAAGATCTCTTCTGCGTAGATTGCACCTACAACGATAGAATCCGCGCTTTTTATGGTAAAGCATTGATATACCATTAAATTATGCTACGTAGGAGCGTAAGTTGCTCTGGGCCCGTAGCTCAGCCAGGTAGAGTACCGGACTTTTAACTTTCATAGAAAGAAATCCGGCTGTCTCGGGTTCGAATCCCGACGGGCCCGCTCAATCAATTCGAAATTCACTGCCACTTAAACCTGTCGGCGAACACGTTGTTGTCCGCTTCGCAGGTCCACCCCTTCCCGTTCAGATCAGACAGCCGCTCAAACGCCGTCGCGATGGTGCCTTTGCCCCTCATTTTCGCGATGCCCCTTGGATTGGGCGCATCTCCTGTCCAGCCTCCGGTCCCAACAAGCATGCCCCCTTGTCAGTCATTTGCGTGAACTTGACCTGTCAGCTCGACGTGTCATCCGGGTTCATCTGCACTTCGACGGTGTCCCAGTGAGTCCCGCGGTACCTGGCGCTTCTCGTGCCCGTGTCAGATAGTTCAGTCTTGATGCCGTCCTGCCTTATTTCCAGAATCCTTGAAGATTTGACGTTGGTTTTTATCAGAATGCCCGATTTCATTCCGGTCTTGCTCACCTGTCTTGCCATGACAGTAGGCAAGTGGCGAAGTTCATATTGTTTGCGCGATGAATCTTACTGAAATTTATTCAATCACCGACATCGAAGGGGCTTCTTTTTCGTGGATGGGAAATGACACAGTGAATGTCGCGCCCTTGCCGCCGGCGTTGTTCCCTCCCGATATCTTGCCGCTGTGCGCCTCGACTATGGCCTTTGATATGAACAGCCCAAGGCCTGTGCCCCTTTCATTTTCCTTCGTCTTTGTGACAAACTTGTTGAACAGCAGCGGCAGGATTTCCTCAGGGATGCCTGGGCCATCGTCTTCTATCTTGACCTCCACCCGCCCTTCATCGTAGTTGTTGACAGTCTGTATCGTGATGGTTCCGCTGGCAAATTTCGCGGCGTTGTCGATGATATTTGCAAACGCCTGCACTAGGCGCTCCTTGTCGCCCATTATCTTGACGTTCTCATCCAGGTCCATCTTGATGCTTATTACGCCGTCCTGGGTGGCGAACTTTGTCGAAGAAGACGATATCCGCTCCACCAGCTGCGCCACGCTGAGCGGCTTCATGTCGTACGAGATGTTCCCGCTCTCGATCTTGCCCACGTCCAGTATGTAGGTCGCCACGGTGGACAGCCTCTTGGCTTCAGTCACGATGGTCTTCCATGCCTGCTCGTTGCTGATAAGGCCCTTCTCCGCCAGTCTCACAGAGCCCATTATTGGCTGGATAGGCGTTCGAAGTTCGTGCGCGGCAATCAGGATAAAGTCGGTCTTCATCTTGTCCAGCTTTTGCATCTTTGCGTTGGCGTCTAGCAGCTCTTCATTCTTTGATGACAGCTGTTCGTTCACTTTTTTCATCTCTTCGCTCTGGTTTATCAACTTGGCATTTGTGCGCTGTAGGACTTTTTCCTTCTCCACCAGCTCATCGTTGACCCGCTGGAGATCAAAGGTCTTCATCTTTATCTGCTTGTTGAGGTTGGCGTCAACTTCTATCACCTTCCTCCTCATGACCTCAAACGCCATGATAAGCCGTGACAGCTCGTCAGAGTTTTTGAATTTTCCCTTGGTGAGCTTGCCGTCGTAGACATGCACTTCAAAGTTGCCTCTTGCTATTTGTTCTGCGTTCTGCCCGATTTTCTTTAGAGGCATTAGGACGAACACTGCCAGAAGAGATCCGAGGACACCCATCACCGCTACGACAATCATCATGACCATCTGGAGCAAATCTGCCGCCCTGCTCTCACCATTAGCCGGCTGCAGGTAGTAGGCTACAGCGCCGGAACTTAGCGCGGCGACCGCCAAAAAGCTGATAATGATTTTAGTTACTATTTTCGTAATTCTTCTCCCCGCGAAACAGATAGGCCTGATTGTTTGAGAGGGTTCTTTAACGTTAAACTGTGTGCATGTAAACGGTACAACAGACAGGGTTACCTGTAGTACGGTGAAAAGGGGTTCCGCGATTTTGCGCTTGGCTCGAGCGAAAACATCTCTTTCACCGCCAGAGTCCACACCTTTTTCGGCTTTTCGAGGATGCCGAACTCCTTGAGCCGGGTCTCTGCCTGAGAGATCAATTTCGGATCGGTCACTTCCTCTGCGCTCCCTTTCAGCTGGTAGCCACCTAGCGTGTCCCTGTCAAATATTGCGACTGTCACCCGGGGCCATGCGTTGATGTTATGAAATGTCTTGTTCGTAAACGCGTCTGCAAAGAGCAGCTTTTCGTTCTGCAGTATGCCAAGGACGTATCTGGGAGAAATGTTCGGAATGCCGTCTGCGCTGACGCTCCCGACAAGAACAATGTGTTCCTGTTTTATTATGAGCCGGATGACATCCTCGTCCATCTGAACCAAGCAGATACAAGAGGCTTTTATGGCAGAATGGATTAAAAGTCTTCTATTGCCTATTGCTTCTAAGGTAGTCGACTATGCTTCTCGACAGCATCGCGACGCCGTTAAAGACACCAAAAGCGGCAAAGTGTGCTATCGTTGCCGCAATTCCAGCCTCCAAGCCAGACACCAACAGGATGTAGTGGATGGATGGCCGCGCAAGAATGTAGGCAACATCGGCTGCTGCGACTGACGGCCAGAGCGAAAAAGCGTTCTTCATTATTCTTTTAAAGCGCTCTTTTCTGCCCAGCTCGCGGTACTGCATTTTGTTGTCGCTATAGAAGATTCCCAGAAAGCCGAGTAAAGAGCCGGTATAATCGGCAATGCCAGAAGAGACAGAAATTGTAAATTCGTCGCGTGTAACTGCCGCCGCGGCTTCTGCCAAGCCAACGCCGGCGCCAAAGCCGGCGAGCTCGCTTATCATCAGTTGCTTATTGAAATGGAAATACACTGGCCTGTTCCTGTTGACGAATTTGAAGTATTTCCTTATTGTGTCGCGGGCCATGGACGTACCCTACCTTAGAAAGCCAAGCGTCCTTAACAACCTGTCGGTACAATCCTTGAGGGCTGCTTCAGGAACAACATGTAGCTCTGTTGAACCTGCATGTCCTTTATTGGCTTATTGCACTGCTCTACTATTGAGAGGATCGAGTCTCCAACTTCGCCGCAGATATGTTTTACTTGCATGGTTTGGGTTTTCCAGTATCTCTGAAGGCCGTGCATGTTCGTTGCAAAAAGGATAAGGATGCATTTGGCATCTTTTTCTGCAGATCTTCCCGATCGTCTAAGGCGTCCTATACATTCTCTATTGTTTGGTTGAATTGTGCAGAGTCCCCTGATCTCATCCCGACCTGGCGGAACCCTGATTTCACTTGACTAGCGCCAATGACTTGGAAAAGATCAGCTTCGGGTCTTAGGCAAGGATATGTTCCGAATTGATCAGGGGATAATCACCAAATCTGGATTCAAGCTGTTAGCTATCTACTTTGAGTTTCATCTTCTGAATAATAGCTGCGTGAAACATAATTAGATTAACTGACTGAAAATTTGATGTAAAACGCCTCAGTAAGGGATGGCCGGATGAAACATGCTAAAGAGTTATAGCTCTATTTCCTTCCAACCTAAAATTCTTCTGATCTTATTGTAATTTTCTTGAATGATCTTGTGTTCCTCGCTTCTCGCGGCTTTGGCCGGAACGATCATGTGGAATTCGTACTGAGGGTCATCAGCCCCGTACCCATCGGCTAAGGTAATCTCGCGTAACAACGCCTTCCTGGCAAGGTCGGATATTGTCTCCCCGCACAGGTTGGCGTATTCCGTTAGTGCTTCCAGTTCTCTCTGTGTAAGTTCAGTGGTTATAGTAGGCATCTTTTGGGAATCGATACATCTTTTGCATGGTGTATCTAAAAGAGCTTGTATGTGCAGGCTTGCTACAATCATCTTGCTAGCTTTTTCTCATCGGGAATAAACTGTCTATTGTACCATACAAGCCCCGCCGCAAAGCACAGGTATGCCGCGTTGTACATCATTGTGATATGGAAAAGCTCTCCAGTGAAGTTCGTGACAGCTGTGATTCCGAGCAAGCTGTCGGCTATGACTAGGAGTATCCACCCTACAAATATCCAAGGTATGGACGTGAGCTGGCCCTTTCCAGCGTTCGTGACCATGAGGACCGCCGGGACTATGAGGATAGCGTCGAGCACGGGGTACGCGATGCTTATCGCCACGCCCGCAAGGGCTTCAGGTCCTTCAAGGTCAGACACGCCGATGATGGCCTGAACGTAAAATGCTAAGAACATCGCGGCTGCTAGCGATACTATAATTATTGCAGATTTCTTAACTCCCTTGCCGAAAAACTTGCCAGTGGTAAACAGGTGGTACCCTAAAGGACCATATGCTGCAAGCCAGAATGCGTCTGCGATTGACGGGAATGGAGTCTCTACTCCTAGTCCAAGCTCGTAGTATCCCCAAATCGACTCAGCAGCAACCCAAAGTATCAACGCTGCAGCAAGCGACACGTAGGCCCTTCCAAAGAGCCCGCTTACTTTCTGCCTGCCGACTACTATTAACGACACCATTGCTGCGGCCGATATTGTACCAATTCTGGAAATGTCGCTGACGAATGTTTCCATCTCTGAGCCCGTGGTAAATAAGACTGCAGCATCTATCACAACTATTGCGGCTATCAGCCCAAGTACAAGGTTCCTGCGCTGCCTTTTGATTTCGAGATATGCTTGCTGTTCCATTTCAGGCCTCACCAATCTCCATTATTTTCTGGATTCTTTCAAGAGGTGAAGACCTGATCAAGTCACCGCCAGCCTTTGTCCCGAAGTGCTTTTGTAGATGCTCCCAGGTTTCTTCTATTATCATTTCAGCGCCAGGCCCCACCAGTTCCTTCAAGTTAGAGTAGAAGGTATTAACATCGACTTTATTTGGATCGGAAAATACGCCTCTGTTATTCATATGCCACATTATGGTCTTGTGGATCGGTCCACCTAGGGATTGTATGGCGGCATCTATCGCTTGGCGTAAGATAGTCTGGGCGTTATTACTACTAGGATCGTTGTTATCTTGCCGCATAATATCCACCGTCCATTAACGAAACCTGTATCTAGAACAGACTCTGCCAAATCCCAATAACGCTAGTGATGTCATAAGATTTACACACAAGAGCTAATGATTATTATGTCATCGTTCACTTCCATATTGAAGCAGAAAGTGGACAGGCCCCAAAAAGATGACACGTGCTCAAGCCCATACACCAGGACCTACAGGATCCTTGAGGATCTTTATGACAAGTCTCCAACGCTCCACTGCACGGTGAGCGGAAAAGGCATAATCCTTGACTGCAACGACACCTACCTAAGGCGTATGGGATTCTTGAGAGCAGAGTCAATTGGTATGTCAATATTTGACCAGTTAGATCCCAATAGTCTGGTCGTCATGCATGAATACCTTGAGATGTGGCAGAAGGAAGGGAATGTCGTGAATTATGAGATTTGGCTCAGGAGGAAGGACGGTAAGATTTTCCCGGCGCTACTAAGCGCTGTCTCGGTGCATGATGAGTATGGAAATGTAATCGCCTGCAATATAGAGTTTATTGATCAGACGGATATTTACAAGACTAAGAAAGATATCGAAAAGACCAATGAAGAGCTGAGGCTAAAGGAGAAGCTAAAGAACGAGTTTATAGCCATTGCTTCTCACGAACTCCGCACTCCAATCCAACCTCTTCTCGGTTATGCAGTCCTTGCCAAGAAGGGCAAGATAGGCCAAGAGGAGGCATGGGATGGCGTACTCAAAGAAGCACGCCGCCTCCAGCAGCTTGCAAACGACATCCTTGACGTTAGCAGGATTGAGAGCGATACTCTCCCGTATCAAATGGAAAAGGCTTCAATAAATGACATGTTCATAAGCGTTGCAGATTCTGCGAAGGCTAACCTACCAAGGGACGTGTCAATGGAGGTTGTGGTTGATGAGGCAAGCAAGCAATTGCATGTCGACCTCGACAGGTCACGGATAACTCAGGTGTTTTCCAACGTTATCGGCAATGCGATAAAGTTTACGCAGAAAGGTAGCATTAAAGTAGAGTGCTGTGCGTTTGTAAACGAGAACAAGATCGAGATCAAGGTGAGCGACACCGGCACCGGTATACCAAAGCAAGTTCTTCCGAACCTGTTCGGTAAGTTCATCACGAATAGTGTCGGAGAAACAGACGGCCACGGAGGCACTGGCCTGGGTCTGTTCATAAGCAAGGCGATAGTGACTGCCCACAAGGGCAAGATCTATGCATATAACAGGGTTGAGGGAGGAGCGACGTTTACTATAGTTCTACCAATAGACCAGTCAAAAATTATCTCTGACTAAAGTACTCGGCCTTTCTGGAGTTTTTTCAGCCCTTCAAGCAGATCTTGCACCTGCTGGTGCGTCGGGTTCAGGTCCTTGATTTCCTTGGCGTTCACGTTCAGCTTTTCGAGTTCTGAATAGATGCCCTTGTCCTCTATGAGGTCTACGAATGGATCGAGCTCGAAGGGCTTTTGGATAAGTTCGACCACCTGCTGCAGGTTCTTGACCGAATCCACCAAGGTTTCAAGCACATAGGCCGACGCAAAGAGGATCCTCTGCTTTGGTTCTATCGCCAGGATTTCCTTGGCAACTTCCATCCCGTCCTTTTTCGGCATCCGGTAATCCAGGATCACCGCGTCAAAGGGCGGCTTCATCATCTTGGGATTGCGGGCCGGTTCGTGCTTTTCTAGCTCTTGATAAAATGCCTCAAGGCACTGCTCGCCATCGTTTGTGACTGTCACATCATGATTTCGATCTTTTAGTGCGAGCTCGTACTGTATTGCTATGTCAGGCTCATCCTCGGCTATCAGTATCTTCATGTGCTCAAAATGTAGCCGTTCCAGCGTATATAGGATGGTGCCTGTTAGAATTGTTACATACAAGTGCTTCAGGGGATTCTCACCATACCGAGAGCGGGTTGATGAAAAGAAAGTCCGTCGACAGGGTTGAAGCGATCCAGATGCAAATGGCCCTTAAAAAGACCCTGAATTTGTTCGACGGCTACGCGAAGGTCCTTTTACTATTCTACCTCTACACGGAACACGCGTCTCTGTCTATGATCCTGCCAACCTGTCAAAGAAAAAGATCGAGTCGGCATTTTCTGCCCTGTTTGGCAGGGGCGCGGACGTGCTGATGGAAAGGCTCCTAGAGCTGGGGCGAGAGGGGCTTGCGGCAAAAAAAGATCCATGGCTCAAAGGTTGATTATAGATTGACTGGCAGCGCCAAGGAACTTGCAGCCATGTTGACAGAGCTTGACAGATGGTGGTCCGCGCATCGCGCGGAATGCCAGCCTGTGATTGCAAATTGGCATAACCATCAGTAGAATAATATAATGCGTGCAAGCGACAGAACTCATGCCCGCCAAGAAATGGCTTGACAAGCAAGTATCGTTAGCTCCAGTAATGAACCAGACGATTGCAGTTATCGGTTACGGTATACAGGGGCGCGCCCAGGCATCCAACATGAAGGATTCCGGCCTCAAGGTAATAATCGGCCTCAGGAAGGGAGGCAAGACGTGGAAGGAGGCCGAGGCAGAAGGCCACAAGGTGATGGAAGTTGCAGAGGCGGCCAAGGCAGCCGACATTATCCACGTTTTGATTCCGGACATGGAACAGGCTGATGCTTACAAAAAAGAAATTGCAAAACATGTGACAGAAGGCAAGGCACTTTCATTTTCGCACGGCGCGGCGATCCACTGGAAGTGGATAGTACCCCCCAAGAGCGTCGACGTCATTATGATTGCGCCGAAGGGCCCCGGCCAGCGCGTCCGCGAATTATACCTGGAAGGCTTTGGGACGCCGTCGCTTGTCGCAGTCTACCAGGACTATTCTGGCAAGGCGTGGGATCGCGTCCTTGCGATGGCAAGGGGGATAGGCAGCACAAGGCCGGGAGTATTGCAAACCACGTTCAAGGAAGAGGTGGAGACTGACTGGTTCGGCGAGCAGGTCGACCTGTGCGGCGGAGCCCACGCGATGGTAATGAACGCCTTTGAGACGCTCATCGAGGCCGGCTACCAGCCAGAGGTCGCGTATTTCGAGTGCCTGCACGAATTGAAGCTGATAGTTGATCTGATCCAGAAGTACGGCATCACCGGCATGTACAACCGCGTTAGCGAAACGGCAAGGTACGGCGGGCTCACCCGCGGGCCTCGCGTAATCAACACGGAATCCAAGAAAAAGATGAAAGAAGCGCTCAGGGAGATCCAGTCTGGCGAGTTTGCAGAAGAGTGGGTCAGCAAGTACAAGAAGGAGGGCAAGAACTCGTTTGCGCGCTACATGAAGGAGTTGGAGAACCACCAGGTGGAAAAGGTAGGCAAGGAGATGCGCAGGATGATGTGGCCCGACGCGCCCGAAGTCTAAATCCCGCTGCCAGCTTGCGTGACAAGTTGGCGTAGTACTATTTCTACATAATATTCTCTCAATATAATTTATCTACATGTGCCAAGTCTTGTGCTTAGTGTCTGGCCATCGGATAGGCATTACGCCAGCAAAACAGATTGTCATTTTGGCGTTTATCGGGAGCCAGATGTACATAGTTGCAATTTCAACGTCTTCATCGTTGGATGACAGCAACAATAAGCTATTCGACCGCATGCTGCGAAAATACCGTGAAGGAAGAATGGGCTCCTATGACTTTCCCAGTTCTCCAGGAGTGTCAAGCACCGTAGCATTCGCGCCGGTAGAGACCAGAGGAGAGCGCTTCCTTACGTTGCATGTAATTATCCCCCACCAGGTTTCAGCCGAGATATGCCCACTTCTTCAGAAGCACAACTATTTTGTTTCTGCAATAATTCTGGCCATTGGCAGCGAGGCAGTAGGCACAGCAATTGTCATCCTGTCATGGAACAGATGCCTGCAGACGTCGGTTGACAGAAAGACGGAAGAGCTGAGGCGCGTCAACGAATCCCTCACAAAGGCGAATGAAAAACTGGAGGCGCATGACGTGATACAGAAGGAATTTATCAATATCGCTGCGCACGAGCTTCGGACTCCGATACAGCCGCTGCTGGCAGTCATAGAGTTGCTGGTCAATCAGTTTGCAGACGGCAAGGGGGCGACTTTTTCATTCATCCTGCCTGTTTCGCCAGGCTGCCAGGAACAACCAAAAGGTTAGGGCTCCTCAAACTTTATATCAAAAATTGATGTCTAGTAGGCAGAATTAAGATCATAAACGCGATGCCCGGCATGGGCGCTATGACCCAGCCAGAAATTGACGGCTTCCTTGAAAGCAAACTTAACATCCAGCTGGCCACTGTTGACGAAGCCGGTGACCCCAACATCCAGCCCCTGTGGTTCCTGTACGACAAGGGGAGCAAAAGGCTCTTCGTCATGGCGGGCAAGTCAACAAAAAAGGTTGAGAACATCCACAACAACCCGAGCGTTTACTTTTCGATCGACGACGAGAGCTTTCCATACAAGGGGGTCAAGGGCAAAGGACTGCGAGCATCTCTGAAGACGTCGGGAGAAACATGCCGATAGTAGAGAAGATAAACCTGAAATATCTTGGCACGCTGGATCACCCGCTTGCCCAGATGCTGATAGAGAATGCAAGGAACGGCACTTCGATCCTGCTCGAGCTGACGCCAAAGTTCTTCTCTACGTGGAATTTTGCAAAGGCGCAGTAGCTATGTGCGCTTCTGCTGTATGTTTTCCAAGATGTGCTTGATTATGACTGGAAGCGGGGTGCCGGGGCCAAAGTTGCCAGTCACGCCCTGCTTTTCAAGTTCCTTCCTGTCGCTTTCAGGGATGATGCCGCCCCCCACGATAAGGATGTCGCCGGCGCCCTTTTCCTTGAGCAGGCGCGCGACCTTTGGGAACAATGTCAGATGTGCGCCGTTTAGCAGGCTCATTGCCACCACATCGACGTCCTCGTCTATCGACATGCCGGCGACCTGCTCTGGCGTGCAGAACAGCCCAGAATAAATGACCTCCATGCCGGCGTCGCGGAATGCCCTGCATATCACTAGAGCCCCCCTGTCGTGGCCGTCTAGCCCGAGCTTGCTTACCAAGACGCGTATTGGCCTTGCCTGTGGTTGTTGCGCCGACATTATGCTTGGAGGGTGGCTTTTCCGCTTAAAATATTTATTCAATTCGGATGTGACTTGTCAAGCCCGGCGTGTAGTCTGAAGTTATAAATACAAAAGCTGCGACACTAATACATGGCCTCACCATCTGAAGAAGTCGAGGAGCTCAGGGAAAGGACCGTTAGAGAGCAGGTTAACCTCTACAGGCAGCTGAGGGAGCAACTGGTCCGCGAGATTGAGAGGTACCGCAGCGAGGGCAACGACAGGCTCGCCGACATTATTTCTGAATCGCTCAAAGAGTAGGCAAGAATTCGTTAATATTGTCCACCCTACAAACAATGGAACGTGCTTCCAATAGTAAAGGGGTTGCTGGCAGGCGAGCGGCGCGCCCTTGCAAGGGCTATTTCCATTATCGACAACGACGAGCCCGAGTCCCGCGAAATAATAAAACAGATTTTCAGCAAAACCGGCGGCGCAAGGACTGTGGGATTCACCGGGCCGGGGGGCGCCGGCAAGAGCTCGCTTGTTGGCAAGCTGATACCTGAATGTCAAGCTCTTGGATACAGAGTCGCGGTCCTTGCGGTAGATCCCACAAGCCCGGTCACAGGCGGCGCGATGCTGGGCGACAGGGTCAGGATGCAAGGCAACCTCGACGACGAAAAGGTGTTCATGAGGAGCATGGCGTCGAGGGGGGCTGTGGGGGGCGTATCAAAATCATTGCGAAATGCCATCAGGATTCTGGACGCGGCAGGCTACAACTTGGTGCTGGTTGAAAGCGTCGGCGCGGGGCAGCTAGAAATCGAGATATCTAAAGTGGTCGACCTTACGGCGGTGGTGTTTACGCCCCACACGGGCGACAACGTGCAAGCAGTCAAGGCCGGCCTGACGGAAATTGGCGACCTTTACGTCGTCAATAAGGCGGACCTCGAAGGCGCCGCTGTATTGTACAACACCATAGTCGACCTGATAGGAGATACGGAGCGCAAACCGGCTGTGCTCAAGGCTTCTGCCAAAACTGGCAAGGGCGTCCGCGAACTAGCCAAGAATATTGGTAAATTACTAAAGGAAAAAAGCATTAATAATAAAGAACGCGAGAGAAAGATGCTGGAGGACGAGTTGAGAGACATGGTTTTAAATGCGGTCGAGAAAAAGGCTTTCTTGATGCTTGCAGGGAACAAGAAATATTCAGAGTTTGTCGACAAGTTGGCAAGGAAAGAGATCGACCCCTATGCGGCTGCAGAAGAGCTGGCCGCCGGCCTCTTTAGGTGATCATTATGGCAAAACCAAACGAGAACTTCAAGACCGACTCCAACATACCGGTCAAGCGCGTTTACAACAAAAAAGACCTGGCGAAATACGACGGCCGCCACGACGAAGAGCTCGGGAAATATCCATTCACGCGCGGCCTGTATCCAAACATGTATCGCAAGCGCGTCTGGACAATGCGCCAGTATAGCGGCTTTGGCAGCGCGGAGGAGACCAACAAGCGCTTCAAGTTCCTTCTAGACCACGGCCAGACTGGGCTGTCGCTTGCGTTTGACCTGCCAACCCAGACCGGCAGGGACTCGGACGACCCACAGTCGGAAGGCGAAGTCGGTAGGACCGGCGTTGCCATCAGCTCGATAAAAGACATGATGACATGCTTTAATGGCATACCGCTTGACAAGGTAAGCACGTCCATGACTATCAACTCTACCGCGTCAACATTATTGTCGCTTTACATCACAGTTGCCGAGTCGCAGGGCGTGTCTCCAGTCCAGCTACGCGGAACCACCCAGAACGACATCCTGAAGGAGTACATTGCACGCAATACCTACATCTACCCGCCCAAGCCGTCGATGCGGCTTATCGGCGACATGATCGAATACTGCTCAAAGAAGGTGCCCCAATGGTACCCGATCAGCATATCCGGCTACCACATGAGAGAGGCCGGCTGCAACGCCGTGCAGGAGCTGGCTTTCACTTTTGCTAACGCGATTGAATACATCGAGACCTGCACCGCAAGGGGCATGAAGGTTGACGACTTTGCACCCCGGCTTTCGTTCTTTTTCTGCTGCACGATGGAGTTCTTTGAAGAAATTGCCAAGTTCAGGGCTGCTCGGCGCATCTACGCAAAGATAATGAAGGAAAGGTTCCACGCAAAGGACCCCAAGTCGATGCACCTGCGCTTCCACGTCCAGACGTCCGGCGAGTCGCTGACTGCGCAGCAGGTCGACAACAACATTGTCAGGGTAACGACTGAAGCGCTGGCCGCGGTGCTTGGCGGATGCCAGTCATTGCATACCAACTCGCGCGATGAAGCGCTTGCGCTCCCGACCGAGGAATCTGTCAAGGTGGCGCTCAGAACCCAGCAGATGATAGCAAGCGAGACTGGCGTCGTCAAGACAGCCGACCCGATGGCCGGTTCGTACTACGTCGAATATTTGACAAGCAAGATAGAGGACGAGGTAAACAAGTATCTCAAAAAAATAGACAGGATGGGCGGCACGCTTGTCGCGGTCGAGAAGGGGTTCTTTCAGGAAGAGATCAGGACCAACGCATACCAGCTAAAGAAAGAGATCGACGAAAACAAGCGCGTCATTGTGGGCGTCAACAAGTACCAGGACGCGCACGATGTCGAGCCCAAGCTCAACAGGATAGATCAGGAGATAGAGAACAGGCAGGTTGCAAGACTCAAGGAACTGAAGAGTAATCGCGACAAGTCCAGAATAGATCAGGCTCTGTCGCAGCTGCAAAAGGCCGCTGAAAAGGACGAGAACCTGATGCCGCACATCATCAACGCGGTCAAAAGCTACAGCGCGCTTGGCGAAATAAGTGGCACGCTCAGGACAGTCTTTGGCAGATACGAGCCCAAGATATCGTTTTAAGATATCTTAAATAAACCAGAACAAGCAAAATATGATGCGGGAATGAGAGTCGACCACATCGCCATAGCCGTAAAAAACGTGGAAGAGGCGCTCAAGAATTACCAGAAGATACTGAACGTTGACCAACTTGAAATAGAGGAAGTGCCAAACGAAAAGGTCAAGGTCGCGATGCTGATGCTGGAAGACACAAGAATTGAATTGATGGAGCCAACGTCCCCGGACAGCCCGATATCAAAGTTTCTCCAAGAGCGCGGCGAGGGGATACACCACATTGCAATCACGGCAGACGACATCGAGAAGGACGTTGCAAGGGCGTCTGCCAACGGCATGAAGATGCTGGGCGGCCTGCGCACAGGCTCGTACGGCCGCAGGATCACGTTTATACACCCCAAGTCGCTCCACGGCGTCCTGACGGAGTTTTGCGAAGCGCCGCCAGAGAACGGCAAAGAAGAATAAGCACCATCGGATTTTGTTCTGTATTGCATTGCGAACAGCTTGTCAGGTTGCTGACAGAGAGTGTGGAGCGAAACCACGCCGACGCATTGCTGCTCTCAGGCGGGCTTGACAGCAGCATACTGGCCAGCATTCTGCATCCAAAATATTCGGTGGCTGCAGGATTTGGCGCCGACGCGCCGGATCTTGCCTATGCAAGGCAGGTTGCAGGAAAATATAGCGAGAGACATGCCGAAGTTATATTTGACCAGAACAGGATGGCAGAGCTGATCGAGCAGGTCATACAGGTCTTCAGGACGTTTGACCCGATAGAGATCAGGAATTCGGCAGTCGCACTTGCCGGCATAGAGCAGGCGAAAAATGACGGCCATTCTGCGATAATGACAGGTGATGGCGGCGATGAGCTTTTTGCCGGCTACAACTATCTTTCTCGATATTATTCTGATCTGCAAAAGCTCGATTCGGAGCTGCGCCGGCTCTGGCAGGTCATGCATTTTTCGTCGAGAAAACTGGGCAAGCGCGCTGGGGTCAAGGTAAAGACCCCTTTCCTCGACGATGAGTTTATGTCGTTTGCAAAATCAATCAGCATAAGCGACAAGGTTGGCGAACATGGAGGCAGCAAGTGGGGCAAGTTCGTCCTGAGAAAATGCTTTGAACCCGCACTTGGCGGCCTTGCTTGGAGGCAAAAGCTTGCGCAGGAGCAGGGAGCGGCCACCGGCAAATACCAGAACTATATTGAAGAATGGATAGACGACCTGACCTTTGCAAACAAGGCGAGGACGGCGAAAGAGCACGACGATGTCATGATAAGGAGCAAGGAGCAGCTGCACTATTACGCCATTTTCAGAAGTTACTTTCCGTCGCCAAAGGAAGAGGATTGCGAATCACGCTGCCCTGAATGCAGCGGCTGCATGGCGCAGGGCGGCAGGTTCTGCAGGACTTGCGGCGCCTTTCCAGTTACGCCAAAATCACTTTGAATACTTGCCGGGCTTTTTCACAAAGATCCTCTTGCAGCCTTCGCAGCAAAAGTAGTAGGTCTTGCCGCGGTGTTCGTGGCTCACTGCGAGTTCCTGATCCATTTCAATCCCGCACACAGGATCAACAGGCACAGCTTCCAACGCTGGGGGTTGCGTATTTATTGTTTACCGAAAATCCTAGTAAGGAAAAACTGACTGACCAGTCAGTTATACTTATTAGGCGGACACCAATTTCTATAAGGTGCTTGACAGGCATGAATACAAGCAGCCAGAGCGACGACTCTATCGTTCTAAGCGTTGAAAACATTGTCAAGGTATTCGAGTCTGCAGCCGGCAGGGTAGCGGCTCTGCGCGGAGTGAATCTTTCTTTAAGGAAGGGCGAGTTTGTCTCTATTATTGGACCCTCCGGCAGCGGCAAGTCGACGCTACTTAACCTGATAGGCGCCCTCGACCGGCCGAGCTCCGGCAAGGTCTACATAAGAGGAGTTGACGTATTCTCGCTTTCCGATTCCGAGCTTGCCACCATGAGAAATCATCTTATCGGCTTTATCTTCCAGTCGTATAACCTGATAAACAGGACGACTGTCCTCAAGAATGTCGAGCTCCCGGCGATACTGTCCGACATGGAAGGCAGCAAAAGGGATCAGCGCGCAATGAAAATTCTTGATGTCCTCGGCATAAGCGACAAGGCAAACTACAAGCCCACCACCCTGAGCGGGGGACAGCAGCAGAGGGTCGCGATAGCAAGGGCGCTCATGAACGATCCCGCGATAATCCTAGCAGACGAGCCGACAGGCAACCTCGACACAAAGACAGGGCAGGAGGTGTTCGAGCTACTCAAGATGCTGTCAAGCAAGTTCAGGCGCACGATAGTGATGGTAACGCACAACAACGAGCTTGCAGAAGCCACCGACAGGGCGATCTACATCCGCGACGGCATGGTGGAAAAGGAGGTCGCATACAACTAATGAATATTACAATAATTATTTTTGTGCTAGTGTCGAGCATGCTCTTGATTCCTGTTGGCGTGTACGCACAGGAACGCGGCCCAACCAAAGAGGAGATCATCGCAACCAACTACAGTGGGCCGATATACCTCGACTCATACTGGACGTCAGGTTCCAGTGGCCAGAACGGTACGGAAGTGGATGTCGGCCCCGGCGACGGCGCTTCCACTCTTGCCGTCGTTCTGATAAACAGGGGTCCGTCAGACATCTCAGGAATTACCGGTCGGCTGACTCTCCCGGAGGGCTTCAAGGCGACAGGCAAGGCGGCTGGAGCCCCCGCAGTCGCCACCTTCAACCAAGTCGCAGCAGTCGGGACCACGTTTACTCTCTTTTTTGACGTAGACGTGCTGGACAGTGCGAACGTCAGCGAATATACTGCGCGATTGTCTGTGGATTACTCGAAGTACTTTGAGACAGGAACGCCAAGGAACACAGTGATGGACGCCCCATTCAGGATTACAGGCGAGGCCATCGTGGCCGTGAGCAGGACTCCTGCCAGCGACGGAAAGGCGAGCAGCCAGATCGCCGCCGGCAAGATCGAGGATTATGCATTCAAAGTATCGAACGAGGGAACGACTCCGATAACAAACGTCGTCGTAACCATAGCGTCGCCTTCAGAATCGCTGAAGATCCTCGGTGATTCAAAGTGGACGATCCAGAGAATCGAGGAGGACTCGCAGGTCGATTTGGCTACAAAGGTCTTTGCGGCAAATTCATTGATCGGAGACCCTGCCGCGCTGGACGTGACGGTCGAATATTCGTCGAACGGGGAGTCAAGCACTGAAAGTTTTGTGCTTGGAACCTACGTCGCGGGCGAAATCAGCATAAGGGCTTATGACATTGCGATCGAATACATCGGAGGCGCGCCCAACATAGTCGGCAGCCTCCTGAACGAGGGCAACACGGTGGCGCTCTTTACCACGATCGAGGTTACGGGCGCGGAGAACCTCGTGTCAAACTTGCCGCCCCAGCAGTACATCGGCGACCTAGAGGAGAACTCGCCACTGCCCTTCAGCATACCTGTGAAAGTCGACACCACGGCCGGCGCGGGCACGTACCCCGTTTCGCTCAAGGTAAGCTACAAGGACGACCTCAGAGAGATTCACACGCTTGACATCGATTCCAAAGTGCAATTCGCGCCTGAAAAGCCCGCCGGCGAGTCCACCCAAAACAGCGGCATAATGAGCGCGGGCCTGTTGCCGGTGGGCATTGGCGCGGCGATAGCTGCGGCCATAGGCGCGGCAGTGGCACTTAGGAGGAGGAAAAAAACCGCCCTCAAGCGCACTTTTCAGGCAGGCAAAGACGACGACATCGAGTCTGTGCTTGACAGCCACAACAAGCAAGATCGCAAATGAATATTTTCCAGATTTTTTCACTGTCAATTGACGCGCTGAAGGAAAGGAAAGTCAGGTCGGCGCTAACGGTGCTCATGGTGGTCGTCGGTAGCGCCCTGATGACCGCGCTCAACGGACTTGGCGCCGGCTTTGCCGCGTTCGTTGACCAGCAGTTTTCCCAGCTTGCGCCAAACATACTGTTCGTGACGAGCGCGCAGGAGAGCAACCAGGGGCCACTCGGCGGAGGCCCGCCGCCTGCCCCCAAGATAACGCTCAACGAGGCGGTGGTCAGCAGGATAAGGTCTCTCCCGTTCGTGGATGATGTCATACAGTCGTACCAGGGCCAGATCACGCTCCAGTCAAGGGGCAAGTCTGTCGACACCACCGTGTTTTCGATTGATCCGCAAAAGCTCTATGTCATTGCGCCCACCCTCAAGTTCGTCGAAGGCTCGAGCATCAGGCAAAACGACCCTTCAGCAATACTGCTTTCAGACAGGGTGGCAAACCCGCCGGGTGACGACGCGCCGTTTGCGACGACTGGCCAGTCGCTCCGCGTGACCTACTCCTTTGTAGACCCCAACACCGGCAAGCAGGAAGAAGAATCGAAAAGCTTTGTGGTCAGCGGCATAATGCTACCCACCGGCAACCCCACGATCGACAACGCAGTCGTGTTCAACAGGATGTCGGGCGACGCTCTATTGAACAAGGCCGGCAAGTACGACTCACTTCTGGTCGCGGCAGAAGACGGCGATCACGTGGCAGTCGTCGAGGAGGAGATAAGGAAACTGTATGGCAACGACATCGGGATCACCACACCGGAGGCAATACTTGAGACCATACAGAAGTTCACGTCAGGCTTTACCTCGTTTATCCTGAGCATCGCACTTGTCGCCCTGCTAGTGGGAGGCGTGGGAATAATCACCACGCTCTACACGTCTGTCATGGAGAGGATAAGGGAAATCGGGACCATGAAGGCGATAGGGGCGCAGAACAGCTTTATCCTTTCGCTGTTTCTTGCAGAGGCCATGACGATAGGCATCTTTGGCGCAACATTGGGCAGCGCGCTTGGCATAGCAGGAGGGTACGTGCTAGTCGCCGGCTTTGCTTCGCAGGGCCCCGACTCTTCAGGGCTCACGCCCGTGTACCTTCCGATAGACCTGGCGTACGTTTGGGGGCTTTCGGTAGGGCTTTCCATCCTTGCGGGAAGCTACCCAGCGTGGAAGGCATCTAGGTTGCCGCCGATTGTGGCGCTCAGAAGAGAGTAACAAAATTGCATATCAGCAAGAAGCTGACTTTAAGCTATTCTTGTTAAGATTTTACACTAGCCTTAGACAAAATAAAAAGAGAAAAAGCGTGCGTCTGGGTTTTCCAGACGCTTCGTCGAAACCCCGTTTTACGGGATGGATCTGCTGTACAGCTTGCCTTCGAGTGCGAGCTTGTACATCTCGGCCACGTATGGGTTCTTTGCAGGTGTTTCTGCACCCAGCTCCACCAGTCTGGCGTATACTCTGACTACGTAGGCCAGAGCACCCATGAATGCCACGACGACACCCATGTTGAACATCCAGTGGTTAGGAACTGCGAAGATTTCTTCGACGAACCAGAAGTGCCACATCTCGTTGACACCGATTGTGAACATCGTGGCTAGATAGCCAAGGATGGTCAGCTTCAGACCGGTGTTCATCGAGTTGCCTGGACCCCTGAGTATTGGTACCCTTCTGTCGTACATTGCGACAAAGCCCCAACCCAGTGGGAGTGCTACGAAGTGGCTGTATAGCCACCAGTGAGCCGGCGTAAAGGCACTGTCTCTAATTGATGTCTGGTGCAGCGAGCCGTCAACAAAGTTGTCGACTTCTACTGAGGCTGCAATTGAACCCAGCATGATGACCATGATGTAGATCTTCTTCAGTCTTTGGATTTCGACTTCCTTTGGTATCAGTGCTGGCATCTGAGCCATGAATTACCTTGGACACTAGCACATATATTAACTTGCAGTTGAGGTCTATACAACAAAAAGTGTAAAATTTATGTTTAAATATGAACTACTACTGGATATTTTGATTCTATATAGTTGTGAAGTATGGAACTAAACATGTCAGCAAGATAAGCAACAATGATAATCATATATGATAAGCATATAGATTTTCGCAGAAATGCGAGGCAGCTCAGTCAAATGCCTTTTCTTCATAGTGTCAGGATTAACTCTGAATCTTCACTGCTGCCGCATAATAGTAGGTGCCTCTCATTAATTAATTCTTTTAAGCTTCAACTTAGAAGCTCGCATGTCTACGCCTGCTCCAGAAATGGCTTGTAGCGCTCGACAAGCTCGGCTAGCGTAAAGCGCTTCTTGCCCACTATCTTGATGTCGACGCGCGGCTTTTTCCCCTTTTCTATTTCAATTATGTTGTAGCAGTTTTCAAAAAAGCCGCGGAACCTTGTCGACGACGCCGTGCCGGCGTATGCTATTTCCAGCCGGCCTAGGTTCCACACCCACGGCCTGTGCTTGTGTCCGCACAACACCAGGTCGACTCTGGAGTGCAGGCACGTCCGCAGCGTGTCGCCGGCGTCAAGGATAATGATCTTGTCAGTGCCGGTATCGGGTATGCCTATCAGGTGGTGGTGCATCGCAACTATCTTGGGCTTGGTCTCCGGCAACTTTGTCAGCGTCTTTTCCATCCACAGGTTCTGCCGGTAGCCGACCTCGCCCTCGTCCCTGTCCGGCCGGGCCGTGCCCAGCGTGAGGACGATCGCGTCGTCAAACTCGTAGACTTGCTTGGAAGGGAAGAATTTTTTGAACAGCAAATATCCGGTGTGTCGGTAGTCGTGGTTGCCGGCAACGACAATGATATTTGGGCATGCAAAGCGCTTGAGCTCGTTCCTTGCCTTTTCAAACTGGAAAAGCAGCCCTTCGTCTGTCAGGTCCCCGGTCACAATGATCGCGTCGGGCTTGAGTTTGTTGACTTCGTCGACCACGGTATCAAAAGCGCTCTGGACAAAAAGGCTGCCGATGTGTATGTCTGATAGCTGGACTATTTCCAAAGCCGACATGTATGCGTACTTGGCATTATTTAACAATGTGCGCGCAAAGCAATATTAACGCCCCAGCCTGCCCTTACAGCAACCAGTTTGCCAAAGCGCAAGATAAAGGAGGAGAAGCCGAAGAAAAGGCTGGGCAAGAAGGAGATGCTGATACCCCCAATTGCAATGGGCGCCGCCACCCTTGTCGCGCTCGTCGTTATACCAAACTTGGCGCCGCCACCCAACCCAACACAGGTCTGCCTAAAAGCAGAGAACACAGAGTCCTTCCAGCTTTATCCGAGAATTCAAGTGGTTGTCGACGGCAAACATATGATGCTGCCAGACGACGTTGGCAAGCAGCCCAGGGACGGCAAGGAATGCGTGCGCCCCATCCGCACGGACGAAGTTGGCGACGTTGTCCACATTGAATATATCAGGCCAGTCAGGCTTACGCTGGGCAACTTTATGGAGGTCTACAACAACACCAACACTATTAGCGTGGTCGACAACTCGACTGGCACAAACGTGGAAAAGACGCTGAACCTCAGCAACTATAACATAGAGTATTCATACTTTTCAGAAGCAGGCGAATTCACGAAGGTGGCCAGCGCCTACGACACGCCGCCGTTCCCTTCTGACAACAAGATGGTGGCGCGCATAGAACTGACATCGAAGCAATAGAATAAATAGCGAAAAAAGCGCCGCCTTTCTGATTTGGCTACCAAGACTGCAGCGGTAATCAGGGGCGACGGCACGGGGCCCGAGCTCGTCGACGCAATGATCAAGGTTTTGAAGGCTTGCAGTTCCAAGGTTGAACTTGTTCCATGCGACGCAGGATCAGAGTGGTGGGAAAAGAAGGGTGGCAGTTCCTATATTTCGCCGGAGGTGTGGAAGTTGCTCGAAGAGTCGGACGCATGCTTCAAGGGCCCGACCACCACGGTGCCGGTTCCTAACGCGCCGCGAAGTGTAGCGGTAAGCATCCGCCAGAAATTCGAGCTGTACGCAAACATCAGGCCTATCAAGACGTACAAGAACGCCGAAAAGCAGCTTGATTTTGTGTGCGTGCGCGAAGCCACAGAAGGGCTGTACGCGGGCATCGAGTTCAAGACGAGCGACGACTCGGCCATCGCAATACGCAAGACAACGAGGAAGGGCTGCGACCGCGTGGCCAGGACAGGATTTGAAGTTGCAAAGAAGAGAGGCTTTGACAAAGTGTATGCGATAACAAAGCGAAACATTCTCAAAGAGACGGACGGCATTTTCTGGGGCGCTGTTGAAAACGCGCAAAAGCAGTTCAAGGACATACAGGTCGAGGAATACTACATTGACAACATGACGCAACAGCTCGTAAAGAACCCGGAAAGGTTCAACCAGAGTGTGCTGCTCAGCACCAACCTTTTCATGGACATCGTGTCAGAATGCGCTTCGGGGCATGTCGGCTCTATAGGCAGCGTGTACTCGGGCAACTATGGCGACAAGTATGCGATGTTCGAGCCTGCCCACGGCAGCGCGCCAAGATACGCCGGACAGAACAAGGTCAACCCCGTCGCAACTGTGCTGTCAGGCGCGTGGATGGTGGAATACCTTGGAGAAAAGCAGATCTCAGACGCGATATTCAAGGCTACAGAGGACGTCATTAACGAAGGGAAGTACGTGACTTATGACCTTGGAGGCAGCTCCACCCTGTCGCAGATGGCAGACCTGATAGCTTCCAGGGCGGGCAAGCTCTTGAAAAAGTGATCAAGCGCTCAGCTCGATAACAGATAACGTCTCGTAGAACAACCTTTTTTCCTTCACCACTTTCTTGTGCATCTTTTTCTCAATGACCAGCTGATCAAGCGCAGAAGAATCTGCAAGCGATGAAACGACAAGCAGCATGGTGCCGCCGCGGGCAAGGAGTGGCAGCGCCGACTGTATGAAGTGGATCGTAGTTTCTATTCCGGCGGGACCACCATGCACCGTCGCATCCGTGACCTCGTCGTCAGGCAGGTAGGGCGGGTTGCTCACTATCAGGTCGAACCAGCCGGCAAACGCCGACGCCGCGTCGCAACAGGCAAGCATCGCGCCTGACCTGCCCCTGCAGTGTTCAAGCGCCCGCAGGTCAATGTCAGATCCCGCCACGTTTGCAAAGTTCTTTTCAAGCAGGTTGAGCAGCACGCCTGAGCCGACCCCTATTTCAAGGGCCGACCTGCCGCTGTACTCCCTGATGCAATCTGCCAGAAGAAAAGTGTCGTCAGATGGGACGTACATTTGATATCGACTCTGCCATCCTGATCAAGTCAGCCGGGACGAGCTGGTCTATTCGCTTGCTGCCAAAGTCAGCCTGCACTCCAGCCTTGGAAGCCACGGTTGAGGCTGTCTTGTTCCTTTTTGAGAAGAGCAGGTTGAGCACCTTTATCGTCTCCTTTGCGACGATGTTGACCGGAATTATCCTGATGACCACTGACTCCACTTTTGGCTGGGGCTCGAACGACTGCCTTCCAACGCGGAACAATCTTTCAATTGCAAAACAATAAGCAGCCAGCGCGGATATTGCCCTGTAGTTCTTCTCCCCCTGCCTGGCTGCGAGCTTGTCTGCAAACTCTTCCTGCACCATCACTATTGCCCTGTCAAATTTCTGCGCAGCCAGCCATTCAAAGGCGTCCCTGCTCCGTGAATATGGGAGGTTTGAAATGAAAGTGCCAAAGCGCAGGTTATTTGCCTTGAACAAGTCAGTGTTTACAAGCTCCAGGTTCTGGAACTGTAGATGTTCGTGTGCATGCTGGCATAGTTTCTTGTCGACTTCGTACGAAACCACATGCTTGGCCACTCTGCACAGCTCTGCCGTAAGTGTTCCTTGCCCCGTGCCTGCCTCAAGGACCGTCTCGCCCTTGCCGATCCTGGCAGCGTCGATTATCCTGCCAAGAACCCGCCGATCAACTAGCATGTGCTGGCCGAGGGCCTGTGTAATATCTCTCGGCAATTACTTTCGTACGAAAAGGTTCATTCTGGCCTGCCCCATTATTTCCTCGATTATCCTTTTTGCCACGAGCTTGGCAGGGTCCCTCAGGCCCACCCTGCTCTGCAGGTCCGCAAAGTTCTCGAATTTTTTCTTGTCCCTTTCCTTGATTATCGTCATCATGTAGGTCTTGCCGATGCCGGGGATGAGCTCGAGCGCGTGTATCCTCGGGGTTATCGGCTGCGACATGTTCATGTATTCCACAAAGCGCTTTTCATTGACAACCACGATCTTTTCCACGATGTTTGGAAGCTCGTTCTTGGCAGCCTGCGAAACATCGTTATACTCCAGCCTGCCAAGCACGCTTGCGACCTTGTCGCGGCCTTCACGGCCGATGTACAGGCGCTCGCCAATCTCAACATTTGCATTTTGGACGCCCAAGAGCTCCAAGAGCGTTAGCCGCTCCTCGCCTATGGCCTGGATGATTACGCCTTCCCTGCCCCTTACCGTTATCGACTTGCCCCTTGGCGTAAAGTCGAGTACGTAGGCGTACTCCTCATATTTCCTTGGTTGGCCGTGCTCGCCGTGGCTGTAATGCCCGGCTGCAACGTCTGGAGTTGACGGTGGCTGTCCTGACAATGTTCAATCCCTATAATACGAGAGTGGGTATTTAACTTTGGGTGCCTGCCTTTAAGATGTTCAATATCTTTTCCAGCGTCTCGGTGAGAATTAGTTTCTTCCAACCGAAGGTAAAGGCTCTCAGCTCTTCAAGCGACACCGGCATGATGTTTACCACCTCGACGGCCTCTTCCTCTGTCAGGTCGCACTGGTCCACCAACTGGCGCACCATTTTCTGGGCCTCTTTCGAGTGCGCCTTTGAGAACTTGGTAACATAGTCAGCAGTCCACCTCTGGATCTGGTCCATGTCGTCGGGCTTGGTCGACTCCAGGATCTCTTTTACGTGGGGAAGCGTGACTATTTCCCTCTTGATGATTTCCGTCATTTGCTATTGGCACCTGCCGCTGACATTTCAGGAGTGCCTGCAAGAGGCTTGATGTGGTTGAACCGGGTCTGCAGTATCTTTTTCTTGTCGCCAAACATCACCGCGACCCTTAGGGTGCGCCTTCCCACCCCTTCCACCACACCTATCCGGCCGTGGAATCTTCTGTGGGGCGTGGTGTCGTGCTCCCTCGGGTCAACGTCGACAACGACCTTCTCTCCAACCTTGTAATCGTGAAGCAGATATGATATCCCCCTGACGACATTGTCCTTTGTCAGGATAGAGCGGGCCTTCCTTCGAGTACCGTGCGATCGTGGCATAGCAAGCCAGTGCCATCAGCCTTAATTTAATATTATCTACCTTCGTTGGCGTCTGAAATGCCGCGCTCTGTCAGGGTGAACAGGATTTCCCGCTCTGCGTGGTAGGGGCTGTCGACCATCCTTGCTATCCTGTTCTTGCCCGAGCGCTTCAGGTGTATCCTGTACGTGCTGGTGTGCGCGACGACGTTGCCCCCGGTCGCCCTGACCGTGTCGCCGAAATAAGCGTCCGGCGAGGCCTGTATCTGGTTCGTCACTAACACCGCAACTTCGTACGTCTCCGCAATTCTTACCAAGATGTGCATGAACTTGTTCAGGCGCTGCTGCCTCTCCGACAGCGTCGCGCGGCCAAGGAACTCGGCGCGGTAGTGCGCGACTGCTGAGTCGACTATTATCAGCCTGATGTTGTTGTCTTCAATGACAGGGCCGGCTTCTTCAATTATGAGCTCCTGGTGCGCGCTGTTGTACGCCTTGGCTACGATCACGTTTTCAAGCGACCTGCGCGGGTCAAAGCCCCGCCCCTCTGCGATCGAAACTATCCTTTCCGGCCGGAAGGTGTTTTCCGTGTCTATGTAGAGCGCCCTTGCATCAAGCCCGCCTGCAAGCTTGTTCTGCTGCACAATCACGCACAGGGTATGGCAGAGCTGCGTCTTGCCCGTCCCAAACTCGCCATAAACTTCGGTCACCGCCTTTGTCTCCAGGCCGCCGCCAAGCAGGTCGTCAAAGCTTTTCGAGCCCGTCGATATGCGTTCCCTGCGCCTGCTGTACAGGCTGGTTGCCGTGACAAAACTTTTGTCTATTATCCCGAGCTCCTCGAGCATCAGCCGGGCCTTGTTGCATATCTCGACCGACTCGCCCGTCTCCATGCCGGTGGCTTCTGCGATGTCCACCGGCCCCCTCACCAGAAGATCCCGGATTGACCGAAAGCCGGCCTCCTTGAGGCGTTTTTCCGTGGCCGGGCCAATCTCCTCAATGTTTGAAAGCGCCAGCCTGCTCGATGCGTCCTCTGAAGAAGCCAAATGCTACTACCTTTGCGGATGCTACTAATTAGCATTGACGGAGTGACGAAATTCGGCACACGCGCCGCCGGAGCAAAATATATATCTTTGTTCTTTCTGGTCTACCTAAGATATAGGGATATGATGGAAAGCAAGACGTTGGTCGTGACGGCTCTTGCGACTGTCATGGTGCTGTCAGCATTCGCGGTCGTATTCCAAAGCGCGGAGGGGCACGGTGTACAGGCACAGCTTCAGAGCAGATTCGTAAGGATTGATAATGAACAATTTTCTGACCAGACGCTGAACACAGGCGAGAAGCTGACCGTAACGGGCGATCTGAAGAGCTTGGTCAACAAGCCGCTCAGAGCATGGCTGTCGCTATTCAGCGAGTCGGCAAACGCAGGCAACAGGTGGGAGTTCCTGGAAAGAGATCCACCGGGCAACATATTCGACATTGCACCAGGCGCGACGATTCACTACTCGATCACTGTGAAGGCGCTAGAGCCAGCAACATACCATGTACACACACAGCTTAACATAGAGCACATAGGTCCAGGTCTTGGCAGGGGTGCGACAGTGAACGTAACCGGAGAGCCTATAATCAAGCAAATTCCGTACAGCAACATTGTCTACCAATGCGTAATCATCGGCGTAGGCCTTGGCGTGACTTTCGCAACAAGACCGTGGCAAGTAATCTAAACCACAACCCCTTTTTCCTTTTGATTTTTGATTTGCAAAGGCTCAGCAGACGCTATTGAAAAATTACTTCTTTACAAGCTCGTACTTTGACGTATAGCCGCGCGGGTTTATCATCATTCCCTTGTAATTGAAAGTAGATGAGTTGCCCACGATGACGGTCGTTATCATGCCAAGCATGTCCTGGTGTTCAAGCATTTTATCCAAAGTAGTCATCACTACCTGCTGGCTCTCACGGTATGCGCCCTTGACTATGGTCACTGGCGTGTCGGGCTTTCTGTACTTCAGGAATATCTCCCGTGTGTCGCGCAGCTGGTGCACCCTCTTTTTGCTTGCAGGGTTGTAAATGACAGTGACATAGTCGCCCATCGCCGCCGCCTCGACTCGCTTTACGATGATGTCCCACGGGACCAAGAGATCGCTCATGCTGACTACTGCAAAGTCCGTCATGAGAGGCGAGCCCACAAGAGCGGCGCAGGAATTGAGGGAAGAAACGCCGGGGACGCACTCGACATAAACGCCTTTTTCCCTGTCCCAGCCCTTTTCCGCCAGGATTTCATAGATAAGCCCTATCATGCCGTAGATGCCAGGGTCACCTGACGACACCAGTGAAACAACCTTGCCTTTTTCCGCAAAGTCGATTGCCTGGTTGGCGCGGTCGACCTCCTGCGTCATTGCATAGCGGTAGACCTCCTTGCTTGCTATCAGGTCTTCAACAAGGCTGACGTACGTGTCGTATCCGATAATAACTTCGCTTTCGTCAATGACCTGCTTTGCCCGGTACGTCATATGGTCGTGACTGCCAGGCCCCACGCCGACTACGTATAGCTTGCCCTTTCTAGCGCTCATATTTGCAAAAGTTGGAATTGACTGGATGCCATTTATCCTTTTCCAGCGGCCCGGGCAAGGTCAAACTCGTCATGGAGCGCCCTGACTGCCTGATCGCAGTCGCTGTCGTTTACTACGAACGCTAGGTTGAGCTCTGACGAGCCCTGAGCTATCATTATGACGTTTACGCCGAACTTTGCCACGGCCCCGAAAACTTTGGCAGCGACTCCCTTGATGCCGCGCATCCCAGAGCCCACCACCGCAATAACAGCGACGTCGTCGTTGACGTTTATCTGCTTGATCACCTTGCCAAGCAGGCTCAGCTCCAGTGTCGTCGTGGCCTTGTCAAGGTCGCTCTTTCTGACGACCATCGAAATGCTCGACTCTGACGGACTCTGCGATATCATCATGATGTTGACGCGGTTCTTGGCCAGCGTATCGAATATCTTTGCCGCGGTGCCCGGAGCCCCGACCATCCCACCCCCGCTCACGTCAATCAGAGCTGTGTGGCGTATCGCGCTTACAGACTTGACTATTTTCTGCGACTCTTTGCTCGGGTTCTGGGTGATGACGGTGCCGGTATGCCTTATGTTAAACGTGTTTCTGATTCTGATCGGGATCTTGGTGTCGATCACCGGCTCGAGCGCGCGCGGATGCATGTACTTTGCTCCAAAGAGCGCCATCTCCATCGCTTCTGCAAACGACACTTCCCTGAGCACCTGCGCGTCGTTTACTATTTTCGGGTCTGCGGTCATCAAGCCGTCGACGTCGCTCCACAGCCACACTTCCTCCGCGCCGATGCTGGCAGCAATTATGGTAGCAGTGTAATCTGAACCGCCGCGGCCAATCGTGGTGATGTTGCCGTACTGGTCCGCGCCGATAAAACCGGTGACCACCGGCACGGAGTCCTGCTTGAGCATCGGCTCCAGCCTGTGGCTCACCCGCAGCTTTGTAGTGTCCATCAGGGGCCGAGCCTCGCCAAAGTTGCCATCCGTCAGGATACCGGCCTCCTTGCCAGTGAGATGGTCAGACTTGATCCCGATGTCCTGCAGCGCAAACGACACTATGGGAGTAGAGAGGCGCTCGCCAAACGACATTAGGTAATCAAGCGACTTGGGCGTGACTTCACCCAATAGCACGATCCCGCCAAGCACGTCTTCCAGCTCGCTGATTATCTTTTTCACGACAGCAACAGTTTCGCCTTTCAGTTTCTTGTCAGAAATCGCGCCCTCGGCAATGGTAGTGTGGATATTGGCCGACTTTTTCACGAATTCGTCTATCGATCTCTTGTCGCCGCGCTTCACACTGTCTGCTATCGACAGCAGGCCGTCTGTCATGCCGCGCACCGCGGAAATTACGCACACGATCTCGTTGCCTTTCCTGTGCGATTTTACTAGCTGCGCGACGTGCCTAACCTTGTCTGGGGAATCCACCGCCGTTCCCCCAAATTTCATTACAAGGCGCATGCTAATCCTGGACCCGGGGTGCCAAGTAGAAATGTATCCTGCCCACGTTTGCTATCTTGAACTCGAGCCTCAGCGGCATCTTGCTTGAATACTCTGCAGTAACCGAGCCGCCCATGGATATCACGGCCTTGGTTATTTTCGACAGGTAGTCGAGGCTGTAGGTCGCCTTGCTCTCCTCCTTCACTACCAACTCTTCCAGCCCCTCGTTGCCCGCTTCGAGCGCAACGTCGGCCTCGCCAGAGTCGCCCCTGCCTGAAAAGTTGATCTTGCCCGACTTGCTTTCAATCGAGATGTATTCAGACACCACCTGGACGTCGGACAGCACCTTGTCAAGCGCCATCGCCGTGAGCACTGCTTTTGAATTGAAGTTGAGCTTTGGCAACGGGGTGGAGCTTGCCGAGCTTTCTATCAGGCGCATCTTGTATTCCCGCTTGTAGCCGTTTGACATCTTTAAGTGCAGCATGCTGTCGTCGCCCAGCGATATTTCGATCGCGTCCTTCTTGTCTGCTCTCCTGATCAGTTTTGAAAACTCATCAACCCTGATGCCGAACTTGACCAGGCTGTCGCATTCGTACTTTTCAAACGCGTGGTTGGGCCAGTGTATGTCGATAAGCGCGATGTGCGACGGATCCATGCCCCTGAAAGAGATTCCTTCGGCGGCCGCTTCAAACGTTGCCTCGTCAACAAGGGTCGAGATTGCAGATGCCACGGCCTTCCACTCTTCAGGCGACTTGCTCCTAGCTACAAATACCAAATTATCCTATTTGGCAGCTCTATAGGATTTTAAAGATATCGGCGATTTCACCCTGCTAGGCATAGTTGCGCCACGTGTGGTTGCACTTTGTGCACCTGTAGAATTGCGTGGTTGCTTCGTCTGCCGACCTTGTCTGCAGCATCCACCAGAAGGCTGTGCCGTTCTTGCAATGGGGGCATTCGATGCTGGTGGTTGGGAGCGCATCGACGCTCTCCCCTTCCATGACCTTGAGCGAAGCGTCTGAGCCTGTCCGCTTGCTTTCGTGCTTTGTTGCGCTCTTTTCTTGCTGGCCCCTCTTGGCCTTGAAGCCGCACTTGGGGCATTCTACTAATTCTCCGCCGGGCGCAGGCCTCAGGCGTGTTTCGCACTTTGGACAGAAACGCAAGGTGAAAAACCCCGTTACTTTTTGAGGGCTGACTTGATCATGGTGAGTAGGTCCTTGGAATACTCCTGCGCGGAAGCCGAGGCGTCCTGAACGACTTCCATCGGGTCCTTCCTCTTTGTCGCCACTCTCATCTGGTATTCATTTGTCAGCGGGTGCTTTTGGATGACGCCGGCAAAGTCCACGCTCTTTTCCTTCAGCAACTCATGCTGGATGATGTATAGAACAGAAATATCCTCTTCACGTATTTTTAGCTCGATCTCGTTGTCCTTGACGTTGGCAATTTCTGCAAGCATGCGTTATACAGACAACTACTTATTGAGGATATAAATGATACCATCCGGACAAATGGCGGACAGTTTCATTGCCGGCGCATTGCTTGCCAAGTCGCAGGGCAGCGTCAAGTTCGGTCAGCCGCTCACTCTAAGCCTGAGCTTCAAGGTGGACGGCGCGATGAGGCAAGTGTTTTCCCAGAAAAACTGGGAGCGCGCCTACAACAAGCACGACAACGGCTTTCGGATGACGATCGAAGTCGACCTGAAATCCGGGAGCAAGACCCTCATGCCAATAAAATTCGTAAGGAGGGCCGCGCTGTTCTGGACCCGCAACCCCAGGATATCGTACAGGATCTGGGTGTCTATAGTCAAGGACGACGCACCGTTCTACCCGCTGACGGAAGAGGAAGCAAAATCACTGATGTTTGACGTCAACAAGGTCATTGAGCTGAGCGGAAGCGATCTCGATTCAGGCACCCAGAAGCTTTATGCAGACATTCGCGTATCATGGGGCAAGCACGACTACACAGAGCCGACAGAGATCAAGGGCAGGTCAAACGAGGTAGAACTGATGCGCGTTACTGCCTGATTGTCACCAGTCAACTATCTGATTATGTTTCATAACCTCTAACGTATGTCCCAGTTCACTTTCAGACACTTGGGTTACCTTTAGCAGATGTTCAAAGTCAAGCGCATAATAATCTTCCAAGGCCCTTATAACAAACCTTTCTATTTCTGATTCTGCCTTTGGCATGATAGCAAGATCCACTGTTATCATTCTTGCCAAGGTAGCAGCTGGTAGCAAGTCAGAATTGTAAAACCTAATGATGGCTCATTTATCCCTCTCCGAGCTAGATATCTATTGATTACTGTAGGAAGGCTCTGTTAACTTAGCCACCATCTCTTACCAGAAAACTAGTGAAACGTATCCTTTCCATTCCCATATGAACATACAGTACGAATAATTTCAGCCAGTTCCAGACATGCCGCCTGTCACAATTCTCCTTTCTACAAGGGAAATGGTCATCAAAACATTCTGTCCTATCCTTTATTTGTTGGATGAACCTTTCCATGAGGTTCTTCAGTTCAGTACCGTATACCTGATGGTCAAGCCTCAACCATTTGCAAGCCTCATTGTACCATTGAGCACCATCTGTGAATATGGGTTTCCTGCCATACCTGCGTCGTAACTGC
>JAHEZV010000046.1:8857-11813 GCA_023250885.1 Nitrososphaera sp. | reverse complement strand
GATAATGTATGGCGCATATCTCTGCATTCACGCAGCTTAAAGAGTATCTAAGGATGCTCCTTGACAATGGGATGCTGTCCATTGATGAAAAGGCCATGCAGTACAAGACCACCGAACCAGGTCGTAACTTTATCAAGATGTATGAACGAATAGGCCTGATGTTCGATAGAAGGCAAATTAGGTCCGAATAAGTCTAGGCTTTGCTGTCCTGCATCGTGTATACTTTGTAGAGTTTGCCAGTCTGCCTGTCGGTGTACTTCCATTCATCCGCGTTGAGCTTCATTTCCTTGAATTTCGCCCTTATCGAAGGATGGAGCATCTTGTGGACATCTTCGCCGATTGAAATCCTGTTTGGGTTGGTCAACGAGGTTATCTTGGCCGCGATGTTCATGCAGTAGCCAAGGATGTCTATCTGCGAGCTCCGGTCGTGGCCGTACTGCACGATCACGTTTTCGCCTTCGTCCATCCCTATCTTGACATTTAATTCAGGGTAATCGTACTGGTTCAGGATGGGGTTGATCCCGTTCTTTATCACGGTCAGCATCGACTTGGCGCACTGAACCGCCCTGTCGCATGCAAGTAGCTTGTTGTAGCTTGCAGGAAAGAACGCGATGACTGCGTCGCCCACGTATTTCAGCACATAGCCTTCATGGCTGTAAATGACCTGCGACATCTCGTAGGTAAACGCTCGGATAATAGTCGTTAGCTTGTCGGCAGGCAGTGTCATGCTCATGTTTGTCGATCCCACAAGATCGGCGTATATTATCACGAGCGGGATCTTGCTGCTTACGTGGTTGAGCAGGTATTCTTGCCCCGGCTGTAGCGACACGTCGTACTGGAAGCGACGCTTGAGCGCCCTCCAAAGCCGATCCTGGGTCTGCGATACAAGGGTCTCCGAGTCGACCGTCTTGTAGTCTGAATGGGCTCTGGTGTCGCTGCTCATCATCATGTTAAAGAGGGCCTTGTTGGTTTTGTCCCCCTCGTCGTTTTCTTGAAGCTTATCCGCCTCGGTCAAGCCCGTGCCTATCTAATCGGCTGTCACATTTAAACATGAATATATTAGACAGCCTGCGCCATTTCTGGCTGTGAGGGCGCCGCTCAAGGGAAACGATCATTTCTGCAGGCAGGTAAATGCCGCTGCTCAGAAGGTGGAAGAGGCGTATCTTGAAGCGATCGGGCCGGCCATCGCCATGCGCAAGGCCAGCGCCATGCTGGGGGACGGCACGGTGGCGCAGGCAGATACCTTTGACCCACAGAACGTGCAAGCGTTTTACCAGCAGCTGGCAAATTCGCTGAAAGGCTGGACCTTCAGCGGCATTTTAAAATCGGCGACGGAAGACCTGCACAGGCTCTTCTGCCAGTTCACAAAGGAGGCAGGCAGGTACTATATCAGCGGATACTTTGGCGTACAGTTCCATTTACTGCTGTACTACAGGGCGGACAAGCGTGTCATCGAGATACAGAAAGAGCTAGCAAAGATCGCAGACGACGCGACCTCTGTTTTCAAGAACATGGCAGGAGCGGCGGACAACGCGCTTGCGGCCGAGCTTGAAAAGCGCGGGTACGCAAGCCTGGAGTACCAGGAGCTTTTTACGAAAATGTTTGATGACGAAAAGCTAGTGCAGGAGCTTGACGAGAAGGCGTCGGCAGTTGAAAGCCAGTTCCCTGAGTTTGAGGAGATGGGCAATAGAAAGACAATGCTCTTTGCAGAGCTGAACGATCTGCTAATTGAGTTATACCAGACGTCGCCTGTGCTGATAGACTACAACAGGCTCATGCAGGGCGAGGAAGGCGTCACCACCTACTTTGACATCGAGGTTGTCAAGAATAAAAAGACAAAGACCAGAGAAGCATATCTTGACACGCCGAAGATAAAAAAATACGCTGCAGACTTGGTTGCTGGCGAGCTTGGCAGGGTTGAGAAGACCCTGGAAAAGGCTAGGCTGTCCTAGATCTGGTCAGAGCCTTAAAACCGACCAGCGCGGCTGTGGCAATTACAGATGTTGCAATGCTATATGTGGCTGCTGCAGATATGCCTGACAGGTCGAGCAGGAACCCGAAAACAAGGTTTGCCGCCAGAAACGAAAACCCGATGCCCACATTGTATAGCCCGTAGGCGGTGCCGCGCAGGTGGCCTGCGATGTACTTTGGTACCACAGCCTTCTGCACTGTTTCAGCTATTCCGATGTATACGCCATAAACCGCGGCAACCAAGTACGCGTGGGTTGAACTCGTGGACAGGAGCATCAGCACCGTACTTGTAAGGAAAACGCCGTAAGAAATTGAGAGCGGTGTTTCCTTTCCAACTCTTTCTGCCAGCATTCCCGCAGGGTACCCGATCAGATTATGGGCCGCTTTTATCACGGCATAGATCAGGAGAACCATGTTGTCTGCAACCCCCAGGTCTGAAGCCCTTGCAAGCACAAATGAAAAGTTGAACACGCCGACGAACCCCACAAACGGAAAGAGAGCAAATGCAAGCAGCGGACCTATTATTGCGCCAGCCTGATCCAATGAACGGTGGAGGCCAAAGGCGCGGCCGACCTTTGCCTCCGGCACTGACTCGCCTATCAGCGCGTCCCTCGGCGCGGTCCTTATCCCCTTGCCCACCCTGTCTGCCGACCGCACGGCAAATACGTCTGCCCAGCGGCATGCCAGTGCAAAAAAGGGCTTGCTTGCGGTCGACAGCAAGTACCCACCCAATCAACACAAGCGGCTTTCTCTTCTGGACCTGTCAGAAGCGGTCCCAGACGCCATCCTGACGGTGTGGCCCAGCATTTCTGCCACGCGCTCCACGAGACCAAGAAGCGTCCTTGAAGCGCCAAGTGGACCCGTCAGGAAAAGGGGCAGGGGCCCAAAGACCATCTCTGAGGAGACGTCGGTAAAGAGGCTGACAAGCCCTAGGGCAATTACGTTGAGGTTGCCCTTGTTCTGCGCTTTCACTGCACTCTAGATT
>JAHEZV010000046.1:0-8847 GCA_023250885.1 Nitrososphaera sp. | reverse complement strand
CGGTGTTAATTAAGTGAAAGGCAAGCTATCCATATCGCTAGTCCCTTTGGTGCACATACTCGTCGATATTTAGCCCTTCGCGTATTTCGTCTGGAGGCACGCCCATAGAACCGCCCTTGCACCTGCGGCCGTGCCTGGCAAGGTAGACCACCCTCTGCTGGAATGGCATCTCTAATCCATTGGCGTCGAGCTCCCTCTTAATCTGCTGAATGATCTCCTTTCTCAATTCAAACCAGACAGAGAATGGGACCCAGCACCACACGTTGATGTTGACTGCCGAATCACCAAGGTTGTAAACGTAGACATCCGGCTCCGGCTCGACCAGCACAAGCGGAGTCTCCTTTAGGCTCTTTCTGATTATTCCCACGACCTTGCTGACATCCTCCTTGTAGGCTATGCCTACGCTTATTTCGACGCGGCGAGCCGCTGCACTCGAGTAGTTCCTAATCTCCGACAGGAACACGTCAGAATTGGGCAGCCTGACATACGTGCCGTCAAACATGCGGAGCCGCGAAGAAAGCGTTCTTATCTCGACCACGCGCATGACGATTCCTGGCTGCCTGGTACTGCAGAGATGGATCTCAACGCCTCTTTTGGGAAGGATATCGTGCACGTGCGCCTTAATAGCACCAAGATAAAGCGTTCCGACAAGACAAGCATCAGGGCAAGAAAGGAAGAGACGCTGGTCTTCCTTATGGACGCAGGGTACTAGATTTCGTGTATCAGCTCTGACAGGTTCCTCTTTGGCTTTGCATGGAGCATCTTTTGCGGATATCCGATGCACACAATACACGCCGGCACAAGGTCGGTGCCAATTGCCTGCATCACCTTCTGCTCGTCTATCATGCCAATCCATACTGAGCTCAGACCAAGCGCGTGGGCTGCCAGCTGCGCGTACGCCGCTGCCAGCGTGGCGTCCTGCACAGAGAACTTTTTGATGACTTGCTGCGGAAAATTCATCTTGACCCTTGATGGGTCCATGGAAAAGACAAGCAGCACAGGCGCGTTCACGTACGGCTGGTTGTTGGCAGCTTCTACAAGCTTGAGCTTGACATCCGGATTCTTGATGTGGAAAATCTCAAATCCCTGAAAGCCGCCGGCCGTAGGCGCGGTGTCGGCTGCAGCAAATATCATTTCCAGTTTCCAGTCCTCGACCTGCCTGTCCTCGAACTTGCGCTGGGACCTGCGGTTTAGCATCACGTTGAAAAGGTTCGTCTGAAGAACGTCGTCCACTTCAGACGGCGCTTCCTCCCTTTTAGGGTAGAGCTTTGTGTCTTCTTCGCCGGCGTACATCCTTGCAAAAACGTCCCTAGGATACATCCAGATAGCTAGGAAGGCTCTTGCAATAAAGATTTTCTATCATGATGTAAGACTGAAATAGTGTCTCGGCCGAATACGATTGTCGGCAATGGTTCAAACAAGAAAGATGGTCCTTAAAGTGGAGATAGAAATCGACGTACCGGTAGATATTGTTCAGGACAAGAGCAGGATAAAGGTGGTGGAGGACGGCCTTGGCCGGAGCATTTCAAAGGGTTTGTACGACCAGGGAGTCTCGTTCCAGATAAAGAAGATATGCTCCAAGATCAAATGAGGTTGGACGGATGCCATTACAGATTCACGAGAGACAGGAAGCTGCAGTCAAGTGGTTAAATATTACGCCTCATGTTTCGATTTTACGAACTTATTCCTGATAGCTTCTATCGTGTTCCTTTCGGTAGGAAGCTGATACCTTGCAAGAGCCGGCATGTACTACTCGGACGCTGCCTAAAACGATGTCGTAAGCCAGGAGTTTGTCGCGTGCGGCGGCTGCATCGACAACAACCAGATAATGAACGCGTACGCCGAATCCCCGCGGGGCAAAATGCAAGGAAGCCTGCAGGACATGATCTTTCATGCAGGAATTGGAATCTCTATGTTTTCCATGGGGGGGCTTTTCGATGGTCTACCTAAACTGGTACAGAAAGACCGAGCCTATTCTTTGACAGCCAATGGCCTGAGAACCTTCATTTCAAGGTCGAATATCCTGACGAGGTGGTTGTTCGTGTCGGCGACGTAGAGCAGGTTACCTCGCACCTTGACGTCGCTCGGCTCAAACAGCCCAAGCGTGTCGGACGACGGATCGTCTATGTTGCACATTGTTTTCATTTCCGGCCTGCCTACCAATGTTGATACTCGCTGCTCTGCAAGGTCGATTAGCCTTATGGCGTGGTTGTGGGTGCTGGTGACATGGGTTATCCTGTCAAAGCCGGTCCTCTTTGCCTCCGGTACGATAAAGTCTCTGTCAAGCCGCGGGTCCACCATGGCGCACTGGCCAGTCCCCATCGAACTAATGAGGGACGCGTCACGCTCTGAATCACAGCATTTTATTTGCCGGAATGCCGTCAACGGGACAGGAAGTAGAATCAGGGTATAATAACATAATTTGTGCAGAAAGGAAATGGAATAAATACCGTAAAATCCGACTTTATATCAACATGGAATGCGCAGTCTATGACACATATGTTACAAAGAAGGACGGCAGAATAATGCATTTTGACGTCGTGGTGGAGGCTAGTACTCCTCACGAAAAGGCAATCGAGTACGGCAAAGAGTACCTTTCTACCGCCGGCCAAGCCGGACAAAAGATGACTTCAGAAGAATGCCAGTTCTGCCACATACAGGAAGCGCCGCCCTTTGTGGAAAAGAGCGTCAAGCAAAACGGCTTCTGGATACAAAAGATGGAAGGCTGCCCCCAATAGGGCTTTTTCCTATTTTTCATTAATTCTCAAAACCAGTCTATGATTGGCTACGGCTTCCAGCCTTTCTCTTTGATCCAGAATTGATGAACATCAAGCCACAGCCGGACAGTCAGTCGAGATTCCCTTTGGAAGTGGCGAATTCCCCTGCATGATAGCCGACCGGCACAAATTATAATTAAGGCATCTGCTGCTGATGCATTGCATAGCAATGAATGACGACAGAGTGTGGAACCCGCAGAAAAGGCAGAGCATGCCCAAGGTCGAGGACATCCTCAAGGCCACGGAATTGCTGGCCGGGACTGTCAGAAAGACGCCGCTCCAGAGTTCAAGGACATTCTCGGGGCTTGCCGGCAGAAACCTGTTTCTGAAGCTGGAATGCCTGCAGCTGACGGGCTCTTTCAAGGTGCGCGGGGCGTCTGTCAAGGTGAGCAAGTTGTCTGACAGGCAGGCAGGCTACGGCGTGATTGCGGCTTCTGCAGGCAACCACGCGCAGGGAGTGGCCTACGCTGCCGCGATAAAAAAGATCCCTTGCACGATCGTCATGCCGCAGAACGCGTCGCCGGCCAAAGTGGCTGCAACCAGATCATACGGCGCCAAAGTGGTAAGGCGCGGAGCGAACTATGACGAGGCGTGGGAGGCCACGCAAGAGATCGCCAGGGCAGAAGGCAAGACGTTAATTCACGCTTTTGACGATCCCGACGTTATCTCAGGCCAGGGAACGATAGGCCTTGAAATCCTAGAAGAACTGCCAGACGTTGATAGGATATATCTGCCGGTGGGCGGCGGTGGCCTTGCAGCGGGCGTTGCGATCGCAGTCAAGTCAAGAAAGCCAAACGTCAAGATAATCGGAGTCGAATCGAAAGCATTTCCTGCAATGAAAGAGTCCGTGGCAAAGGGCTCGCTCCAGTCTACCAAGCGGGGCTACAGCATTGCTGACGGCATAGCGGTAAAGCGGCCAGGCAAGCTGACGTACGAGATCGTGAGCAAGTACCTGGACGATGTTGTGCTCGTTGACGACGTGTCCATAGTCAAGACGATGTTCCTCCTGATGGAGCGCGCCAAGCTGGTGGTTGAGCCTGCAGGAGCTGCAAGCCTCGCCTACCTCATCTCAAATGGCGGCCAAGCAGGCAAGAAGGACAAAGTCGTCACTGTCCTGTCAGGGGGCAACGTCGACATGTACCTACTTGGGCAGGTAGTGGCAAAGGGTCTGATGCAGATGGGCAGGATGCTCAAGATCTTTATCCTGCTCCCGGACAAGCCCGGCGCGCTCAAGAGCGTGGTGGACAGCATTGCAGAGCTGAGCATCAACATCGTCGAAGTTGAGCACGACAGGCTCAGCTCGCACATCCCCGCAGGGACTGCGGGCGTTTACCTGAGCCTAGAAATGGAGGACGAAAAGCATGCCCATCGTCTAGTAGAGTTCCTGAAGCAAAAAGGAATAGAGTTCAAGGTAGTTAGCTGACGCCATTTAGACTTAAGAAAAATCTGCCAAGATTTAATTGGTTAAGTTTCCCTTATTGGCTAAAGCTAATCGCTAAAGAACGACGGCTGGAAATGACACAGCAGGACAGTCTAGTCAATGTTACTAGCGACATTGACCAAAAGGCATCTCGCTGTCTACATCAAGCCATATTCATTCTAGGATGCCTTTGTGAAGGTGAGTTGGAAGACGATATTATGGCAAAATTTCAAGGTGACAAACAACTGATGGACATGTGGGTCATCTTCTTGAAGCATAACCACTGGCTATTTTACGAGGCAGCCGAGGAACAGTGGGCACTGACCGAGAAGGGCAAGGAATGGGCACTACGTTAATGACGATTTATAGCCGCTTGAGCATATCAGCTTCACGAAGTATGTTTTTCAGCTGACGTAATCGTATTCTCTGAACCCTGCCTTGTCGGCAGTGGTACCGCCTAGCTTGACCAGTACGAACTCTTTGTGGGCACGGATGACGGAGTCGCTGAATTTACGCTCGTTTCTGTGAAGCCTTTCGTACTCTTCCATCGAGAGCTTCTGCCTTGGGCCAACATCTTCTTCAAGGTCCATCTTGCTGACGACTTGTTTGTACTCTGGCTGTATTACGCCGCTGAATACCATTGCGCTGCTTCCGCTGCCGTACGAGCCAAAGCCGATCCTCCTGCCTTCAAGGTCTGTCCCTTTCTTGAACTCAAATTCAAGCAGGCTTCGCAAGCCCATATACATTGACGCGGTGTAGAGGTTGCCAATGATGGCCGACGCTTCAAGTGAACTGATCATTTTTTTCTCGTATACCTCGTTGTAGAACGATGTCTGCATAAAGGCGCGCCTGAACTGCTCGTCTGCCTTCATGAATTCAGTGTCGGCGAGAATGGATTCGATAGTTCCGCGTGGATCCTTGGGTTGTGGCTCCTGCGTCCCGATCTCCTTTATGACGTGCTTCCAGCGCGGGAGGTGGCGCCACTCGTGCCTTAGAAGATATGCAAGGGCCTTCTCGCCCATCTTCCTGTATGGAAGGTGCACCGCGAAAAAGTCGATGTGATCCGTTATGGACTCGCCGTCTCTTAGCTTGATAAGTCCTGTCTTGATTGCTTTTTCTTTGTACAGGTCAAAAGCCTTTCTCACAGATATCAGATAAAGCAGGTTAGAGTAGCTCCCGTTTACAAGCGGGGTTTCCTTGCCAAACGGCCGATAGAAATCATATTCATTTTTAATAGTTGTCGAAGGAACTTTAGGATCATAAGCCATCAGGCGCGGGTTTTCCCGGATGAGCAGTGCGACTGCGCCGGCTCCCTGCGTGTATTCGCCGGTAGAGCCCAAGTCATATTTTGCAATGTCACTTACAATGACGACGGCTGCCTTGCCGTTGTTCTCTTCGGCCCTGATCCAGTTTGCGTTGTCATAGAGCGCATACGAGCCGCTCACGCAGGCAAACTTGCATTCAATGCCGCCGGCGTGCTCAAACGAGCCTTCGCCATAAATCTGCTCCAGCATTCCGATGACAAAAGAGTTCATTGCCTTTGATTCGTCCAGAGACGACTCGGTGGCGACGTACACCCGTCCAATGTCCTCAGGGTGCAGGCGGTTCCTCTGCATCAGCTTCAGGCACGCGTTTGCAGCCATGCAGGCAGAATCCTGATTAGTGTCAGCGATAGCCATCTTTTTAATTCCTATACCGTACTCGAGCTTTTGCGGGTCTATGCCTCTTGCTTCCGCAAAATCCCTGTAGTCGAGGTAAAGTTTAGGGACGTAGATAGCCAGATCGTCGATACCTACTACTGGCATTACTGCCATTCGTAGAGCTGTTAGTCATTTAAAGGTATTTCTAGGGAAATTTGACCCATACATATCAATTATTTGAGCAAGCTGCCGTGAGAATCTTGAGGTGGGCTGTAGGAGCTATCTACCACAAGACCTGCAGGCGATCTTATTGGCCGCCAAATCAGGTGGTCCTGCAGCACCTCAGGCATACGACCAGCAGGTGGTAGTTCTCTTCCTCTTCGTCTTCCACAGGGCACTATGGACAATATCATATATGCATAGCTCAGCTCGATGCATCTACTAACGCTTTTGAAAGTTTTGGAGTGTGTCGCATGTTTTATATTTCCATGACCTTACCTAGAGGTAAGGATGGGGCAAGAAGAGCGGGACTTTCTTCAAAAGCTGTGCGATTCTATCCTAAACGCCGACAAAACTGTCAGGTTTGCCGGCGTGATAAACAGCGAGGGCAAGCTTTTAATCGGCAGATACCGAGCAGACATTCCGTCACCCCTCATCAAGGCAAACGCGGAGGAGGACCCGAGGGCAACTTCGTTTTACAGCGCGTACCAGGCGCTTGCCATCAACAAGAAGTTCGAGTCAGACCTTGGACAGATACGGTTCCAGATGACGGAATTCGACAAGGTGACACTTGTGTCGGTGCCGCTGACTGCCACACACGACAGGTTCCTCTGCATCTCGCTTGACGCACCGACGTATCATGAAAGGGTCATCCCAAAGATTCTTGACATCATCGGCTGAATCATCACATTTAAATTATCAATATGCTGGACTACTCTTACATCGACCAAACCGATGGGGAACAAACTGTCTGGTTGGAGCGCAGGTGAGAAAAACTGCGCTTCGCCAGACTATCTTAATCAACTACCCTGATGTCTACGTCGTTATATGCGTCTTTTACCGCAAGCAAAAACAAGTCATCTTCGTAGATCAGCAGCCAGTCCTTGACCCCAATGACAGGCAGCTTGCGCACCAGTATCTTGCCGGTGTTATTTATAGTGGTCATGACGTAGGCTAGTCGTGGCTGTCTGTTCTTGATCTTGAACAGCGTTTCCTGCAGTTCGATGCCCAGCCGCCCGCCCTCGATGTTTATCTTGACAATGTCGCCGTACCTGTTTTCTACCTTGGCCGTGACATAGCTCTGCCCCACGTCGAACTGTTCGATGTGTAGCATCACCTTGTTGGATACTGAGGACGTATCTGGTATTTCCCGGTACAGGGTCTCTGAAAGCTTGTCATGGAACGCTTTCATCGCAAGCCCGGCATTTCTCTTGCAAACCTCTGCGTGGCAATCACCGCGCCAATGACTCCTGCAACTGCTACCAGCGCGGCGGTCGGGAACTCTGGGACGACTACTGTTCCCCTGGCAACACCGTTCCTCGTCTGGTCAGCCTCACCGTCCTTCATGATGCCAGTTATCTGCACTTCCATGCGGTAGTTCTCGTTGTTGGGAAAGTCTATTGCCTGCGTGCCAGTCCCGCCATTCGCCACAAGGTTGGACTTGCTGTATACCTGCGTGCCTTTGTCGTCCAGTATCCGCAGGTCATAGTTTACGTCGCTGTTTATCTTTTGCCCCGAAAAGCCGTCCGAGAAGACTAGCGTCAGCATAGAGTCGGTGCCGGCGCTCAGGTGGCTCGGGGTCCATTCAGCTAAAACGTTAACGCTTCCGCTGTCCGTGAACATCTCGCCGGTCGTCTGAGCGTTTTCGCCGGTTGCCGGTGCAAGAGTAAACGTCATTTCCGAAGTATCTGAAGGCACCTTTCCAGCCATGTTGATAATGTCGTTCTTGTTCACAAGGTAATGCAGGGTAAGTTCGTTCTCAAAAGAATACGGGTCGACTGCAAGCATCCTTCCTGATATCTGGTTGCCATTGATAGTCGCGAGAAACGAAGAGGCGTCGCCAAGCCCTTTAAGTGTCTTGGGGATCCTGATTTCCTCGTGCACAAATATGTTCGTGGACTTTATTCTTGTTACGTTCCAGTCAAATGGCATGGCCCACGTGAACTGTTGTTTTTGGGCGTTAAAATTGAAGTCCCTTACCTTATCGTAATATGATATCAGGGTGGTGTTGTAAGGCTGTCCTTTGTAGTCCACATTTTCATTAAGAACATCGCCTACGCTGAGCCATGAATCGAATCGAGGGATCTCGTCAGGACGGAAGAGTTTGCGGATATTGTCGATGCCAAGGATATCTATGCGGAGGTGGTATATCCCGCCTTCTAGGAAGATAGGGCCGCGGATGATGACTATTCCTCCGGGATCTGCAACTGCTGCATCCAGGAATTGTTCACGATTTGCAAGAACTTGGGCTGGACCTTCTGTTGGCTGTATCTTTAGCTCGAGCAGGCCGCTTTCCGTGTGGAAAGTGTCAGTCAGGATCTCTCTCGCATTTTCTCCAACGCCTTTTTCCACAGTGATAATGAACGTGGTAAACTTTATGGTCTGGTTGTTGTTTGTGTCGTACAACCTCAAAAGCATGTACGCGTCTTTCCTGCTTTCATCCGTCAGGATTGGAGGATTCACCTTTACCAATAACTCGGCCTTTCTGTTGCCAAGAGATGCGCTAAATATTTCCATGGTAAGACCGTCTGCGAACGCCTTTCTTGGAAGCCCGATTGCAACGATAGAAAAAACAAGAACGGAGACAAAGGTAAAAGCTAAGACCTTCTGTCTGCCTGCCTGCACGTAGATTACTTGTCTTTCTGTATATTTAATTCTTAACGGCATGCTCGGGGTTGTTGCCTAATTCGATATCGCATACTGTCCCACCTTGATCCCCCACCTGTTTGCGCATTGAAGCCTGTTTAGTACTCCCATGTTCCAGCCGATGGCCTTGATTATTCCAAACCGC
>JAHEZV010000045.1 GCA_023250885.1 Nitrososphaera sp. | reverse complement strand
ATGCCAAATACAGAGACAAGATACAGAAACCCGGAAGTGCTGTCAACTATTTTCTGTAGCCTTGCCTGAGGCGTGTTGGGCGAGGCAAGGAATACAGTTGCAAGGCCGAGTTTTGAAGCTGCCGCTAAATATGCTTCTGCTTCGTCTACGGGCATGTCGGGCAGGATAAAGCCGTCAACGCCGCATGACTTGGCCTGTGACATGAATTTCTCCACGCCGGCATGGACAAGGATGTTCGAGTAGGTCATTGCAAGCAGCGGCAATGTGGGATGTTTTTTTCTTACACTTTTTGCAAGCTGCAGCGCCTTTTCCGGCGTGATACCCTGCTTGAGCGCGCTGTTCGAAGCGGCCTGTATCGTAGGCCCGTCGGCTATCGGGTCTGAAAACGGGATTCCAATCTCAACAATGTCAGCGCCGCCTTTCACCAGGGAATCGATCACTTGTTGCGAGGTCTCGGCGTCAGGATAGCCGGCTACAATGTAGCAGACAAGGGCGCATTCGCCCTTTCTTGCCAGCTCGCCGAATTTGTTGGTGATTCTATTTGGCATGCATTTTCTTTTTCCCGTTGTTGTGCCTGTCAAGATAGTCCTGGACAACCTGGACGTCCTTGTCGCCGCGCCCGGAAAGCGTGACTACTATAATGTCGTCATTGTCCATTTCCTTTGCACGCTTCATCGCGTATGAAATTGCGTGCGACGGCTCGAGCGCCGGGATTATCCCTTCAAGCCTTGAGAGCGCAAGAAAACCTTGAACTGCCTCGTCGTCTGTGGACGAGGCATATCTGGCGCGCTTTACATCCTTTAGCATTGCGTGCTCGGGTCCCACGCCGGGGTAGTCAAGTCCTGCCGATATGCTGTGGGTCTCTATTACCTGCCCGCACTCGTCCTGCAGCAAGTAGGTGAACATGCCGTGGAGCACCCCTTCAGAACCGGCGGCAAGCGTGGCGGAGTGCTTGCCAGACTTGATCCCTTCGCCCCCTGCTTCTACCCCGCAAAGCATGACGTCCGCGTCGTCAATGAAGGGGTAGAACGAGCCCATTGCGTTGCTCCCGCCGCCAACGCAGGCAACCACTGCATCAGGCAGCCTGCCTTCCAGCTCCTGCATCTGCTGCTTTATCTCATGGCCAATGACGCACTGAAAGTCCCGTACCATCATCGGATACGGATGCGGGCCCACCACCGAGCCAATTAGGTAGTAAGTGGTTCTCACGTTGGCGATCCAGTCGCGGATCGCTTCGTTGATCGCGTCCTTGAGCGTCTTGCTTCCGGACTGGACAGGGTGCACCTTTGCGCCAAGAAGCTCCATGCGAAAGACGTTCAGCTTTTGCCGCTCTACGTCCTTTGCCCCCATGTAAATCTCTGCAGGAAGCCCGAGAACCGCACAGGCAATTGCGGTGCCGACGCCGTGCTGGCCCGCGCCGGTTTCTGCGATTATCCTCTTTTTGCCCATCTTTTTTGCCAACAACGCCTGCCCTAGGGTGTTGTTTGTCTTGTGGGCGCCGCCGTGCAAGAGGTCTTCGCGTTTTAGGTAAATCTTGGCGCCGCCGGCATGCGCTGTGAGGTTCTTTGCAAAGTAAAGAGGTGTCGGCCTGCCGGCATACTCACTGAGATAGTATGAAAGTTCTCTTTGAAAGTCAGGGTCGTTCCGGTATTTCTCGTAGGCTAATTCTAGCTCTTCGACTGCCGGAGCCAGCGTCTCCGGTATGTACTTGCCACCGTACCTGCCGAATTTGCCGCCTACTGGATAGCTGCCGAACAAGACAAATCCTGTTGTTGAAAAGGGGTATTAAGGGATTCGCAATTAAAGCGCATTGTACAATTCGGCCACTTTGGCTCCGACGTCGCCTTCCTCCATTATGCTCGTACCTACCAGGAAAGCGTCCGCGCCAGCCTTTCTCAGGTACTGTATGTCTGCCGGTTTTGAGATGCCACTCTCGCTTATTATCAGGCTCTTGCCCTTGCTGTATTTTTTGAGCAGGCGCTCGGTGTTTGCGATGTCCACCTGAAAGTTGTCGAGGTTGCGGTTGTTGATGCCTACAAGGCCGTGCTTTGCTTTTAGCACTTCGCCAAATTCCTGCTCCGTGTGAACTTCAACCAGCACCTGCAGACCTTTCTTTGTTGCATATTCTGCAAGTTTTTCCATGCTTTCTTCAGCTAGGTCATGGTCAAAGACAGTCTTGATAAGCAGGATGCAGTCTGCGCCGGCTTTTTTGCCCGCGTCGATCTGGACTGTGCTGACGGTGATGTCTTTCATGAGCAGGGGCACGTTTGCTGCTTTTCTGATCGCGGCCAGGTATTCAATCGAACCGTCGAAAAGGTAGGGCTGCGTCAGGACTGACAGGCAGATTGCGCCTGACCCTATCATCCTAGTCGCGATTTCTGTCGGCGGCGTCTTGCCCCTTATCTTGCCCTGCGAAGGCGAGGAGAACTTTACTTCGGTGATGAGCGGGGCATGCGGGCACGAGGTGATCGCTTTTCTGATGCTTATTGCGTCGTGCGTGAAGGAATGCGTTGTCTCGTATGCGCCCTCGTCTATGGCCCTGAAGGAGTTGTCCACTAGGCTCTTTATGCCAAAGTCGCTCCTGACAAACTTGCTCATGCGTTCAGAGCCGGTAGCGGTCTGCACGTATTAAATTCTATTCAGGTATATATTGACGTACTACCCGTATCCAATTAGCTGGAGATGTCTGAAAGCACGATCTTTCGCGACAGGTCAAAACTATCGCCACGGTACGTGCCGGAAGAGCTGCCGCACCGCCAGCCACAGGTACAGCAAATAGCGCACGTGTTTTCTGACGCGGCAAAAAATCCTGACAAGTTTCCGCTGACCGTCCTGCAGGTGGTGGGCGTGGCCGGCATCGGCAAGACGTCAACGGTTATCAGGTCTTCAAAGATGATTGAAGAGCAGTTTGCAAAAAGCCGGCTTACCCTAAAGACAGCGTACATCAACCTGAAGCTGCAGGGCGGCAACAAGTATGCGATCTACAGGTTCCTGCTTGAACGAATAGCGCCGGAGCTGCCGGCGCAGGGCCTGAGCGCGGAAGAAATGCTCCGTTACTTGCTGAGGTACCTGCGCGAAAACAGGCAGTACGCGCTAATCATCATGGACGAGATTGACTACCTAATAAAGACGAGCAAGGACACTGGCATCATTTACGATCTAACAAGGCTTAACGAATTCGAGCCGGACAGGCCCTGCAACGTCAAGGGCGTGGTATTCATTGCAAGGAGCACTGAATTTTACAGCAGGCTTGACCCGGCAGAGCTGAGCACGCTCGGGCGAGTTCCGATGGAATTTCATTCATACACCATACAGCAGGTAAGCGACATACTGGAAAGCCGGGCCGCCCAAGCGTTCAACCCAAAGGCGATAGGTTCAGACGTCATTGACAAGGTTGCAAGCATCACCACCTCCCAAGAGGTAAACGGCGACGTGAGGTATGCCCTTGACGTGCTGCTGTACGCAGGCAACCTGGCCGAGTCGCAGGGGACCGGCAGAGTCACACTCGACCACGTCCGCAAGGTCCACGGGCAGGTGCATCCTTCGATAACAACCGAAGAAATCGAGCAGCTGTCAAGGAACCATCTGGTCAGCCTGATGGCGCTTGTCAAGGCATTAAAGAGCAAGAAAAAGCCGTATGTAGAGCTGAAGGACGTCAGCCTGTATGCGTCAGAGCTTGCTGAGCGGATTGGCATGAAAAAAGTAGATGTTGAAGACTATCTTGACGACCTGAAGGCAAGGAGGCTTGTCGACATCAAGTCGCTTAAAGAAATCGGGCTTCACGGCGCGTCGCTTCAGGAACTTGAGCCGGTGCTCATGAGCAAGATCAAGGATAAAAAATAATGTTAGAAACAAAGAGCAGCAAGGAAATCATAGAGACGGGGCTTGGCAGCATAGGCAAGATCAAGATAATCAAGGCGCTTGCTGAAGAGAGCAAGCTGGCGACGATTTACGTGCTTCACAAAAAGACTCACCTGAAGCGCGAGGACATCAAGAACAACCTGGACGACCTCGTAAGAATAGGCTGGGTAACTCAGAGTAAGTACGCACACGCGATGTACGGCATAGACCGTGAAAACACTTACGTCAGCAAGTTGATAAAATTCTTTAATGACGTCGGCTACGTCGGCCAGCCGTAGAAATAAGTTGAAAATGATATTTTGTGTCTGTATTTTTAATACATACTATAAATTAACATCCGGAGATGCGCTTTAGAACCTGCACAATGAAGCTCTACATATGCCAGATTTGCGACGCCATTTCCCGGTCCGACCTAGACGCGCAGGACCATAGCAAGAATAACGCGCACGAGAAGTATCGTGAGTATGAGCTTGAAGACTTTTTGACAAAATTCCTGGCACAGGCGTAACTTTTAGCCGTAAAAGTTTACGTACCTGTCGTCTGCCTTGCCGTCGCTTTCTATCGCCGACAAGCTCCTGAACAGAGCGTCCACTGCCGCCGTTTCTGTCAGCTTACCTTTTGCCACCTGACGGGCTGTGCCGGAAACGTCAAGGTGCTGCACCCGTTCCGCAAGAGTCTTTCTCTTCATGCCGTTTTCCCCTGCCCTCTTGGCAAGCGACGCGAGAATCTTGTCGACGTGGTAGTTGGCGTGTATCTCTGCAGCTTCGTCGCTTTCGACGCCATAAAGCTGGGATATCGCTGCATCGAGCCTTGCCTCATCTTCGCCGGTGACACCGGTGTGGGAGGCCTCTATTGCTGACCTGCCGCGAAGCTTGTTGGAATCCTGTTTATGCATCTTTTGTGAGAACAGTATCGATAGTGCATTTTCTTCATATTAAGATAGCGCTGGCGGACCCAAAAAGGAATAAAAAGGTGCTTTTCCAAAACCTAATGTGCAGTCCAAGGCCGCAAACGGGAGCAAGTTCATTTTCGTTACAGGCGGAGTCATGTCCGGCCTCGGCAAGGGTGTGACAACATCCTCAACGGCAAAGCTCCTCCAGCTGGCCGGCTACAAGGTGTCGTGCGTCAAGATAGACCCTTACGTCAACTATGACGCCGGCACAATGAACCCGGTTGCGCACGGCGAAGTGTTCGTCACGGACGACGCTGGAGAATGCGACATGGACATTGGCAACTACGAGCGCTTTATCGATACTGCCATGACCAAGGACCACAACATCACCACGGGCAGGGTCTACATGGACGTCATTCGAGCTGAAAGGGAGGGCAAGTACCTTGGCCAGTGCGTCCAGATAATCCCGCATGTTACGGACGCGATAAAAAACGCGCTGTGCAAGATCGCAAGCGGCGAAAAGCTAGACATCATGGTAGTCGAGTGTGGCGGCACGGTGGGCGACATCGAGAGCCTGCCGTTCCTTGAGGCATTCCGCCAGATGGAGCTCGAGCTCGGGCAGCCAAACACTCTGTTCATCCATGTCACCCTGGCGCCGGTACTGGACGTCGTGGGCGAGCAAAAGACAAAGCCCACTCAACACAGCGTTCAAGAGCTCCGCAGGATCGGTATCCAGCCGGACATTCTCGCAGTCAGGTGCAAAACGCCGCTCAGCAACGATGCCAGGCGCAAGATTTCGCTATTTGCAAGCGTTGAGGACAAGTGCGTCATTTCATGCCACGACGCGCCGTCGATCTACAAGGTGCCAGAAGTGCTTGAAAGCCAGGGGATACTAAAAGTAATAGCCGAGCGGCTTGGGCTCCGCAGGTCGACTCCCCAGTGGGGCAACTGGAAGGCGATTGCGGAGTCATTTGCAAAGTATGGCGGCATTGTCAGGATTGCGGTTGTTGGAAAGTACGTTACACTGCCAGATAGTTATGTCAGCGTTTACCACGCGCTCTCGCATGCCGGAGCCAGCATCGGCAATAAGGTCGAAATACAGTGGATCGACTCTGAAAAGTTTGAGAACGGCGACCAGCAGCGCCTCGCAATGCTGAAGAATTTTGACGGGATACTTGCGCCCGGCGGCTTTGGCAAGCGCGGAAGTGAGGGGATAATCGGCGCGGCCAACTTTGCGAGGGCAAACAACATCCCCTACCTTGGGATCTGCTTTGGGTTCCAGCTGGCGATAGTCGCGTTTGCAAGGCACGTATGCAAGCTGGGCGATGTCAATTCCAGCGAGCTTGAGCCGAACACAAAGAACCCCATCGTTGACTTTATGCCAGAGCAGCGCAACATCCACGACTTGGGCGGGACTATGCGCCTAGGCGCCCACGACATTGCAATAAACCCAAAAACGATTGCGGCCAGGGTGTACGGCTCGAATGCGATCAGGAGGAGGCACAGGCACCGCTACGAGTTCAACCAGAAGTACCTCGAGATTGTAAGCAAGAACGGCCTTGTCCTGTCGGCCCACTCTGACAGCGGCAGGAGAATGGAGATAATTGAAATACCAAACCACCGCTTTTACTTTGCCGTGCAGTACCACGCAGAATTCAACAGCCGCCCGGGCAAGCCGGAGCAGGCGTTCGACGCGTTCGTAAAGGCAGCCGCTAAATCTTGAGCTCGTAGATCCTCTGCCGGGCGTCTCGCAGCGACGTCTTTTTCTTGACGTAGCCTTGGTCGATGAGGTGACTCAACGAGAGACGGATTGTGCGCTCTGGAAGCATGGTTCTTGCCGCCAGATCCTTCTGGCTCAGCGCGCCTTCATATTCCAGCGTCTTCAAAATGAGCTTGGCGCTTGGCGGCATCTTCAGCATGTCTTCTGCCAATTTCACTTTCTTTGCCATTAGCGACGCGGCTGAAGACGAGCCGCCGGCAAGCCTGACAAGGCGTGCCGGGAATTCGTGCTTTGAACATTCAAGCGTGTTCTTTATCCGCATCCTGCGGCCGCCGTCCACCACCACTTCGCAATGGTACCTGCTAGTGATGTCGGAGATCTCGAGCCTGCTGTCGTTTGGGACCACCAGCGGCCTGCGGGTGTTGTCAAGCGAGTTTACGGAGACTACAAGGAATACAGGCGCCTTCTGGAGCACCATCGGGCCGCCTGCAGACATCGAGTACGCTGTCGAGCCCGTCGGCGTCGAAATGATGACGCCGTCGCTGTTGTCGTGCCAGATGTCGTTGCCGTCTATGCGCAGGACGTGCTCCATCAGAGTCGCGCTCTTGCTAGGGAAGACCGCCACGTCGTTTAGCACGGGATCGACCTGCTTGCCGTCCACCTTGACTGACAGGCGAAAAACTTCATCGACAGAATAGTCGCCGCGCTTTAGTCTAGACATCGCAGATTCCAGGTCGCGCACTTCAAGTTGGGCAAGAAAGCCTGTTGAGTCTGTTTCAGAGATGCCAAGCACCGGCGCCGAATCTGTCTCGACCTTGTGGAAATAATCGAGTATCCCCCTGTCGCCGCCCGCCACCATTACCAGGTCGACTTCCTTTGCAGTTTGGTAGTCATCCTTCATTATCTGCGTTTTGACGTTGAGGGATTCAAGTGTCTGTTTCACCTCTGAGAGGAGTGCCCCATCCCGGGAATCGACGCCTGAAAGCGCCACTTTCATTGCTATTACTACGTGTTTGCTTAGAGCCTGATTTAAAGCTAAGAGAGCTGCTGGAAGCCGACGGTGTTGTAAAAGTAGGAAGCGTTCTGCTCTATCTTGGACATCTGCGGGATCTTGGCTAGGCCTACCTGCTTTGTTTCAAGGGCAGCCCTGACTGCGCCTGCTCCAAAACAGATCGCCCAAAGCGGGTCCTTTTCCTTCAAGTAAGCGCAGACAAACGCCGCGCACAGGACGTCGCCGGCGCCAGTTGAGTCCGGAGTGTCGATGTCTCGCATCTTGATCCAGTAATGTATTTTTTCGAAAAGAAGGTGGATTATGCGGTGCTCTGTTGAAACTACAAACTTGATGCCCCTTGACCGCAGCGCCTGCATCCCCTCCAGACCCTGCAGGCCAGTCAGCGCGGAGATCTCTTGCGAATCAACCTTGATAGCAGTTATGCCTGACAGATCCAGATCAAGCTGATCCCTGAGCGCTACCTGCCCTTCGCTGCCGACTGTTCGCATGAAGCCCTGCGGGTCGAGCATCACGAAATCCTTTTTGCCCCTGTTCTGCTTTATGGCGGCAAGGACGCCAGGGGTGACTTCGTCGATCACCGGACTTGCCAGCCAGCAGTCAACCTTCATGTCCTTGATTTCATCGGCAGCTAGCGGATCGCACTTTGCGCTCAGCACCAGCCGGCGCGAGTCACCCTCTGAAATAAGGCTGAATCGCGTAGTTGGCGTGTTTGAAACCTGCCTGTCGCTCAATATGATGTCATTGTTGCGCAACATTTTGTGCATCTCTTGTGGAAAATCCCTGCCAACCCTCGTTGCAAGGCCGACGTCGAAGCCAAACCGTCTGCTCGTTGTGCCACAATAGCACGGCGGGCCCCCTATGCTTTCCGTCACGCTCTCGTCCGCGCTCCTGATCGTGTCAAGCACGATGTGAGAGGCGATGCCTATCCTCAATGCCGACTAGCTGTATGTTTTGAATAATAAAAGGGCTTGTTTACGCATGCCGAAAACCGGTTTTGGGATGGCGGCTTGCTGGACTGGCGCTGTCCGTATGGCAACCTGACACCATTTTCATCGCTTCCCGAACTTAAACATCACTCCAGCCGCACAATTCTAAGCCTTCAAATCTTATATTCAACGGATTCCAGTAGAGGAATGTCTTTTTTCGGAGTTTCTAGCTTCTACTTCATATTGCATTATTCACTTGCCAACACAAGATTTAAAGGATGGCTAACGAGCCTATCGCAGTATGCCAAAGAAGAGAGCGAGCAGAGGGAGATCAAAGGGCGGCAAGGGCAGTTCTGGCACAGTTCATTGCAGCTCGTGTGGTGCTCTAGTTCCACGCGACAAGGCCAAGAAAGTAACTGGAAGGATAACGCTTGTAGAGCCGACGCTTGCCAAAGAATTAAGGCAGCAGGGTGCATACATACCCATCTCTACGGATGTCAAGTTCTATTGTGTGTCATGCGCAGTTCACAGGGGCGTCGTAAAAGTAAGGTCAGAGGCTGATAGGCGCACCGCAGGCAAGCTCAGGTAGAAGACAATTTTTTTGCAGTCGCCGCTATCCTCTGGACTAGCGTGACGCCTGCCACTATTGACACTATTATCACTGCCCAGTACATTCCAGACTGTCCAGCAAATATGCGGCCAAGAGGAATCATGCCGATTATTGCAAGAATCAGCATCCGCTCTGCACGCTCGCCTATCCCTATGCCTTTCAATTCAACGCCAAGTGACTCGGCTCGCGCTCTTGTGTAGCTGACAAGGATCGATATTCCAAGGGCAACCAGGCACCAAAATGGGTTTGCAAGGCCGCCAATGGCAATGCCTGCAAAGATAACCACTTCAGATATCTTGTCAAAAGACGAATCAAGGAAAGCGCCTTTTTTAGATGTTTGCTTTGTTACGCGCGCAACGCTTCCGTCGACAATGTCAAAAAATCCAGAGATGAGAAGGAGCACGCCGCCAATGACTGCCGCGTAGTACACGTCCAAGCCAAAAGCGGGCGAAGCATACGCAATTCCTGCCGAGATCGATATTGCCAGCCCGATGCCAGTCCAGGAGTTTGCTGACAGGCCGGTTGAGGCAAAGCTCGTGCCCAGTCTAGTCATCGCGGGCTGGAGCAAATCCCTCAGCTTGTTGAGCAATGATTTTCCAACAGGATTCTTACATAATAATTTATTCCACCAGAAACATGATCCGGCATTACCCTCACAATTTTGAGAAATTGCAGAGTAAGATTATTATTATGAACAGTATTTTCTCGAGCCTCCGGCCCTAGTTTGCGGGCACTATTCGGTAGAGGTTGCCGCTGTACGCAAGTATGTACAGGTACCCGTCCGGGCCGGTTTCAATGTCGGTCATGCCGCCAAAGCCCGGGCCAAAGGTGTATGCTTCCACTTCTCCGTTGTTGTCAGCTACCAAGTCTTCTAGACCTGCGTCGCTAAGCTCAAGCCCCGTTCTGTCTCGGTTAACCTTGAAGAAATAGAGGTTCCCGTCGTTGATGTCGCCGGCAAAGACGTTATAGGCGTACCTTTCGCAAAGTTTCGTGGAGTTTAGAAACTCAATGTCGGTTATCCGCAGCGCCTGGTGCCAGCTGAACACAGGGTCGGCATAGCGGGATCCTTCAAGTTGCACCAAGTCGTTGACCGACTTGCCCGACCTGCCAATCGGTCCCATGACCTGCCCCCAGCCGCTGTTAAAGCCTAGCCTGACCATGTTTATCTCGTCATAGTTCGCCGGGCCGTTCTCCGTGTCCCATAACACGCCCGTCAGAGGATCAAAGTCCAGACCAAAGCTGTTGCGGACGCCGTATGAATAGTACCTGCTTGTGCCGTTGACCGCATTTCCGTCGCGGTCAACCCTGAGGATGACCGAGGTATCGTCCGGCTCGGGGCCCGTCTTGTAGTTCTGCAGCATCCCGTTTCTGTTGAGATCCCCTATTACAGCATAGAGCACGCCATCAGGCCCGATCGTCATCTTGCCGCCGTCATGCTTTGGGCCGGGCTGGCCGGGCAGATCAAGCACAAGTGTTCCTCCAATAAAGTTGCCTGCGCCATTCCAGTCGTACCTGTAAACCCTGTTCCTTATTTCGTTGCCGGCTGGCTCGGTGAAGTATAGGAACACATTCTTTGATTGACCTGTGGCGTTTGACACTGCTATTCCAAGCATGCCCCGCTCGCCATACTTTTCGACAAAGATGTCAAGCACAGGGTTTGGCTGCAGGAGGCCCTTTGAAATAAGCCGAACCCTTCCATTGTCCTTCTGCAGGATCAGAATGTAGCCCCGATCAAGAAAGGCCATGCTGGTTGGCAGGGCCAGCCCCTCGATCACCTTCTCGACCTTCAATTCCGCATCCAAGATTATAGGCGGAGTGCCCTTGTTCTTTGCTAGGGACGGCGCGGGAGTGCCGTTGTTCGACCCAACATAGCTTAGAGAGATCCTCGCGCTTATCAACGCAGCCACCGCGCTAATTGAAAAAACTATAGCCTGCTTTTTGTCCATCCAAGATTGAATATTGATTTCTAATTATTATGTATTCTAGAATATGATAGAGTACGTAAAACCTTGTTCAAACATTTCTGAATATGTGTTGAAATTACACTGTTGTTTTACATAATATTTATTATCAAAAATATATTTTGACCCCGTGATGACGCTGGACTCTGCTTCGATCGCCAGAGGCGAGATGCGTTATGCACGCCGCAAGCGGATCACGATCGACAGCACGCTTTATGTTCTCAGAACGCCCTTCCATGTAAAGGGGGCTGGCTACTACTAGAGCCGCTTATAACGTGGTTCGAACAATCTCAACCTAGTTGGACAGCAGAAAAGATCTCGTCGACTGCGTCAAGAGCCTGTACGGCATGGGGCTTACCACTTCGGTTTCAGGCAACCACAGCGTCAGAGCCGACAGCTGGATGTGGATCACGCCTTCGGGGGTTCCGCGCTACAGGATGCGGCCGGTCGACCTTGTCAAAGTAGACTTGAAAACTGGCAGGGCAATTGGCAAGTCCAAACCAAGCATCGAGCTTGACATGCACAGAAACATTTACGATGCGCGCCCAGACGTCAATGCCATTGTCCACACGCACAGCCCCTTCACCATCGGGGTTTCGATATCTGCAAATTTCCGGCACGTCATCGAAGAAGCAAAAATAGTGGTCGGCGAACCTGCGGTCATTGCTAACAGGCCCTCCGGCTCGACCGAGCTCGCAAAGGAAGTGTCAAATGGATTCAAAAAGGGTGCAAGAGCCGTCGTGATCAAGAATCACGGGGTCGTCGCCGGCGGCAATGACATAGACCATGCCCGGACGATAGTAGAGTCGCTTGAAGAATGGGCAAAAATACTGACAGTTGCGCAGGTGTTTGGCGGCGTG
>JAHEZV010000006.1 GCA_023250885.1 Nitrososphaera sp. | reverse complement strand
CTGTAGAGCCGGTACTCTCCGTATCTTATCGAGACTATGCCAGACTCCTTCAACCGCTTGAGGTGCGACGACACTGTCGAGGGAGCCTTTTTAGTGTCATCTACTATTTCGTTAAATGTGCACAGGCCATGATCCAGTATGAAAAGCACGATCTGCCTGACAAACTTCAATATCGCGACCTCGCTGTCTGAAACGCTGACAGGATAGTACCTTGTCATTCTTGACTGCCTGTCCACCTTGATCACGTCTGTCTTTTCAAGTGCAGCCAAGTGATATGTCAGGACGCCGTTGACCAGGCTGGTCAGCCTTTGCAGTTCCCTGTAGCGAATGCCCGGGTTTTCTTCAATGTGCCTGAGCAGCATCATCCTTGTGTCTGCTTCGACTGCCTGCTCCATCACTTGTTCACCTTCAGCACTCCTAGGCCAAACATGGCCAGCATCGCCAGCAGGATAACATGGGGCAGCTCTATGCCGAGCGTGGAAAAGTTAAACACGCTTAAGATCGCGGTGGCGTCCAGCAGGTACACGAACTCTACCGTCGCCAGGGCCATAAAGCCAAGCGTCGTGAACAGCAGCCTCGCACCGGGGCTCCTCCTGTATGCAAGAAACGACACGATGCTGAGGAAAACCGCGATAGTCACGCTAGCAATATGCAGGACAATGTGGTAAATCATAGTCGGGTGGGTGACGTGGGGCATGATGAGCGGCGCAATGACGCCAATGACAAGCGCGGTGATTAGTCCCAGCAGTATAGGCTTGCTCACAGATTCCTGTAAAGGCTCGCCTCTACTGCCCTTTTGCATCCTTCTATTTATGGTCGAAGATCACTAATAAGCCAACTGGTACACCGGTCGAACACACTAGCGCCTTTCAAGCTGCAGCGCAGACCGAACGTTGCGCTTGAGGTCTAATGCACTCTTGCTGTACGCAAGCGCGCTTATCACAATCCCGGCTGCGATTGCCGGCCCTACCGCATTTGTGAAGGAGAATGGAAGCTGGGGGATGCTGACTGCAGACTGATCCTGTTGGCCGCTATCAGCCGGGGTGGTTGACGCCTTGGCAGTTATCGTGATGCTGCCAATTGCAGACCCGCGCTGCGCCGCAAACCAGATCTTGCCCTTGTCATCCGCGGTTATCCACTGTATTTGGGATCCTGAGATCGGGATCTTGGCCTCCGACCCTTCGCCCGTCCTCGGGTCCAACACACCAACCCTGTCTATCGTGTGCTCTGCAAACCACAGGTTGCCATAGCTGTCCATCGCCATGCCAAAAGGTAGACCGTCTTCATTGACTGAAGGATACTCGCGGAAAGAGCCAAGCAACGTATTGAACACCGATATCGTGTGGCCTTCGTGCTCTGCAATGTAGATGTCAGAGCTCTTGGGGTCGGGGAAAACCGCAGCTGGGGTGTCAAGCGTCTGGAGCTTGCCGTTTGGTGCGTACTCGGTGATCTTGCCTGAGGCCGGGTCAATCTTGGCGATCTTGCCGGCGGCCTCTGCAAACCAGATGTTCCCCGAGCTGTCGGCAGCGATCCCGGCTGGCTCTGCCTCTGGCGTCGGTATTTCATACAACGAGAATTTTTCGCTCGCAGGCTCGAACTTGGCCACCTTGTTGGCCTGGACTATCGGCATCCACAGGTTGCCGTTGCCGTCCATTGCAAGACCTGAGGGGATGCCGGCCTCCGGCACCACAAAACGCCTGCTGGAGCTGTCTTCGGGGTTGTAGATGCCAAGCGCGCCTTTGTTTGATCCACCGCTCGACCCGCCGCCTATGGGGTCGATGTACCAGAGACTGCCGTCGGGGGCAAGCACCGTATTCGTTATCAGGGCCGCGTCGCTTATTTTGTGCATGGTGTAGTTGCCCGTTGCAATGTTCAGCTGCCATATCCTGCTGCTTCCTGGCAGCGAGTCACCCACCCATATGGACTGTCTTGCAGCGTCAAAGACCGGATAGAGCGGCAGGCTGCTGGCCGGCGTCTTGTATCCGTCAACCTTGAACTGGAGGTTTGATACCTTTGGCTTGACGTTCGCGTCAAGGGTTGCCAGCATGTTGCTTCCCTGCGTGCTCAGACCCTCGATCTCGAAGTGCCATGTTCCCGGCAGGCTGAACGCCGCGTCTGCCGAAAAAACGCTTTCTGACTGCGTTTTGGTTTCAATCGTTATTGGGCCGATGCCTCTGTCGATCTGCGTCAGCTTTATCGTTGTAGACTCGATTCCTGTGGCCTTGCTGCCGTCCTCGTTAAGGAATGATACCTTGAAGTTGTTCTGCCCGACTGCAAAGGGGGCTATTACAAGCTGAATCTTGCCCTGATCTGAGTACAGCGTCCTAACAAAATCAGTCTTGGTCTCTTCTGCAAAGGCGGATTGGCCGTCTGACTGCTGGCGCGCGTATGTTGGGAATTGACCTGATGGCAGCGCTCCATTAGCCATCAGGGATACTGCCAGCAGAAGCGCAATCCCGACAGCGGCCTCCGCCTTGAGAGTCTTGCCGTAGTGCCTGAGGCTAGGGCCCTGCATGCCTGACCCGCCGCCAACCATCACGGCCACAGCCCTTTTCTGGACTACAAACTGCGAGTACGTGCCCATCCCAACCATAACGCCGGCAAGCCCGAGCTTGACTGCCAGTATCTTGCCGTAGATGGATGCCAGGGTGAGCGAAAGGTCGCTTTCAAGTGCAAACAGCAGGACCGGCCCGGTTATCACCGCGATGCCAAGCAGCGTAACCACCACCGTCGAGAAGCGGGGGATCAGGATCGAAAGCGCGACAGCCTTGATCCTTTCGTCGCCGATCGCAAGGATATTGGGAACTGCTACAAAGCCAAGCAATATCAGGCCGCCTATCCATATCGAAGCGGCGGCGTTGTGGAAAAAGTCAAACATTATTGGGGTGGTTTGGCTCGTCGCGGCCGCGTGGGTTATCAGACTCGACGTGACAAGCACCGCAAGCCCAAGGATCAATATAGCATAGATTTCCGTCCTCCCGGGGCTGGTGTTGTTCTTTGCAGCCTTGCGATAGACTGCAAAGACGATGCCCATGAGGATGGACGACTGGAACATCCTAGCGACCCAAACGTTGCCAAACTTTGTCGCGACTGCCTCCGGTATCCCTGAGTTAATTGAAATTGCTTGGACAACTATCATGGCTACGCCGGATGCAAGAATGAGGGCTATGCCGATTATCATTAGGCGCATCATGCTCCTGTCTATCGCGACGCGTGTCTGAGATATTGCGCTTGACAGCCATGGCACCCTTGCGAGCGGCTTCCACAACCAGAGGGTGCCAAATGCAGCGCCGACAACCATCACCTGCCCAACCATCCCGGGGAACCTTGCCGCGGAATTGCCCGGAGACAGTATGTCCTGCTGCTGTTCATTGCCGGTTCCAATCGGCTGCGGCTTTGTGCCTATGCCAAAGACAAAAGTGCCAGAAATAACGTGCCCGTCAACGGCAGAAAGCACAGTCGTTGATACCGTGTATTCGCCGTCAGGAAGATCTGGCTTTAGCGTGACGCCTATTGAAGCAGTGTCGCCCTCTACGTTATGAGGGTCATTATTGTCTACCTTGCTGCCGTCAGGTCCTATCACGGATATCTTGCTGTAGCTGAGCTCTATCGGCTCGCTGAAGAACGCGTTGACTTCCTTGGGTGGCGACCGCACGCCCTCAAACGCCTTCGGCGAAGAGTCTATAGTAACAGGGTGGGCAAACGACTGCTGAAATCCTGATGCAAGCGTCAGGAAGGCGATCGCCGCGATCAGGCCGAAGAGCCAGTGTCTGCCCAGCATGTGTAAAATATGCCGTGCACCATATTTGACTCTTGCTTGTTTTGTGGTACAAAGCCCGAACTATGCCTAAAGATTATAAACATTGTAAAGACAATTCATATTTGTTGAAGAAAGTCGTTCTCCTCCCTCTTGCTTTCCTTGTTTTGCTCGCCGCTTTCAATTTTGCTCCTGCGCTTGCGCATACTCCGGTGAAACACGGAGACTTGCAGGTTGAAGTTGGCTGGGGAAACGAACCGCCGCTCGTGGGCCAGCTCAACACCATCACGCTGGAGGTGACAAAGATATCGGACGGCAAGCCTATTACAAACGCGCTTGCCCAGGCTGACATCAGCCTTACGAAGGGCGCCACTGCCAAACCACTTGACTTCCAGCCGCAGGAAGAGCCAGGCGTTTATGCCGCTACCATACTGCCAACTCAGACCGGCAAGCTTTCAGTCGTGTTCAAGGGCACGATCGGGGGACAGGCTTTTGATGACACTGCCGAAGTTGAAGATGTAGAGGATACAAAGATACTTGAATTCCCGCGAACTACCGGAGATGGCGTTTCGCAAGAGGCAATAAAACAGCTCCAGACCGTGATAACCGACCTGACCGCGCAAGTGGACGAGGCCAACATTGCGGCCAAAGAGGCCAAGACTGCTGCTGAATCGTCAGCAGAGCTCAGGACGGCAGTCGACAGCGCCTACCTGTTTGGAATGATCGGGATAGGCGTCGGGGTGGCCGGCATTGCCATTGGGGTCGCGGGGCTGTCGCGCAAGGAAAAAGTTTAGAAGAGCTTGTAGCGTGCAAGCACGATCGTAGTTGCCATCAGGGCGGCAACTGTGCCAAGAGCTCCAGCCGGAAATTCTGGTATCACCTTGATCTGGAATATAGCATCTTCGTCGGTCGGGATTGTCGGGCTGATTCCCGTACCTGCAAGTTTTACTTGAATCGCATAGTCGCCATTATCTTGGAAAGTGTATGGTACTGTGAGCGTGCCCTCTGCGTTGTGGATGAGCACTTGCCCTGTCTGCTTTGCCGCGCTGAATACCTCGGTCCCGTCCTTCAATATCTTAAAGTCATAGTCTTGGTGCTGGTGAAGTGTCTCTGTGCCGGGGTTGAGGAAGCTTACATTGAAACTGGCCTTGGCTTTGTCTCTGTCGCTGTCCTTGCTCCACGTCGGCTCGATGTGGATATCAAGTGTACCTTTACTTGTAGGAGCTGTCATTCCGCCTTCTTGGGCGTGGGCAGCTGTCGCAACGCTAAAAGCAGCTGCCAGCAACAGCGCAATAATGAACATGCTGCTTGCCATTCCAATTAATTGGTTGACTGACTAAATAAATTGTTGCTATTGCGCCTTGCGATAAGCGCCGCGACACCAAGCGCCGCAGCAACCGTCGCAACCGCCCCGAGCGGGAATTCCGGCGTCACCTGTATTGGTATCGAAACCTTCTCGCCCAGACCCTCGATGTCGTCTATCCTTATCACATACGATCCCGGCTCATCAAAGGTAAATTCCTGCTGTGTCGCAGTCTGATCGTGCCGCAGAATTTCGCGGTCGCTGCCCTTGTAGATTGAAAAGTCATATGTGACGTCTTCAATCTCCTCGCCGGTCTCCGGCTCGATAAAGCGTATGTCAAAGGAGTTCGCGCTGCCAATGTCGTCTTGCGTCCACTTTATTTCGACCATGAACGTGCCCTGATCGCTTGCAGCTTGCAGTGTGATTTGTTCCTGCGCCGCCACTTGGGCGCAGGCCAGAAGGCTTGCCAGCAGTGCAAAAGCAAAAATGGCTTTGCGCAAACGACTTTCTATATGCATGCCGGATAATAATCTATGAGTTGTCACTGGCCAGGCCCCTCGGCGGGCAGCACTTCAATCGAAATGTCGCTGTCTTCATGCTTTCCGGCTGCGTCGGTGACGGTCAGCTTGATGCAGTACACGCCAGGCGATTCGAAGCTGCGCGGTACATTTACGCCTGTCGGGACGACTCCCTCGCCGAACTTACATTCAAACTGGTGAGGGTGCATGCCTCCTTTTGCGTTTGAATCAAAGAACCAGTCCTCTCCTACTGCCAGCTTGGACTTGTAGTGAGCGCCGGTCCTGAGGCACTCGTGGAAGTTCTTGAGAAACAATGGGTCCAGCCAAGAGTTGTTGTCATCGCTGTAGTCCACATCGGTCTGTCGAATCCCTGACTGCTGCAGCAGGGCAAAAGTGATCCGTACGCCGACTGCTATCCCGATGCCGACAAACGCCAGCCCCATTTCGTTCCTTTGACTAGCATGATTAAAGCTGTGCGCTTGACTGCTATGGCGCGGCCTTACATAACATTCGAAGGAGTAACAAGAAAGGAGAAAATGAAGGAGTTTAAGGCGTTCCAGAGGAACCTGTTCTCTTTCTTGCGAATCTGGCGTAGCCTATGATCGCTGCAATCGATGCTGCCAGTATTGCGACAATGATAGGGAAAATTAGTGCAGTGATACTGGTGTCCTGTGGAGTTCCGCCATTGTCGCCTCCAGCTGCCACTATTACCGTTCCTACCATGTTCGCATGCAGACCACAGTAGTACGGATACTCGCCTGCTTCTTCAAATGTGTGGCTAAATGTTCCCTCTGGAATCAGCAGCTGTCTAAAGCCTGGAGAGGAGTCAAACTTGCCATCTGGCGTTGCACTGGAACCCGATGTGACTGTGTGTGGAGCTGAATCTTTGTTTGTCCATGTTATAGTGTCGCCAACGTTGATCTTTAGTGGGTTTGGCGAATAGGCATCGGTTGTCTTGCTTTGTGCACCGATTGTTATGTTTGCGGCGACATTAGCTGCATAGGCTGGCACGGAGGCCAATATTGGTAATAGCGTAGCAGCAACCACTGCTGGTAGCCCTATAGCGACTGCAATTTTCACATTCACTAAGATAGAAAATCTTTCAAGGGATAAAATGATTTGGTTGGCCGTCAAACCTTAGAGGAGTATCTGACAATAATTCTAGAGAGTATTTGTTGGCAACGCAAAAGCCGAAATGGGGTGAGGAAGACGACCTGCCGTGAAAACCACCGGGATAATACCCTATTCCGATAACCAAAAATATAGAAGATAGGAAGGCGTTTACGCTCTTCCAATGAATGCTGTTCCGTTTCTTGCGAATCTGGTGTAGACTATAATTCCTACGATTGACGCTGCCAGTATTGCCGCAATGACCGGGAATTCAGGAACCACTGTTGCACCCTTGATCACGACTGTGGTAGAGCCTTCTGGCAAGGTGAACTTGATTGTGGTCGAATCGGCGCTATTGGTCTGCGTAAAGTCGATTGATTTTCCTCCTGCACTGACATCGTTGATGCCACCGATCATCGTTTTCAGCAAAGTAAGTTCTACTTCACCAGCTTTGTCGAACTTGAGGGTCACTGACTGGCCGGATTGGATTGTAACCTCTGTTGCCATAGAGGTCATTGACTTGCTGGTTACTTCGTAGCTCTTTCCATCTAGTGTTGCAGTGAGCTTGGTTTCTTTTGGAGTTCCGCCATTGCCTCCATTGCCACCTGCAGCTGCCACTATTACCGTTCCTACCATGTTCGTATGCAGACCACAGTAGTACGGATACTCGCCTGCCTCGGTGAACGTGTGGCTGAATGTATCTCCATGCTGAAGTAATGGCTGGAAGTTCGGCGAAGAGTCAAACTTGCCATCCGGCGTTGCCGGTGGCGAGCCTATTCCAGACGTGACTGTGTGCGGCTGGATGTCTTGGTTGGTCCATATCACAGTGTCGCCAACATTAACATTCACTGGGTTTGGGGAAAAGGCATCAGTTGTCTTGCTTGATGAACCGACTGTTATGTCTACAGCTACGGTGGCTGCAAAGGCCGGTTTGGGTGTCGATATTGGTATCAGCGCTGCAGCAAGGACTGCTGCAAGCCCGACAGCGACTGCAATTTTAGAGTCCATTGGCTACGGACAATATTTTTAGCCATAAAATGGTTTTGGTTGGCAGAATACCAGCTAAATAGGAATCTAATGTAACAATTCTATATGGGCGGCTCTAGAGTATGACACCAAGAAAATTGATCATACTCTGCACATTATGGACGATGGATCGAAACGCCAGCATCTTATCGGGTCCTTTCGAGCCTTGGCGCCTGCATGCGGTAGCTCATCATCTTAAGCTGGCATACCGTCATTGGATTCAATTATGTCACACTTACACGAAGAATGTACGCTATCGATTCGAGCATGGGGTTTCAGCCGGAGGTAGAGCTGATGGAGGACTTTTGGGAACTGGATGCATGAGTGTTGAAATTGAACTAAAGTGTAAAGACATGGACAGTCTGTTCAAGGGACTAGAGAATGCAAGGATGCATGGAAAGCTGTAATTGATCGCATATTCCGGAATTGGACCCAAGCCTTAAGTTAAAGGGGCAATCAGAGGTGCCCCGGAAAGTATCGAGAGGGAATAGAGAAAGCTATTCATCGTTCGCTCCTCCTCATCGTCAATATGTTAATCTGTGTCATGATAGGGAGTAGATGTTAAGGGTAGACTATGAATATGTTGTTGGTTTTTCCGCGATAAATACCGGAAATATTAGCATTCATCGCATTAATGCGGTTTTGGAAATTTCGAAATCCTTGACACTTCTGTCAGGCATAGGGTTTGATAATCTTGCAAAGCTTATTCATAACCAACATGCCACGCTGGACAGTAAAAATTCGTCGACTTTTCCTTTTACTGCCACAAACATATAAAGTATAGTAGAAAAAAAGCGATATTGGGTTTTTATGTTTAAATAATTCGATAACTATCTTCCAGAAAATGGCCCTATGCAAAATTGGAGTAATACTTGCATTGACGGCCATGTTGCTCGGCAGTTTGGTTGGTGTGCCTAGTAGTTGGGCCCAATCAGCCACAGTACCGGCAGCACCGACAGATCTGACTGCAACCGCGGATGAGACATCGATTAAACTAGAATGGAAAGCTCCAACATCAGACGGCGGCAGACCAATTATCGGCTACAAGATCGAGCGCGCCAGCCAAAATTATCCATACTCTGATGCGACATCGTCATCGTACGGCCCTATAGTACCTGACACAGGTTCTCCAAGTACGACATACATTGATAAGACAATTAGACCATTAACTGGTTACTCCTATCGAATATCTGCGATTAACGCTCAAGGAACAGGCGCTGCATCAAACCCTACATCAATAATCAAGTTTGAGTCAATGTTTGGGGTATGGGGGATTGGGTATTTTAAAAGTTCAGTAGCAGATATTGCATTTGACAAATCTGGCAACATCGACATACTGCAGACTAATTTTTGTCGCGCTATTTGCAAGTTTGACACTAATGGAGTATTTGTTTCAGCCTTTGGAGGACTTATCAGTCAAGTGGAGGCTCACTCTCAAAAGCCAGCCATTGATGTACTTGTAACCCCTGTTGCCATGGCTATTGACGGCTCTGATAACATCTATGTAGTAGACCAAGGCTTAAACAGAATTCAAAAGTATGACTCGTCCCTAGACTTTCTGGAATCGATGGGATCCTTGGGCACTGGCGACGGCCAGTTCAAGGGACCAAGTGACATTGCATTTGACAAATCTGGCAACTTTTATGTAGTAGACAGCGGCAACTTCAGAATTCAAAAGTTTGACCCCTCCGGAACCTTCGTATCAAAGTTTGGATCGCTTGGCAGAGCTGACGGTCAGTTTACAGAACCGCGCGCTATCGCAATTGACACCTCTGGGAATATCTTCGTGTCAGAAGATGGCTATTTTACTGCGTACCGAATTCAAAAGTTTGATTCTTCCGGCACCTTCGTATCAAAGCTTGAAGGTCATTGTACCGATCAGAATTGTTCTGAATATACGAATGCCATCACTTTTGACAGTTCTGACAACCTTTACGTAACAGAAAATGAGCGAGGAATTCAGAACTTCAAAATCTCGAAGTATAATTCTGACTTCATCCTGCTATCCACGTTTGGAAGCCCGACTTGTGCATATTTTGATGGTCAGGAATGCCGGGAACCAACCCAACAATATTTTAACAGTAATTCTATCCCCGGGTTTCAATGTCTATGTCCAGTAGCCGTCGGTGCCGATGGTTCTAACAATATATTTTCGTTTGGTCCGAGAATTAAAAAGATAGCACAAGACGAATTCATCTCAGCAACACCCTCTACACCAAGCACACCAACTCCGCCTACGACTCAGCAAAGCACAGCAGCGGCAACCCTTGATGGCAAGAGCTATTCAGTGGTGGCAACTGGAGCCGCTAAAGTGACCTCAGCCACCATCAACGCGAAAAAGTCTGTCATGGTATCTCTAAGTGGTTCTGGAGAAATACAGCTGAAGCTGCCAAAGAACATGATAGATGGCATCTCCACCATAACGGCAGGAGGTCAGAATATTCCGTTCACTACTGTGGGAACGACTGCATCAGACACAACCATCAAATTCACAGTACCTTCAGGCACAAGCTCTGTTGAAATCCAGGGCGCGATGGTAGTCCCAGAATTCGGCGTGATCGCTGCAATTGTTCTAGCAACATCTCTGCTAGGAGTCATATCTATCGCCCGCCTGAGAGGAAGGTCGCTAGGGTTCCGGCTCTAGCCTTTTCTTCCCTTCCCTTCCCTTCCCTTCCCTCCACGATTCTTTGATGCCTAGTTATGGGAATATCAAGATCGGCATATAGCGTACATGTCCAATCCGACTTCTGATGAAGATAAATGATGTCCCAGATACTGAAAACGATCGTCATTTGCTGTTTTCATAACTTCATTGTGTAAAGAGTCGCGTGAGACAGGTTTTTAAGAATGTGATTTTTACAGCTTCCTGTGCGCATCGTCTCATTCCTTCCAAGCGCCACCGAAACGCTATACCAGCTCGGCGCCGGCAGCGAGATAGTGGGCGTGACGCACGAATGCAAGTTCCCTGCACTGGCAAGGAAAAAGCCACGCGTAATACGACCCTCTTTTGATCCAAGCCGGATGACAGGCCAGCAGATCGACAGCAAGATAGTCGCGCTGATGCGCTCAGGCAGCGACATCTACATCGTCGACGACAAGGTCCTGAAAAAAGCCAACCCTGACCTGATAGTTGCGCAGGGGCTGTGCGAAGTCTGCTCGCCATTTACAAAAGAGATCAACAGGGCCGTAAGCGTCCTTGGGGGCCGGCCCGACGTTCTCGTGCTCGACCCACATGACCTTGACGACATACTCGTCAGCATAATGGACATAGCCGAAAAGGTGGGCAGAGTCAGGGAAGGCGCAAAGCTTGTCGCGTCGCTGCAAAAGCGCATAGACGCGGTGCGGAACATGAAAATAAAGAACAGGCCGCGGGTGCTTTGCATAGAGTGGCTCGACCCGCTGTTCACCGCGGGTCACTGGGTGCCCCAGATGGTCGAATACGCCGGCGGCATAAACGGCTTAAGCACTGCCGGCGAGCCGTCGCGCCGGATGGATATCGACGAAGCAGTGGAATTCGACCCGGACATCATTGTGCTGTTGCCATGCGGCTTTGAAATTTCGCGCACACTGAAAGAGCTGCCTGCCCTTGCGCGCAACGAAAAGTGGAAGTCCCTCCGGGCAGTCAAAAACAACGACGTCTACGCCGTCAACGCAAACGCGTATTTCAGCAAGCCCGGGCCGCGGACCGTGGCGGGGATTGAGATTTTGGCAAAAATTCTGCACCCCGAGGCCTCGGGGCACATCAGGGTTCCGAAAGGTTCGTACAAGAAATTATTGCGTTAGAGAGACTTCGATGTAGACGTCGTCCGGGATTTTGAGGCGCATCAGCTGCCGGATTGCCCTGTCATCGGCTCCGACGTCTATAACGCGCCGATGGATCCTCATCTCGTATTTGTCGTACGAGTTGGTTCCCTGCCCGCATGGCGACTTTCTTGTCACCACCTTCAGCTTTTTGGTTGGCAGGGGGTGGGGTCCCTTGAGCTTTATTCCTGACTTTTCAGTCATACCCTTTATTTCGGTGCAAACGCCTTCCAGCGTTGCAAGGTTCGTGCTTGTGAGCTTTATTCTTGCTGCCTGTGGCATCTATTTCACTTACTTCTTGCTGGGGTCGTACTTTTCGGTGATGCTCAGTACAACGCCTGCGCCAATTGTCGTTCCCATGTCGCGGAGTGCAAACCTTCCAATCTCTGGAAAGTCCTTGAATGTCTCGATCGGAAGGGGCCTTACCGGCTTGATCTTGACGATCGCCGCGTCGCCTGTTTTCAGGAACTTCGGGTTTTCCTCTGTCGTCGCGCCGGTCCTCGAGTCAATCTTGGACACGAACGCCGAGATCGTCGCCGCTACCTGTGCTGTGTGGGCGTGCAATACTGGCGTGTATCCAGGGGCGATTGCCGTCGGGTGGTGAATGACAATGAGGCGTGCTTCGAATTCCTTTGCAACGGTTGGCGGGTTGTCTGCCGGGCCAATCATATCACCACGCTTGATCTGCTTCCTGTCTACGCCCCTGAGGTTAAAGCCAATGTTGTCGCCTGCTTCGGCAGATTCCATCTGGGTGTGGTGGGTTTCAATTGTCTTGATTTCTCCGACGGCGCCAGAAGGCATGACAACTACCTTGTCGTTTGCCTTCATCTTGCCCGTCTCGATCCTGCCCACCGGCACGGTTCCGACGCCCGTGATTGAATATACGTCCTGTATTGGAATCCTAAGTGGCTTGCCAATTGGCTTCTCTGGCGGTTCGAGTGTATCGAGTGCCTCTGCAAGCGTCATACCCTTGTACCATGCCATGTTCGTTGACTTTTTCACCAGGTTGTCGCCCTTCCATCCAGAGATCGGAATGAAGCTGATCTTGGCAGTGTTGTAGCCTACCGTCTTTAGCATTTTTTCAACGTTGTCCTTGACTTCCTTAAAGCGGCCTTCTTGGTATTCAACGTCGTCCATCTTGTTCAGCGCAACTACGAGCTGGTTGACGCCAAGGGTTCTTGCAAGGAACGCGTGCTCCCTTCCCTGTCCTCCAAGTTCTATTGATGCTTCTGCCTCACCCGGCTTGACAGAGATCACCAGAATGGCAGCGTCTGCCTCCGACGCGCCGGTGATCATGTTCTTGATAAAGTCCCTGTGTCCCGGAGCGTCGATCAGCGTGTAGAAATACTTTGGCGTCTCAAATTTTTGAAAAGCGAGATCGATGGTAATACCTCTATCGCGCTCGTCCTTGATGCTGTCCAGCACCCAAGCGTACTTGAATGTATCGCCCTTGCCAGTTGCTTCTGATTCCTTGGCATATGCATCTATTGTTCTCTGGTCAATGGCACCCAGATCAACGAGCATATGACCTACAGTAGTTGATTTACCATTATCGACGTGACCTACAACCACCAGGTTCATGTGTGGCTTTTTGCTAGCGCTCATACAGCAAGAACACTCCATGGGCTTTATTTGTATTTCGCCCGAGATCTGGGCGCAAACTGCACCCTCAATAGCCCAACATCCGCGTTTCGGCTCTAGCTAACAAGTTATCGGAAAAGTTTTAAACCGATGGTCATGAGTTTGTCTCAGTATGCGGATCACAGTTAGTGCAATCAAGGCCGACATTGGAGGAGTCGGGGGCCACACCTGCCCAAGCGAAAAACTCCTCGAAACCGTCAGAAATTATGTTAGCAAAAATGCTAAGGGCCTGCTTATAGATTATTACATTGGGTATACTGGCGACGACATACACATCATAATGACTCACACCCGCGGCGTGGATGACGAAAAGATCCACAGGCTGGCGTGGGACGCCTTTACCGAGGGAACAAAGACCGCAAAGGAACAGGGACTCTATGGCGCCGGCCAGGACCTGCTGAAGGACTCGTTCTCCGGCAACGTCAAGGGCATGGGGCCTGGAGTCGCCGAAATTGAAATGGAAGAGCGCCCAAGCGAAGTGTTTTGCATATTTGCCGCAGACAAGACAGAGCCGGGCGCGTTCAACTTCCCGCTCTGGCGCATGTTCGTCGACGCACGGAGCAACACCGGCCTCCTCATCAACGAGCACCTTGCGGAAGGCGTCATTTTCAGGATAATGGACGTGATGACTGGCAAAGTGGCCGAGCTGAAAATGTGGCAGGACAAGGCCGAGCTTGAAGCGGCCCTGATGTATCCCGGCCGGTTTGTCGTCCACTCTGTAGCGTCTTCTGACGGCGCTGATCACATAGTGTCGGCGTCCACTGACAGGTTGCACAACATCGCCGGCACGTACGTCGGCAAGGACGACCATATTGCAATCGTCAGGACGCAAAAGAACTTTCCGGCCACGGAGGAGGCAGGGAGCGCGTTCAACGAGCCCCACTATGTCGCCGGCAACACGAGAGGAAGCCACCACATGCCACTCATGCCAGTCAAGCTCAACTCTGCTGCAAGCCTGAACTACTCTATCCCTATAGTCTCGTGCCTGCTGTTCAGCATGCACAACGGCAAGCTCACGGGGCCGCACGACGGCTTTGGAACCGCCGACTGGGACCTCCAGAGGATGCAGGCGTCCGAGCGGGCGATGATAATGCGCAACCAAGGCTTTATTCACCCGGCCACGCTTGCGCCTGATGAGCTGGAATACAATAAGGGCTACGAGGCAAGGATGTCAAAGCTGGAGAGCAAGTTCAAGAACCTTGAAGACATCATGCACGGCAAGACGGCGGCGACAAGAAACAAAGCTGGCAGCAAGCGTTGAAGTGGCCACTAATCATTAACTTCAAGAATTACGAAGAGATTTCCGGAGAAAGGGCTGTCAAGCTAGCCATAGCCGCGCAGGCAGTCGCAAAAAAACTGAAAGTCGAAATAGTGGTTGCGCCCCCGCAGCCTGCCCTTGCAATGGTTGCCAAGAGCGTCAGGATGCCTCTCATCTGCCAGCACGTAGACAACGAAAAGGTGGGCTCCAGCACAGGTTTCCTCATACCCGAGATCGCCAAGTCGTACGGAGCTGTTGGCTCGCTGATAAACCACAGCGAGCACAGGATCGAAATGAAGCATATTGCCAGGCTAGTGGAGCGCCTGCGCGGCCTGCGCATGACCTCGATAGTGTGCGCGCGGGAGCCGTGGGAGGTCATGGAGGTATCGGTATTCAAGCCGGATTTCATCGCCATAGAGCCGCCGGAGCTTATCGGGACAGGTCGGGCGGTGTCAAAGGAAAACCCGGCGATAATAACAAAATCAATAGAAGCAGCAGGATCACGCTCGAAGGTAATCTGCGGCGCCGGCATCACGTGCAGAGACGATGTCGCCAAGGCGATGGAGCTGGGCTCCCACGGCATACTGGTGGCAAGCGGCGTAATCAAGGCCAATTCATGGGCCGGCAAGATAGCCGAGCTCGCAGCCGGCATGAAATAATTAATAAAGGTATTTTTCTATCGCGGCGGACATGACTTTCAGGGTCGCAGGTTTTGTCACAAAGCCGTCCATTTTTGTCGAAGGGAGTACCCTTCCAAATTCTGACTGGTTTATATCAAACGCCGTCATGAGCACGACCTTGACATCCGGCCTGATCTCTTTGATGTGCCGCACAAACTCAAAACCGGTCATTTCAGGCATCCGCACATCTGATATGACAAAATCGTACGCGTCAGGGCTATCCTTGAAATGCTTGAGGGCTTGTAATGGCTCTGAATAAGTACAGACGCTGTAACCAAGATTTTTTTCAATGCCCGATTTTAGTACGTAAAGAATGTCGCTTTCGTCGTCAACAGTCATCAGCTGAAGCTTTCGTTTCGCCTCATCGGCAGTGTCAGAATTCGTAAACTCCTGACCGTCTTGCCATTACCATGACGTACAAGCTCCACCAAGAATAGAAGCCTCGCCGGACTTGGTAAATCTACTCGTACCAAGATTAGCGCCATGGATCAGGTCTTTGGGGAGGGCAGGTTCCAGTTGTACCTCATGGCATGCAGCCTGAGAGCGGTAACCGCAATGATGCTTGGTATGGCCGCGATGTTCAGGTCCGCGCCGGCGGCCAAGAGCCCAAAAAATATCACGACTCCGATGAAGCTCGCCGACGCATACAGTTCCTTGACAAACACTATCGGGACTTCGTTAACAAACACGTCGCGTAGTACGCCTCCTCCAATGGCAGTGATAAGGCCAGCAAACGCCATCGCAAGAAAGTTCGGCCCAAACAGGTCATACGCAAAAGTCGCGCCGATTACCGTGAACACGCCCAGGCCGATCGCGTCAAATTTCAGGAACAGGTTCCAGTGCTTTTTGAGCGCGCGGTAGAGGAAAAATATCGCAACGCCCGTCGCCACGGTAATTATGAGGTAAAGGGGGTTGACTATTGCAAGTGGCGGTATCCTGCCAAAGACGATGTCCCGGAACACACCACCGGCGACGCCCGTTATCGTGGCGAGTATTATCACCCCTACAATATCGGACTTGTGCTCTACTGCCTTGAACGCGCCAGTCACGGCAAACGCCATAGTGCCAAACAGGTCCAGAGCCTGTATGAGCTGCGGAACTGGCAGCACGTCAGACAAAGCAATCACCCTGTGATGCCAGCCGATCCCGCCCCACTGTAACAGCGAGTGCAAAGATTTGAAATTATCGGTAAGTGCACAACGTTTTAAACCAGCGAAGGGGTTGATCATCATCCTATATGTTCGAGGAAGGTTTTGGCAGAACCCCGGCCACTATCAAGCCGATATACTTTTTCGACGAGGCAGACGGCAGGAACAAAATGCTGCTAGGGGGCAAGGGCGCCGGCCTTGCAGAAATGACGAGGCTTGGCCTTCCGGTCCCGCCCGGCTTTATAGTAACAACTGAAATTTGTGAAAAATTCTACGAAGCTGGCAGACGCCTGCCTGATGGCCTGATGGACGAAGTGCGGAGATCAATAAAACACCTCGAAAGTGCGACAGGCAAGAAATTCGGCGATCCTGAAAATCCGCTCCTTGTGTCGGTGCGCTCCGGCGCCCCCGTGTCGATGCCCGGCATGATGGACACGATCCTCAACCTAGGCCTCAACGACGAAACTGTGGAAGGGCTTGCAAGGCAGAGAAACAATCCAAGGTTTGCGTGGGACGCGTACCGGCGGTTCATCCAGATGTTTGGCAAGATTGTTCTGGGCATCGATGATCGGAAATTTGAAAACATTCTTGCCGGCAAGGACCTGTCAAGCCAGAAGGTGGTCAAGGGCGTGGCAGGGTCGTTCAAGTCGCTCTGCGAAGACGCTGGGAAGAAATTCCCTGCCGACGAGTACAAGCAACTAGAGCTCGCGATCGACGCGGTGTTCCGGTCGTGGACCGGCAAGCGCGCGGTGGAATACCGCAAGCAGTACAACATCACCCCTGACATGGCCGGCGGCACCGCAGTCACAATAGTCGCAATGGTCTTTGGCAACATGGGAAGCGACAGCTGCACCGGCGTGGTGTTCACCCGAGACCCGGACACAGGCGAAAAGCGGCTGTACGGCGATTATCTTGTTAACGCACAGGGCGAGGACGTCGTGTCGGGCAAGACCACCCCTAACCACATCGACTCGCTTGTCAGCGAAATGCCGGACGTCTACCAGCAATTGCTTGAAGTGTGCGAAAAACTGGAGAACCACTTCAAGGAGCCGCAGGACGTAGAATTCACTGTTGAAAAGAGCTGGCTCCACATCCTGCAGACAAGGGCGGCGAAGATGAACGCGGTCGCGGCTGTCAAGACTTCAATAGACCTTTACCACGAGGGGCTCATCAGCAAGGCCGCAGCGCTTGAGCGCATCGACCCTGAAGGCCTCGAGCAAATCCTGTACCGCAGGATAGATGCGCATGCAGAGCAAAATGCGATCGCGACAGGCGTCGGCGCGTCGCCCGGCGCGGCCAGCGGGACGGTTGTGTTTGACGTTTCGCGGGCAGAGGCGCTTGGCAAAAAGGGCGAGAAGGTAATCCTGGTAAGGGAAGACACCAAGCCTGACGATGTCCCTGCATTCTTCCAGTCCGTGGGCATACTGACAAGCCGCGGCGGCAAGACCTCACACGCGGCGGTAGTCGCCCGCGGAATGGGCAAACCCTGCGTCGTCGGGTGCTCGCAGATAGAGATCGATGCCGACGGCAGGAGCTTTAGTGTGGGCGGCAAAAAGGCGATAAGCGAGGGCCAGAAAATAACGATAGATGGCTCGACAGGCAGGGTGTATGCAGGCGAGGTGCCGACGGTCGAGCCGGAAATTTCGTCCGAGTTCAAGGAGCTTCTGCAATGGTCCTCTGAAATGAAGGGCATCAAGATAAGGGCAAACGCCGACACTGTAGAGAGCGCGATCCTTGCTCGCATGTACGGCGCGGAAGGGATCGGGCTTTGCAGGACTGAACGCATGTTCAACCAGCATGACAGGATAATGCAGTTTGTCAACATGATAATGGCGGAGAACGAGGACGAGCGGAGAAGAGCGCTTGAAGAGCTAGAGCCGCTCCAGAGGTCTGACTTTAAGTCAATCCTTAAGGAAATGCGGGGCCTGCCAGTCACGATAAGGCTGCTTGACCCGCCGCTCCACGAGTTCCTGCCAAACGAAGAAGACCTGATGCAAAAGATATTCGAGCTCAAGTCTGCCGGCGGTAAGGCGTCCGAGATCGCGCGCATGGAAAAGATATTCCACCGCGTGCACGAGCTGTCAGAGATAAACCCGATGCTCGGGCACAGGGGAGTCAGGATGGGGATCTCGTTCCCTGAAATCTACGAGACCCAGATAAGATCGGTGTGTGAGGCGGCGGCCGAACTGACAAAAGAAGGCATGGCAGTCGAGCCCCAGATAATGGTGCCGCAGGTGGGCCTGGTGGAAGAACTTGCAACCGTGCGGCAGATATTCGAATCGATCAAGCGGGAAGTGGAGCACCGGCACAGGATAAAGCTAAAGATCAAGTTTGGCAGCATGATCGAAGTGGTCCGCGCGTGCCTCGTGGCAGACGACATAGCGCACCTGGTGGACTTTATCAGCTTTGGCACGAACGACCTGACGCAGGCCACCTTCAGCTTCAGCAGGGAGGACGCTGAGGGCAAGTTCCTGCCCTTCTACCTCGAAAAGGGGATCGTGAACGTGAACCCCTTCCAGAGTATTGACATAAAGGGGGTGGGCCGGCTGATGAAGATGGCAGTTGACATGGCAAGGAAAGTGAAAAAGGACATCGAGATCGGCATTTGTGGCGAGCATGGCGGCGATCCTCGCTCAATAGAGTTCTGCAGCACCGTGGGCCTCGACTACGTCAGCGCCTCGTCTCACAGGATACCGATTGCCATTCTGGCGGCGGCGCAGTCGGCCATCAAGCAGAACAAGCACCTCCAGCAGCATTCTACTATAGCTTAAAATGTGGGCGGGGCGCCCGAAATCAGGATGGCAGCTTCAAACGCGGGCGGAAACGTCACCTACGAGTGTATGCGCTGTGGGACGCCGGTGACAGTCGAAGAACTATCAAGATTGCCAGAGATAAAATGCATCTGCGGTTTCAGGGTATTCAGAAAAGCTAGGCCGCCAATAGTAAAGCAGCTTAAAGCTATCTAGACCTTTTCTTTCATCCTGTTGTACGAATGAAATTTCTTGGCGTGGTCGCGCATCTGCTCCATCCCTTCAAAGCCCATGTTGCATTTGCTGCACATGTAGAGCCGCCGCTCATGCGTCACCTGCTGGTGCTGCATCAATTCTTCAACCTTGCGGAATTTGCTCCCACACGCCTCGCATTCATGTTTCTTGAACATGCGATCACCCATCACTGTTCTTGCTATCCCAGCATTTCCTGCAGAGATTTCCCTCAACGTGCCACGCCGGCTTGGGATGGTAGTAGAACATCCCGAGCTTGCCTTTGCAGATGGCGCAAGAATTTGTTTTTTTATTATAGTCAGTCTCTTTTTTCTCAAAGCATGACTTGCACAGCAGATTCCCTTGCTCCATCTCCCACTGCCACTTTGGCTTATGGCTTTCTCCAGCGATTTCTTTGCCGCATATCGCGCAGATGTCGGGCACCTCTTCCTGCTTGAGCATGAACTCCCTTGTCTTCTCTATGTGGCAGTCGGCGCAGAGCAGGCCTTCAATTCCCCATTCTTCGCCCGGCTTGTATTTATGGCGCCCAAGCTCCTTGCCACAGACCGCGCAATTCACGACCTGCCTTTTGCCGAAAATGTGCAAGCGAAATTACTTGCCTGCACAGGTACAAAAACGTATGTCGGCGCCATTTGTGGGCTCGGACACCTTTATATTGTAATGCAGTAAATACACTATAGAATCGCCGTAAATATTATACTATAGTCAAAAAACTACGAACAAAATGAAAAATTTTTTAATATATGGACAGTTCAAGGCCCAACAATGAACAAACCCGTTATAGCAGGAATTGCGGCAGGCGTCTTGCTGACTGGATTCGTTATATTTGGTCCCCTCACCGGGGTCAACTTCGGCGCACAGGCGCAACGCACAGGCGCAACGCACCGGCGCGACGAAAAAGGTCATCCTGATTGCAGATGAAAAGGACTTTCAGGTAGCTACAGGCGACGCGCTACACCCGGGTGGCGTAATATACAAGGCGATGGTCTTCAACGGAACAACGCCAGGACCGGTCATAGCTGTCGACCAAGGAGACACGATTGAATTTACCCTGATAAACCAAGGACAAGTGATACGCAGCCTTGACTTACACGCAGGCTATGGGCCGTATTCAGCTGTCGGTGCCAAGGCCAGCACTACCGGCTCTGCCGTCGAGCCGTGAAAAAGTGACATGCACATGTAAACGCAATTTGCAGGCATATTCTATTGCCACTGCGCGGCAGACCGCCTCAATGGCGTATGGGAGCACATTGCGAGCGGCATGTATGGCGGCATAGTTGTACCCCCGCCAAACGAAAAACCAGCTGAAGAGTTCTATGTAGTATTTGGCGAGATCCACGGCAACAACATCGATGGCGTCTTTACAAAAGCAAATGGCACAGGCACATTTGACGTAGGCCAGTTCCTCACAGGCAACCTAGACTTGGTAATGACAAACGGCATGGCTCACAAGTATGTTCCAAGTATAGGAACGATTGCCAAGATACCACTGAATCCAGATGCTCAGGTATTCAAAGTCAAACCTAGGAACTGACGAGATGGTACATCGTCAACCGAGATCCTAACGACTATGTCGCGTTCCATTTCATCAGCCGCATGATGAATATGCATGACGGCTCAATCGAGAACAGATACGACACGCAGGACATGAACGACGAAACGTGGACAATCCCGCCAGGATCCGGCTCGGCGATTGAATCGACATTCCCCAAAGCAGGCCTCTCCATGGGCGTCGATCATGCAATGAACGATGTCGTCAAAGGCGCTGCTTTTGCAGTAGCTGCAGATGACAAAACTGCTGCAGATGATCATCCAGAAGGAACATGGATGCCACCAAAAGGAAGTGAGGAGGTCCCCGGTCCGTCCATGATGACAGGAACTAGTGCAACCAGCGCGACCGACACAGGGCCCGCAGGCAACATGACAGACACTGTCACCAACGCAACAGACAGGGGAAACCAGACCGATACAGGAAAGGAAACATCATCAAGCAACAGACTGCCACAAACAGTACCGGCTAACTCTCCAACAAGGTAGGAACAGTCAACATGAGCTGACTTTTCCATTTTCTTTTTGTTTAGTTAGAAATTTTGTATCATAACTTGTGGAATTCTGTATATCTTGCACGATGCAAAATGCTTTAATAAAAGCGCTACCTAGCTGACTGGGTTTACATTATGAAGAAAATCGAAGCGGTTGTTCCTGCTGCAAGGCTAGACAAAACTTTTGCGGCGCTCAAAGAATTGGACTTGGGGGGCTTTACGTATTACGACACGAAAGGACGCGGCCAGATACCGCGACAAGAGATTCAATCCGGAAGAGGCACTGGGACGTACAGGCCAGAGTTTAACGTAAACTCGACAATAGTGATCGTTACAAAGAACTCTATGATGGATAAGGTGATCGAAAAGATCCTGCAGATCGCGAGCACCGGGCTCGCTGGCGAAGGCAAGATATTCGTTTCTGATGTGGACGAAGCTGTCGACATTGGTTCAAAGCAGCGCGGCGAAAGCGCGCTGTAAAAATTATCTTGTTAGCTCCTCGATCGCTTGGCTTGCGTTAAGCATGCCCTTTTTCTTTGCATACTTTTCAACCATCTTTAGCTGCTCGGGCGTAAAACACACCTGCATTGTTCTCTTTTCGCTCATGGCAAAATACTGACGCCTGCAAGATTATAACTCTTTCTTTTAGAGGGCGACATCGCCTTTTTCCTTGCTTCCAATGTCGTACGCATCTGCGACATCGTAGACAAAGATCTTGCCGTCGGACGCCGAGCCGGTGCTCATCACCTTGAGCACGTCGTCAATTATGGCCTTGGCTTTTCCGTCTGGCACCAGCACTTCAATTTTCGTGCGAAAGCCAAACTCTGGTATGTACCGCATAACACCTCTCCCGACTGAGACTGGCTCTCTCTTTGCCCTGCCCCTTCCCTTGATGTCGTAAAAGGTCATGCCGCCGACCTTGTGCTTGTGCAAAAGTTCGTTGGTCTCCGTAAGGTGCTCATGCGGGATGATAAGGTCCTGGTCCTTGACTGCCTTTTCCACTGCGTGGTTGATGCGCCCGGCATCGTACGCTCGCACATGTTTTGCAGCATCGACACTTTCCTTGGATCTGTCCTTCATCCGGCGCTCAATAGCACAACAATTCTCATAATAGTTTTAGGCTATTGTTTTGCAGAAATGCCTCCATCCACCATCATGACCGTGCCGGTGACCCAATTAGAGTCGTCTGAGCAGAGGTATGCCACCGCGCCGGCGATGTCTTCAGGTTCGCCAACCTTGCGCAGCGGGAAAGTCGACTCGAGAACCTTTTTCGCCTCTTCATCGTGCAGGTAGGGCTCGATAATCGAGCTCCTTATCGTGGAGGGCGCGATGCAGTTGCAGCGAATCTTGTACTGTCCGTATTCCACCGCAATGCTCTTTGTGAACATTATCACGCCGGCCTTGGTCACGCCATACACTGACAACGGCACTTTGGGTATGGACCTGATGCCGAGCACCGACGAGATGTTGACGATGCTGCCGCCCCCGTTTTTCATCATCACCGGGATCACGGCCTTTGTCATCCGGAATGTGCCGAGGAGGTTGGTTCCTATAAGGTCGTCCCACTGGTCATCTGTCATTTTGTGGAACGGCACAGGATCGTTTATGATTCCGGCGTTGTTTACCAGAATATCTATCTTGTCAAACGACCTGATAGTCTGATCGACTGCGCTAAGGATTTCTGCTTCCTTGGTGATGTCTGTCATTACCGTCATTGTGCTCTTTTTGTCGCCAATTTCAGATGCAGCCTTTTGCAGCTTGGCCCTGTCCCTGCCAAGTAGCACCACCTTGCATCCTTCAAAAGCGAGCCTCTTTGAAATTGTCATGCCTACTCCGCCACCCGCGCCTGTGACCATAGCGACCTTGCCCTTTATCATGCCCCTTATTTCGGCATGTATTCTTTTAAAGTTGACTAGCCAGAGCCTTGGCAACCGCCGCTTCAAGCTCTGAAATAACGGCGGAAGTGTCTGATGGGTCGCTCTTGAAGGTGGCACCGGCTGCATAGGCGTGGCCGCCCCCTTCGGGCAGGATTGCCGCAACGTCGCGGCACGAAATTGCGTCAGTGTTGCGCCTGATGCTCACCTTGCCCTTTGTGCTGTAAAACATGGCTAGGTCGGCGTATGTCTTTGCGAACACCTCTTCGGAAAAGAGGCTGCTCTGCAGATAAGGAGAAGACTGCACGTACGCTATCTTGAATCTGCCGACCGGCCTTACCTGCATTGACTCAAAGACCTGACCCCTGGCCTCATCGCGCAGGCGCACATAGTCGTTATAGTTGCTCTGCATTTCCACGTCCCAAAGTATCCCTTTTGCGGACTTCCTCGCAAGCTCTGACAGCCTGTCGTAAAAGTCGGGGAATGTCTGGTAGTATCGTATCAGCTCTGATATCGGCGTCAAGTACTGGTCCTTTGTGAAAAAGTCCATCGTGTGAGCCATGTTTGCCAGCTTGCTCGCAAGCGTGCTGCCAGGCAACAGGGTTTCGTACATCAGGTCGGCCGCGCATTTGTTGCCTGAAGCGTCGAACACGATTTCCACCAGCGGCTTGACCGCGTCTATCGCCCGTTGCGACCAAGGGTGGTGGTCGACCCACATTATCTTCCAGCCGTTCCGTACTGCGTCCGAAAATATCTGCATGCAGGTTTCAATCAGATCATCATTGAGCCCGAGGTCTGCAATGATTATCAAGCCCCGCTCAGGCGAATAATGGGTTGCAGAATAGATAAAGTTGTCAAGCTTTTGGAAGTTCTCTGCACCATAGCCCAAGAAAATGGTCATCGCCTGCGGGTAGCGCAAGAGCCCAATTGCGGCAGAATATAGGCCGTCCAGGTCGGACTCGTGAGAGAATATCATCACCTTCATTTGCACAGCACCTTCCTTAGCGAGCCTGTCTTATCAAATATCTTGTATTGAGATATAATGCCGTCAAAGTCTGATCTCCTGAGCGGCGTGTTGTTGAGCACCACGTAGCATCCGATGCCTGCGTTGTCGGCCGCTCTGACCCCCAGCGGCGCGTTTTCAACCACCGCCGCGTCTTTGGGGCTGACCTTCATGCGCCTGAGCGCTTCCAGAAATGCATACGGGTCAGGCTTCCCCTTTTCAATGTCATCTGCAGTTATTATGATGTTGAATCTGTCCTTGCCAAACGCTTCTTCAAGTATGGTTTCAACGTCATTTCTGGTCGAGCCGCTCACCACCGCTTTGGCACACTTGATGTCGCTGATCATTTCCCTAACGCCTTCAAAAGGCTCCGAGCTCCTGATCGATTTGAATATCCTAGATTTTTCGTCGCGCACCCTGCGCGCAAGCGAATGATTAGGGAATTTCTTTTGCTCAAATATTTTTTCAACAAGCTCCATTCCGCGCATCCCTTCAAGAAGGTAGACGTCGCGCTCGGAGATTTCAAGCCCTGCTATTTTTGCAAAGGCCACCTTCCACGCGTGAAAATGGGTCGGCATGGAGTTGACCAGCACGCCGTCAAGGTCGAATATTATCGCCTGCACGCCTCTATCTAGAAGTGATGGATATAAATTTTAGCGCAGCTTTTCAAGCTCGCTATCGTCGCGATAGTTATCGGGGTTGAGGCGAAAGCCCTTCACGGACTCGTGGGGAACGTCGCGCAGCTTCAAATAGTATTCAAGCTCCGCCTTCTTCATCTGCTTGTTGAGCCAAATGACGAATCGCTGCTCAACGTCGTTGCCTTCCTGCTTTTGTATGTCGGGGTACACGTCAAGCAGCTTTTCCACAAAGCCCAGTTCAAAGTAGATCTGGAAAAAGTCCCAGCCCAGAGCCTTGCCGCTTGACGAGCATTCGCACTTACTCTTTTCGTGTGCGCCCAATTCAAGCGTGCCAATGAACTGCATTATCCTGGGTCTTTCCTTTTCAAAATCAAGGCATGAACCCTGCACTGTTATCATGGGAGGCCTGTCCACGGTCCTGCGGTTCAAGGTGTAATATGATGTTGGTCGTATTTGGTATATAAGTGGACTGCTCTTACAAATAACTCTGAAGCACGCCGGCGGCCCTGTCTATGCCAAGGTCCAAAAAGTAGTTGCCTATCCTCGGACCCCTCTCGGCGTTGAGGAACATTCGATAGAGCAGGGTAAAGAACTCCTTTGGCTCCATGCCGTTGTTCTTTGCGACATCGAACACCTTTGACTGCAGGTTCTTGGCATTGTCTCCGCTGTCGGGCATGCCTGCAAACGGCCTGATAACCTCGATCAATTCCTGCACTGCCTTCCTCTGCGAATTGGACAGCTGCACTTCAAACTTTTCATCTTGCTTGTTGTCGTCGGCCCAGTTGGACGCCAACCTGATCTTGAGCATGATGCCGTCGGTCCTGTCCTTGACCATGCCGTACTTTACTAGCCTGTTGAACACCTTTTCATCACGGTCGCCGTAGGGAGGGAATATCGAAGCTTGCTGAGCGATAAAGCGGTAGAGCACATGCGGGCCTAGCTGCTTGGGCGGGCCGAGCTCGTTGATATATTCATAGATCCCTTTAGTCTTGGTCAGCTTCGCCGGGTTGTCCTGTTTTATCTTGCCAAAGTAGACATCTTCGTAGTAGTCGTACTCGTCCATTAGCGCCGGCACGTCGTCCAGGCCGACGTGGCGCGTGCCTGTTATGCGTTTGAACAGCAACAGCAATATCGATTCAGGCGTGCCGTAGCGCAGCCACATCTGGGGCGTCAGCACGTTGCCGGCAGACTTGCTTATCTTTTTGCCCGACTTGTCAAGGAACATTTCATACTTGACGTGCAGCGGATGGGAGTAGCCCAAGATTTCGTCAGCCACCCAGTCGTTGACCTTGACCGAGTCCATTATGTCCTTGCCGTACGCCTCAAAGCGGATATCAAAAGCCTTCCACCTTGCGCCAAACTCGACCTTCCACGCAAGCTTGCCTTCGCCCTTTGCGATGTTGGCCTCGCCCTCGTGGCCACAGCCCTTGACGTCTGCCTTGCCTATCCTGCTGCCAGAGCAGACGTATGCAACCTTTTTTTCGTCGGGCAGATACTTTTGCGCAACCGCGGTGTATAACCGGCCGCAGTTGTGGCATACCGGGAAATAAGGGAGCACTTCGATGTACTTGTCCTGTCCCACAAACTCCGCTATTTTCTCCCCCAACCTCCTGCTGTTTTTTAATATAGTGTCAATCTGCTCAGCTAGAATACCCTGCTTGTACGCTTCCTTGCCGCTCTGGAAGCGATACTTGATCCCTGCTTTGTCAAGGCCCTCCAGAAGGAGGCTGCTCATGTGCGCGCCGTAGGAAGAATGGCAGCTGCCAAACGGGTCCGGGATGCTTGACACCGGCCGGGCAATATGCTCCTGTAGCCAGCTAGGCAGGCCGTGTGGGATCTTGCGCAGGCCGTCCATGTCGTCCGAGTAGGCAATAAGTTCAGACCTGAAACCAAAGTTCTGGAGGGCAAGCGCGATACCATAGGCCCTCACCGCATCGCCCATGCTGCCAATGTGGGGTATGCCAGAAGCGCCAAGCCCGCTCTCAACCCTTATCAAGTCCAGGCTGCGGCCCAGCTTTTTCTCCCTTTTTATCAAAATGTCTGCTACCTTGTCTATCCACGTGCCCTTGCCAATTTGTTCTTCCACTTACAACACCTTTGAAACGTACGGGCCGTCCTGGCGGTAGCCCAGCTTCTTGTAGTACTGTCTTGTCCCGACGGCGCTAATGACTGTAACCTCGCCAACTCCTAATTCGTCTTCAGCAATGCGCTCGGCTTCCTTTAGCAATTTTGCACCATAACCCCTGTGCTGGTAGCTGCCACCGATCCCTTTGCCGCCGACGCTTACTGCCTGTCCGTAGACATGTAGCTCGCGCACTATAGCGCTGCCATCAAGCTCGCTCCTGTGCGGCCTTGATACCTTGCGCAGCCGCAGAAAGCCAAGTATCGTGTCGCCGTCCCTGCTTTCGTATGACAGGAATATCTCGCGGCCTCCAGAAGCAGAATAATCCATTCTTCTTAGCGTCACTTCATCCTGGGCAGGATACCTTTTCTGCAGGCCGGTTTCCCTGCACCTGATGCATCTGCACCTGTGGCCCTGCTGCCTCAGCTTTTGCAGTACAATCTGCCGGAGGTTGCCGCTCTTGGGCCCGGCAATAATGTCATTTGACTCTATTTCGCGCTGTACACGCATAATGCGCACCCACTCTGGCACTGCTTTCTTTGCTTCAACGATCACGTTGACCAGATCATCATCAGAGTAAGCGTGATACTTGCCGCTCTGGTGCATCCTGAATAGGCCTGTGTGTTCCAGCACAAGCGTCGGGTAAATCTTTATCATGTCAGGCTTGAAGGCGTCGTCTTTAAACAGCCGCCTGAAATCCTCGATGTCCTTTTCAGGCGAGCTCCCTGGCAGACCGGGCATCATGTGTGCGACTATCTTGTATCCTGCGTCCCGCGCAATCCTGAACGCGTCAATGACGTCGTCAAGCGAATGGCCCCTGTTCACCAATTTGTAGACGTTGTTGCGGAGCGACTGGACGCCGATCTCTACCCTTGTTACTCCAAGCTCGAGCATAAGATCAATGTGCGGTTCTTTACAATAGTCCGGCTTGGTCTCGACTGTGAACCCGACGCACCTGTTGCCCGCGGTTTCATTGGCAGCTATCGCTTCCTGCAAGCCTGATGATTTCCTGCCATTGAGGGCGTCATAGCACGATTTTGCAAACTCTCTCTGGTAGTCCGCCGGCATGAACGGGAAAGTGCCTCCAACGATCACGATTTCAGTCTTGCCGGTGTCGTGACCTCTTGACTGAAGCTGTTCCATCCTGCCGCACACCTGCTGGTACGGGTCGTAGCTGAACTTTTGCGCGGCCCTTGTCGCCGGCTCTGTCCCGATGTAACTGAGTGGCGTGTTAAACTCGATGCCGCCGGGGCAGTAGGTGCACCTGCCGTGCGGGCATTCGTACGGCTTGGGCATGACTGCAATCACCGCGACGCCGGAGGCAGTTTTGGCCGGCTTGACCATAAGCAGGCGGCGGTAGCGGTTATCATGCAGGTACTGCATGATGTGCTCGTTCTTGGGCATCGTGTCAAGATGGTAAGCCGACGCCACTTCCCTAGAAACCTCGAGGGCCTGCCTGACTGACAGCAGGTTCCTGCTCTCAATCTGCTCAGCAATGGACCTGCAGGCCTGCTGGTAGTTGTCAGTCACCGAAAGCAATTCTGGACAATTACCAAAAAACCCATATTAATTTTTGTTTACAGCGCTTCCTTTTTGCCGTCTATTCTGGCGGCAACTTCGCCTCTGCCCTTCTCTATCATGCCAATAGCTTTGCAGCGCATCTTGTATTTCCCACAAATGCTGACAATGTCGTCGGCGCTCGCCTTTGGGGCAATGACGCAAAAGCCCACGCCCATGTTAAACGTGCGGTACATCTCCTTGCTGTCGATCTCGCCGTCAACCTGTATCTGCCTGAATATGCCAGTAGGAGCAGGCAGGCCGTCAAGGTCGTACCTTACCTTGGCGTTAAGGCGCGGCAGTTTTGTGAACGAGCCGCCGGTAATGTTAGCAAGGCCGTGCACCCTGATCTTTTTCTTCAAGATTTCCATAACAGGCCTGACGTAAATTCTGGTTGGGATCAAGAGCTCTTCGCCCACCGTCTGCACGAGGTGGTCGGCGTTGTCGTCGACAGAATACTTTGACAACAAAATTTTGCGCGCAAGCGTGTAGCCGTTAGAGTGGAGCCCGCTGCTTTCAACCCCCAGGATAACGTCTCTGGGCTTGACTGCGCCGCCAAGGATGGGCTTGCCATTTACCACTCCCATTACCATCCCGGCAAGGTCGAACGCGTTCTCTTCGCCTGCTATGACGTCCGGCAGCACCGCCGTCTCCCCGCCGACGATTGCCATCTGCGACTGCCTTGCGCCTTCTACAAGGCCTTTTGCTATTTCCTGCAGTAACCACTCGTTTGGCTGCCTAACAGCAACGTAATCGATAAAGCCGACAGGCTGTGCGCCCACGCAAATGACGTCGTTGACGTTCATTGCAACGCAGTCAACCCCGACAGTGTCAAACTTGTTCATCAACTGCGCAACCAGCACCTTTGTGCCGACGCCGTCAGAATGGAGCGCGAGGAGCTCAGAGCCGAGCTTGATTAGGCCCGCGTAGTGACCAAAGCCCGATACCACCTTGCCTGCAGCAATCATCCTGTGGGTCGCGGATATTATCTGGCCGATTGACTTTTGTACCGTTCGTATCTTGCTCACATTGACCCCGGCGTCCCGGTACGTCATGACCCTGCCCCTCAACGGTACAAGGCAGCCAGAAGTCTTTTAATAAGTGTTCGAGTCTCGCTATGGAGTAAGCATCCTTACACCACGCTCAACAAATATGCTACATTACTTTAATATAGAAACCGAGGGCAATAATCTCTATAGTAAATGGACGCACGCAACATCGGGCTTCGCAATATCGAGGTTGCCGACACAAAGATATGCTCTATCGACGGCGAGAACGGCAAGCTCATCTATCGAGGCTACGACATTCTCGATCTAGTCAACCATTCAACTTTTGAAGAAACCGCTTCCCTCCTGCTTTTTGGCGACCTGCCGACAGCAACCCAACTCAAGGATTTCAGCCGCAGGCTCACCGAGGCACGCGGAATCCCAGAGCCCCTGATAAAGAGCCTGAAGAACCGTCCCAAGCGCGCCCAGCCGATGGACGTCGTGCAGTCATGCCTCTCGGAGCTGGCCGACTATGACCTCAACATTGAAGATAGTTCAAAAGAGGCCCACGTCAGGCGCGCGGTCACTCTAATAGCCAAGATACCAGCGATTGTGGCTGCCTGGAACAGGTTGAGAAACGGGCAGCACGTAATCGATCCGCTCGAGGAAGGGTCGCACGCCGCCAACTTTCTCTACATGCTGAGGGGAGTCGAGCCGTCTCTCGAGGAGGCCAGGGTGATGGATATCTGCCTTATTCTCCATGCAGAGCATAGCTTTAACGCTTCAACTTTTGCAGCGCGCGAGATCGCTTCAACAAGGGCGCACATGTACGCCTGCATCAGCGGCGCAGCCGGCGCTCTCTCTGGCGAGCTTCACGGCGGCGCAAACGTCCAGGTGATGAAGATGCTGCTTGAAATAGCCGATCCTGCCAACGTGGACAAGTGGGTCGCAAACCGGCTCCAGTCGGGCGGCAGGATAATGGGGATGGGCCATGCTGTCTATAGGACGACTGACCCGCGCGCAGACATTCTTGCTAGGCTTTCGGCGCGGATCTCCCGGGAAAAGAACAACAAGTGGTACGAGATCACCGAGCGGGTCGAGCGCGCCACCAAGAAGCACATGCTGGAGCACAAGAGGCAGGTGATATATCCGAACGTCGACCTCTACAGCGCGTCGCTCTACTACAGCATGGGCATACGGATGGATATGAACACACCGATATTTGCCATTTCAAGGATTGCGGGCTGGTCAGCGCACGTCATTGAAGAAAAGTTTGCCGAAGCCGCGCCCAAGCCGGCGCTCTACCGACCCAAGGCAGTCTATGTTGGCAAGTACTGCGGACCAATGGGCTGCGAGTACACGCCGCTTTCAAGCAGACTGGAGCAGCACACTTCTTAAATAGGTTACATCGAACAGACAGAGAGCAACAGGTACAAATGGAAAGTTTACAGAAGAGGAGAAAGAAGTCGCGCCACAAACCAAAGGCCACCCTTGGCCAGAAGGCCCTCGAGCTCCACAAGCGCCTGCGCGGCAAGATAGAAGTGCGGAGCAAGGTCTCTGCACGGTCTCCCCAAGAAATCAGCATAGCCTACACGCCCGGCGTAGCCGAAGTCTGCCTGGAGATAGCGGCCGACAGGGAGAAGGCGTACGAATACACTAGCAAGTGGAACAACGTCGCCATCGTGACTGACGGCACAAGGACGCTTGGCCTCGGATCCTTGGGGCCGGAGGCGGCCCTTCCGGTGATGGAGGGCAAGGCCGTGCTGTACAAGCAGTTTGGCAACGTCGACGCTTTCCCGATATGCCTGCAGACGACAGACGCCGACGAAATAGTAAAAACTGTCAAGAACATTGCACCGGTGTTTGGCGGCATCAACATCGAGGACATGGAGACACCGAAGGTCCTCGAAATAGTGGACAGGCTCACCGAGGAGCTGGATATTCCTGTATTCCACGACGATCAACACGGCACTGCCGTTGTCACGCTTGCTGCGCTCCTCAACGCGCTACGGCTCACAAAGAGAAAGCCGGAGGATGCGAGCGTGCTGGTGGCAGGCGCAGGCTCTGCCGGCTATGGCATCGTGAAAATTCTTTGCTCGATAGGGATACGCGACATGGTAGTCACCGATTCCCAAGGCGTGATCTCTAAGGCAAGGGCGCCAGAGACAATGAACAGGTACAAGTACGAGCTCGCCTCGATAACAAGCCCCAAGGAAGGCGTAACCACCCTTGCAGACGCCGTAAGGCGCAAGGATGTCTTTATCGGCGTCTCCGGCGTCAAGAACCTCATGACCGCCGAAATGGTGAGGTCCATGAACAAGGATCCAATAATATTCCCGCTCACAAACCCGGACCCGGAGATACACCCAAAGGAGGCGTTTGACGCCGGGGCAAGGGTGATAGCGACGGGCAGCTACAAGTTTGAGAACAGGGCGAATAACGCGCTGGTATTCCCGTTCACGATGAGGGCGATCCTCGATAATAGGATACGGAAGATAAGCCAGCAGCTGCTTGTGAATGTCGCTTATGCACTGGCAGACATCATACCAAAGGACAAGCTGAGCCCGTTCAACATCGTTCCTGATCTGACAGACCCGAGAATACAGGAAGCGGTTAACAAGGCAGTGCGCTCTGCTACTGGCTGAGCTTGTTCTTCAGCCACTCTTTGGCCCTTCTTTCGGCCATGTGCTTTCTAAGGATTATCATGGCCATCTCGTAAAAGGTGACACCATTTTTCTGAGACTGGGCGTCGATCCACCGCAGCCCTTCGGCCAGCTCAGAGTCGTTCTCTGCCATGACCACGAGGTCGTCTATAATCCCTATGAACTGGTCGTCTACGCCGTCTTTGGTGCCTAGCATTTCTGGGGTTGGATAGCGCGGTAGCGATTTTACATGGTGATTCAAGCACTGTTGACAGTTTGAATATATTATATTGACAAGCCGGGGCACGATACTGCTGAAAAATTTGGCTCCGGCATTCAAAGACTTAAAATACATCCTCACTTTGATTGTAGTGTCAAATGGGTATTGATGGCTGTCTCTCGTTGGTTGGAGGATTTGCGATTTGAAGGTAAAATTTGGCTTTACGCAGGGGCTCAACGTTGCCAGGCTTGGACTTGACGAAAACCAGATCATGACTGCCGCGCAGATGGCGGACAGGCTGGGCTACGACTCGATATGGGCAATGGACCATTCCAATGTGCCACAGTGGAAGAATGCAATCGTAAACGACGCGTGGCTCATGCTCGCGGCTCTTGGCGCTATTACCCAAAACGTTGAACTCGGGACGTGCGTGACAGATGCAATCAGGAGGCACCCGTCTGCAATCGCGCTGTCCGCAGTCACGCTTGACAGGATAACCCACGGTCGCGGCGTCCTTGGCATCGGCGCCGGCGAGGCGCAGAACGTGGTCGACTTTGGGATCGAGTTCAGCAAGCCCGTGGCAAAATTCAAGGAGCAGCTTGAAGTTATCGAGCGGCTGTTCGAGTCAGATCCTGATCATCGCGTCAGCTACAACGGCGAATACTACAAGCTCATCAACGCCTGCCTGCAGGCAAAGAGCGTAAGGAAGCCAAGGCCGCCCGTGTACATCGCGGCCGGCGCGCCAAAGACGCTGGAACTTTGCGCGACATACGGCGACGGCTGGATCCCGATAGGCTACACGCCGGAGCTCTTCAAGCACCACGCAAACGTGATCAGGAGCCACGCAAAGGAGAAGGGCAGGGACCTTTCCAACTTCCAGTTTGCAAACGACGTGGACGTGTATTTCACTGAAGACGGGGAGGAGGCGTGGAACAAGATGAAAAACGCAGTCAAGGTCAGCCTCTTCAAGCCGGAGCTTCTCAAGGTGCACAACATTGAGCAGGACTCGGAGTTTGACTTCCGCAGGTACTTCACCGAGTACGCGATGAACAAGCCGGAGCTGATGGAGCAGATGAAGCGGGCCGCCATGAAGATTCCTGACAGCGTGGCCCGCACAGCAATCGGGGTCGGCAAGCCTGATGACGCAATCCAGATGCTGGAGCGCTTTATCAAGGCCGGGACCAATCATTTTATCATCCGGTTCTGGGGGGAGGGCTACTTCAGAAGCATCGAGCAGTTTGGCAACAAGGTCATCCCGTATTTCCGGGAGCAGGCAAGAAAGTAGACGCGCGTTTCCAGTGGAACATGGAGTTCCGCTGTTCTATGCTTATTTCGGGCTCATCTAACCCCTATCTTGGCTGCACCTCCGTGCTCAATTTTGCATAGCCACTTTTTTGAGCGTGAATTTTTGCATAATTTGAACGTACTCGTGCTAATTTGAAAATGATTGTGCATTTTTACTGGGGTGAAAAAGCCTGCTTTGGTAATTGCTATCGCTAGCATTGAGCAATGGATGCTGGAATTATTATTAAAGATCTTTATTGGGATTGAGTTTGCGCAACCTTGCTGATAAGCTAATGCAACTGAACATTGACGCTGTATGCAGATCGAATGAGAAAGCGCTGCTTCGCTGCAAACGCTTGACCGCGAAAGACGGGAAAGAACGCTCATTCGTCAGAAGCGTAAGTCGCATGCTCAGCATGATTATGGATGAGACATTGCTGTGAATATGTATCATCTATCTTGTGTCGAGGTTCGCTAGCGTCTCAAATGAAGGCGGGCCAGGTGTGTGCGAGAATAAGAACTGGCTTGTGGAAAGGCTTTACAACAATTCCACCCTTGGAATAAGGAAAAATTGACATTTTCATTTACATCTGACACTGGATAAAGCAGTTGAGAGCAAT
>JAHEZV010000091.1 GCA_023250885.1 Nitrososphaera sp. | reverse complement strand
GAAAGAGAAGGCGGTGGGTGGTAGAACGTACCAATTCATGGCATAACAGGTTCAGGAAGTTGCTTGTCAGGTATGAGAAGAAATCAGATAACTATCTTGGGCTGGTGCAGCTGGCTTGCTGCATGATTGTCTATAGGAGGATATTACTGGGATAGGCTCTTGGTCGCTCTTGGGCTTGGCATTTTCAGGCTTCTCAGGAATCAGCAAAAACAGGATTTTATAACGAGCAGATCTTTCGCGATGCAATGGCGGCGCGGAAAGGCAAAAGCCCGAATGGATCAAAGACGGAGAAGACAATGATGATTCTCCCATCAGACGCCAACCCGAAGGGGAATGTCTTTGGAGGTGTGATACTAAAGGAAGTTGACCTTGTCGCAGAGATTGTGGCGAAGAGGCACGCAAGAAACACAAACTGCGTCACTGCCAGTATCGACAGGATGATGTTTCTAGAACCCGTGTACATTGGCAATGCTCTTATTATGTCTGCCTGGCTCAACTATGTACATAGGTCGTTGATGGATGTGGAAGTGAACGATTGAGGCAGAGAACATCGACGATGGCACAAGGGTCCACACAGGAACGGCATTTGTAACCACGGTCGCGCTTGACAAGAACGGCAGGCCGACAGAGGTGCCGCAGTCCGCCCTCAAGACGGCTGACGACGAGAGGCGCTCCAAGGAAGGCGAGGCCAGAATGCAGTCGCGCCTGAAAGAAGCTGGCAAGATTCAGGCGACGTTGAAGCCCGCTAAATTTTCACGATCACATAAATTGTTTGAATCTTTTCTGATTCGATGCAAAACGAAGAGCTCGACAAGAAAGGATACTGGTTCGACGAGCTGAACTCGCTTCGAATTAATGCAAAGAGGAAGAACGAGCTGAACGACAGGAAAGAAATGAAGGATCTTGTGGAAAACGCAAGACGGTTCATCATGCTTCTTCAACAATCCGCCTTCTACGTCCGCGGTCCTGTCAGTCGAGCCATCATTCACTACTATTATCTTGTCAGGTCTGGTGTACTGGCCAAAAAGCGCTGCTAGGGTCTTATCGTTAAAATTTTCTTCATTCCTGGCCGGTATCATTGCGGGTACCCGCTGAATCACATAAAGTATGCCGGGTAATTTTATTTACCAATTCAAGATCATTCTACTGTATTTGTCAAGTATACTTTTTTTCAAGATTCATGTACTTCTCAAGATCCACGAAGCGGTTGAAATCCTTGAAGGTGACCATCATCTTGCGCGTCTCTCTTGTTGCTCCGGTCTTTTTAAGCTCCGTCAGCACCTCCCTCATGGCGTACGTCGCGCTGTAGAGCGCCGACAGCGGAAACACGGCTATGCGGTAGCCGAGCTTTAGCAGCTCCTGAGCAGGCATGGTCGGCGTGACACCGTCTTCTATCATGTTTGCCACTAGGGGCGCGTCTATTTCGTCAGCTACTTTTTTCAGCTCTTCAATGGACCTAGGAGCTTCTACGAATATGACGTCGGCCCCGGCTTTTTTGTAAGCCTTGCCGCGCTCGATTGCCTCGTCAAGGCTTATCGGCGCGCGGGCGTCGGTCCTTGCGACTATGATAAAGTCCCTGTTTTTGCGCGCTTCAACCGCCGCCTTGAGTTTGGACAGGTACTCGTCCCTTGATATGACGTCCTTGCCTATCATGTGGCCGCATCTTTTGGGCCATATCTGGTCTTCAAGGAATATGCCAGCCGCGCCCAGACTTTCAAGGTCCTGCACAAGTCGCCAGACGTTGAGCGGGTTGCCATAGCCAGTGTCAGCGTCGACCAGAACGGGGACTTTGACGGCGCGAATTATCCTCCTTGCGTTGTCGACCGTCTCGCCTCCATTGAGGAAGCCGAAATCCGGCATCCCGAGCAGGGCGGCGGACGACCCGTACCCCGTCTGAAACATTGCCTCAAAACCCACTTGCTCTGCTATTCTGGCGCTCAACGCGTCAAATACACCTGGAAGGACGATTATCCTGTTTTTATCTTCAAGCAGCTCTCTCAGAGACGATCTTGCTTTCTTGGACATCAGTGAGGAGAGCAGTCAAGAATGTTATATTAGCTTTCCACCGGCCACTCGCCCGGCGTTATCAATTCAACAAGGTTGCCGGCAGGGTCGCGGAAGCAAAGTGACTTGCTCCTCTCCTTCCAATCGACTTCTTTTTCTATTGCGATTTTGTTATTGGACAACAATTCCTTCCAGTGCTGATAGTCATGTTCTTCTATTTTAATCGCAAAGTGGATGCATGCCGGCGGAGTCTGCGCGCCATGCGTTGGCAGCTTGTCGTTTTTTGTGCCGGTCCTGGCAGGATTGAATATCAAAAGCATGCTCTTGCCGGCCCGCAGGAAAACAAGCTTGCCCTTTTCTCCCTGTACAAGAGTAAGGCCTAGGAATCCAACGTAGAATTTTTTCATGCTTTCCAGGTCAGAAGAATAAATGCAGGTCTCGACAACCTTGTTTATTTTCATGATTGCTGTTGTTCTTGCTCTATAGGCTTTGTTTCATAATTGCCATCAGGATATTTGACCACGGATAACTGGCATCTCCTGCATTCGTAATTCTTGACGGGTGGGTCGTGCAGGACGGAACCATTCAGCCACACCATCATTGCTCCGCAGAAAGGACAGTTCATCATATGGCGGTAAGTTACAAATACAGTTAATATGTCTTTATCAAAGCCCAATCTGCTTCTTTGGCCGGTACTCCCACATTTCGGTGCCGCAGTAGATGCAGCGGTACACTTCTACCTGCATGCTAGACCCCCTGTCGGTGCGCGGGTAAAATACAAGCTCGCGGCCCCAGTGAACGCACTTCATCGCGCACAATTCGTTTTATTTGTTATAAAAATTAGACCTTTCTCGTGCAAGAAAAATCTGGATCAGGCTGCGTCTGTTGCCCCTCTCGCATGATCTGTCCCTTCCCGGATAGGCTGGAATGCCTGCTGCGCCATTCCATTCGGGATGTCCTCTATCACCAAGTCGTTGGCGTCCATTTTCAGGTTCAGCATTATAGTCGACCTGAGTGGACCTTTGTCAAGCACGATGTTTGTAATGTTGGCGTAGCTGTAGTCGACGTATATCTTTTTTATCCTCAGCATCGAGGGCCTTCTAAGTATCACACGTTTGCTAGAAGCCATCTCATAAATGGTACAGCAGTATAAAATCAGTCATTATTCACCTTCAGGTCTACATCTTTCATTGGGAGAAGCTTTCTGATATTGCGTCTAGAAAACAAACATGGATTTGACGGACGAGCAGTGGACAGTCATCTCGCCACTCATCCCAGACCTTCCCAAGCGTCCTGATGGTAAGGGCAGACCGTGGCGAGATTCCAGGGAGGTCATGAATGGCATCCTGTGGATTCTCCGTACTGGAGCACCCTGGCATGACATGCCAGACAGGTTTCCGCCGTACCAGACATGCCATCGCAGGTTCCAGCAGTGGGTTCGCTCCGGCGTATTTGAACACATTCTCCAGGCACTTGCCACCGACCTGCATGAGCGTGGAGGGATTGACCTGTCGGAATGCTTTATCGATGGTACTTTCATAGTGGCTAAAAAGGGGGGCACGAGGTTGGAGGGGGAACGACCAAGCGGGGCAAGGGTACGAAGCTCATGGCAATATCAGACAGTGCTGGCCTTCCTGTCGCCATTAACATTGCGTCTGCTTCGCCGCATGAAGTCACCCTTGCTGAACCGACTGTCTCCAAGTGTTTTGTCGCTGATGAAAAGCCGGAACGCCTGATTGGAGACAGGGCATACGACGGCGACCCGCTTGACGGCAGACTGGCTATCGACTATGAAGTAGAATTGATAGCGCCACACAGGTCCAATAGGCAGAAATCCAAAACGCAGGATGGACGGCCGTTGCGGCGTTACAAACGTCGCTGGAAGGTAGAAAGACTGTTTGCGTGGCTCCAGAATTTCCGACACATCCTGGTGCGCCATGACTATCATGCAGACAACTTTCTAGGTTTTGTCCAGCTTGGATGTATGATCATCTTGCTCAGGAGGTGTTTATGAGATGGCTTCTATACTCCCTAACATAACTCCTCTAACTCACTCTCCTTAACAGATACTTGACTATGCCCAGATTGAACCTCCTTGTCCTGTAATATTCAGCCACCGCCTTCCTCAGGTAGGTAAATCGGG
>JAHEZV010000090.1 GCA_023250885.1 Nitrososphaera sp. | reverse complement strand
TTTCAAGCGGCGCAACATCATTGCATGATATGGTTTCCGGTCCGTGCCTTGACGCGATACTGAAGAATTGCGGCATCGACCCGCACAGACACTGGCGCGAAATGAACAGCTGGCTTGAAGCAAGGCTTTCGAGGAGGGTGTATGTCTAGTGCTCAACAGGCGAGCCAAGCGCCGCTATCTGTCAGTCATTCACATGGGTCCGGCCAACGAAGCAGTCAATGCGATCACAAAGCGCTGCTCCGACCTTTTCGGCTCTATTGCAACTGAAAAGGCCGCAATAAGGCTTGTCAGGTCAGAAAGCAACGTAACGATAATCAAGTGCAGGCTGGAGCAGCTGGACAATGTCCTTGCTGCCATTGCCCTCTCAAACCCGCAGGTAGTGGCGCGTGACATGTCAGGAAGCATAAAACAGCTTCGAAGCCGCCTGCCCTGATGGCCTCTGTGATATACCAAGATTTAAGTTAGTTCGCTTCTATAGAACAGAGGGGATGAGGTGAGTTCGCTGCTCCAGACTGAGCAAAAGCGATGAAGATCTCGCGACGAACCGACCCAAATTTTCGTAAACTTATAATTATTAGGGAGCCTCCTATTAGGTAAAGAAAATGGATATTGTTTACGATTACCCGCTTTACAGGCCGCCCTCAGAGGCTGACTCTATGATATTCCAGGTCACCTTGGGCTGCCCTTTCAACAAGTGCTCATTCTGCAACATGTACCGCACCAAGGAGTACGCTGAGCGGCCCTGGGAGAAAATAAAAACAGAGATCGACATAGCCGCAAAATTCTACCCTGATACGCGCCGCGTGTTCCTTGCAGACGGTGACGCGCTCAATCTGCCAAAGGACAGGATTATCCAAGTCCTGAAGTACCTGCATTCCAAATTTCTAGAGCTGGAACGGGTATCGTGCTATGCGATGCCCATGAACCTGCTAAAGAAAAAGGACGACGAGCTTAAAGAAATGAAGGCCGCGGGCCTCGACATGCTGTACGTCGGCATTGAAAGTGGAAGCGACATAGTGCTCAAGAAAGTGACAAAGGGCGCGACGTACCGGACAATAGTTCAGGCGTGCCAGAAGGCCAAGCGCCGCGGCTACGTCCTATCATGCATGGTGGTCTTGGGGCTTGGCGGCAAGACCTACACCAAGGAGCACATCGCAGACACGGCACGGATACTGAGCGAAGCTGCGCCGGACTATGTGGGCGCGCTGACGCTTGACCTTGAAGAGGGCGTTTACGACGAGTTCATGACAAAATTTGGAGAGCCTTTTGTCACGGTTGACGACATCGGCGTTCTTGACGAGCTTGAGAGGCTTGTCGAAAATTTCAACCCTAAAACGCCGGTGGTATTTCGGGCAAATCACGCGTCAAACGTCTACTCTGTTGGAGGCACGTTGCCTGACGACCGGGATAAGATCCTCACTCTTATCAAGAGTTTAAAGTCCCACCCTGAGATGCTCAAGCCCAAGGTTCTTCGGCGCTTTTAGTATTGCTATATCTTCTTTGGTTACGAAGATGCTTGGACGTAAACGCCTGACTCGTGCTACATAACGGCTTGAGGCGCATTCACGGCGCAATTTTTGTAATACGAAAAGCAATTTCTCTTGCAGTGGAAAGAAACATCGATAGAATTATTAGCCTGAACGCGTATTTCGGTTCTGATGTACAGCGGGGAATTGGAAGTACAGGCCAAGAGAAAGGCTCTGGCGGTTTTGCAGGACGAAATCACGCGAATTCTGAACTCATCAAGAGATCTTTCAGCGCTCACAACCTCGCTTATGAAAGGCGACGACAAAGACATCCAGCACTGCCTTGATCGCATGAGAAATACCGAAGAAGAAGTCGAGAACCTGCGCAGAAAGATAACGCGCGAGGTCGCGGAGATCGGAAGCCTCATGGCAAACAGGGAAGACATTTTGAGGACCGCATACATAATCGACGACATCGCAGGCTACATCAGCGGGGTCGCCTTCCGGCTTGCAAACATAAAGCCGTCCACGCTGAAGAAGGCGTCGTTTGATGACGACCTGAAGCAGCTGGTTGAGATGGTTGTTGACACGATTTTCAAGTTGAACGAAATGGGCCGCGCGCTATCAATCAATCCTGCAAACGCGATCGAACTTGCGCAGGACGTGCAAAAAATGGAGCGGCAGGTGGACGCCAGGTACAGGGCGGTGATCATTAAAGCATTGAATGAAATTTCTGCCACCAAGGATCTTTTGCTCCTAAAAGATGCAGTAGAAGGCATTGAAGGCATGGTTGACAAATGCCAGGAAGCGTCCGACTCGTTCACAATACTGGCACTGAGCATGTAAATGATTAGCGGTAGGCTGGTTGAAAACAGGATCGTAATTTGGGATATACCGGATTCAAGAACGCTTTTTGGCAGCGGCTATTACGGGAAACCACTTGGCATTCCAAAACCAAAGGGGACGGATTTTGACGCACCGCTTGTGCTTGACTTGATAGAGGGTTGCTATCTTGTCGAAAGAAACAAGCTGAAAGTGTCCCACATCGAAGGCAAGGCCGTGCCTCTTGCCGAAATAAAAAAGATATGTAAAAAGCAATACGTCGATTTTGAAACCCAGTACTTTGTATTCCAGGACCTCCGGTACAAGGGCTACATCGTCACGCCAGGCATAAAATTTGGCTGCGACTTCGCAGTCTATGAACAGGGGCCTGGAATTGACCACGCGCCCTACCTCGTGAAGGTGTTCAGGCCTGCAGACGACCTTACCGCGACAGGCGTAGTGCTTGCTGGTAGGCTCGCAACCACGGTGAAAAAACAGTTTATTCTGGCGATCCCGAAAGTAAAAGAAAGAAAAGTGGACTATGTCGGCTTTGACTGGTGGCGTGCCTAGCCAAACGTCGCCTGTACTATCTTTTCGCCTGAAGCCGGCAGGTCGAACTTGACAAAGTTTTCTCCAGAGATCGTGAGGCGCGTCGCGTATTTTTCAGAGCCCTGCTCGAGCCACCCCTTGTATCGGACCGAGTTCTTTACAATGTCTACAATGCTCGGCTTTTTTTCATTCACCTCTTCATAACACGACAGGATCTCGCCAAACTTGACTTCCTGCTGTTTGTTGAATTTCATCAAATAATGCGCAAAGACTGCCGCTTTTTCATAGTGGTTGGCAGGCTTTTTCTCCGCATAGAATTCGCGCAAGCCAACCTTGCTCTCATTAGCCTTCAGGTCGACAGGAATGGGATGGATTGTGACTGCCTGCCTTGGAGTGTGCTTTCCGTTGCCACCCTTTGGCTGCGCCTGCTGCTCGACTGCATCTGGAACCTCTTGCTGCAATTCCTGAGGCAAGGCAGCCTGTGCCGGCTGTGCCTTCAATGCAATGTTTTGTTCAAGGCCATGCGTTATAGCCTCCTTTACTGCCATCTTGAAAATCTCTTCAAATTTTTCAAGGTGCCTGTCAACAAAGCTCTCCGTGCCTTCAAGCTCGACGACGCCTTCCTTGACATTTATTGTAAATCTTGCTTCTGAATTGGTCACTTGCAATATGGAACTGGAGGTTTTTAATTAAGTTGCCGGTGCAAGACATTTTGCCAAAATGGCAAGTAAAGCGCAAACGGCTGTCTTAAATATCTGCAGCACAATAGCATAGCGCGATGTTTGTCGTGAAAAGGCTCGGAAAGAACGGGTTGTGGAGCGCCGTCAGCCTGATTGACCAGAATGGCTCCTTCAGGGGCGAGGCCAAGTTTGAGACGCGCAAAGAGGCTGAGGAGTACATGGCCGAGTACCTTAATAGGATGAAACCTCGACTAAGAATAAGTCCTGAGGGATACGGCGAAGTTAAGGTTTTTGATAGCGGCAAGACCGTCGAGACAGCAAACGACGGAGAACAGGAATCGCTAAGGGTCAAGTCCAAGCCTAAAAACAAAGCATATCAGAAGCAAAAGAAGAAAGCCCGCGACTATCGATCACAATTATAGTTTGTTAGTCAATCTAGTACGATTCAGACAATAGATAAGACATTTTATGGCGAAATATCGCCAATAGATAAGATCTTCATATCGATAATGAAAAAGATTTAGAGCCTATTCGGAAAGTAGTTCAGGTTAGTTGAGTAGTTGGCATAACATATTTGGACAGTAAAGCTAACTGTGACTGCATTACCATGTACGGCAGTTTGATATCGGAAATTACTGGTGTTGAC
>JAHEZV010000044.1 GCA_023250885.1 Nitrososphaera sp. | reverse complement strand
AGGTGCTTCTTCCTGTAATGATACTTTGTCTTTACCACAGTTGTGAGACTGGCATGGGTCAGCTTTACAGATAGCAGTCAAACAATTGCGGCTAAGGAGTCAACATTACTGGGATAGGCTCCAAGCCGGGCAAGATGTTTACCAAAATGAACAGTGTTGGAATGCCCAGTACGGAACCATCAACTGTGCCATAGTTGTCAGAGTCACAAACACAACCAGCAACGAACCACCAGGAATTAGGAAGATGGTTGTTACCCTCGGCTTTTTCTTGAACCCAACAACGAATGATGCGATGAACAAGACTGTGGAAGACAGACCCTCTGACCTTCCGCGCTCTAGTTCGTTCGACGGCAGAAACTTGACCACCGTATCGGCAATGAATAGAAACAGTAGGCCCATCGCGGCCTTTGCAAGCAGTTCGGAAGCTCTTTTTCGTGTCTCCGTTTTTGCTTCCATCAAAATAACATGTTCAATGTATTATAGGGCATTTACCAGCCGTGTCAACTTGTCGAGGCTGATCTCAAATCCGAAGCGCTTTTCTTCCCTCTTCATGTGGCGGTACATGCTCACCATGAGGTTCACGTGTCTTAACGTGCTCAGCTCGCCGTCCATCTTGAGCCTTACTATCCTGTAAACGTCGTCGTAATAGTCAAACCTGTTAAGCACTTTTTTGCAGTATTCCTTGGAGTTGAACTTGCCATTGCACTTGCCAAGCACATCCAGAAATATATCGCAGCAGATAAGAGACGGGATAATGCCCTCGCCCAGCATCGGAAAGACGCAACCTATCGACTCGCCAACTCCAATGATGTTAGCGTCGTAAAACGGCTCCATCCGCTTTGGTGGGGCCAGCCTGATCGGTCTGCCTATCTTTTTTACGACCTTTGCTTCAGGGTGCTGCCTGAAAAATTCGTCCACCCCGTAGTATTTTTTCTGAACGTCGCCGGCTCCCATGTAGCCGCGGCCGCTGCCAAGCGGGAAATACCAGAAATACCCTTTTGCGCCCTTGTAACCTATGACGTAAAACTCGTCGATTCCATGCACGTTTTCGAGCAGGTATTCGTATGCAGGTATCAAAAAGTCCTGAACCGACTTTGGAAGCAAAGTCCTGTGAAGGCCGGTGCAGTCAATTACATAGTCGTACTTGTCAAATGGAAACGCCTCCCGTGTGACCTTGGCACCGTAAGTCACATTTACGTCCTTTAGCAGGTCGTTTTCCCACCCCTGCTTGTTGTAAGTCACGAGGCCTTTTAGGTCCAGGTACTCTTCATTGCCGTTTGGAAGCTCCATCCTGAGTCTGTGGCCGACATGGAAGATGTAATTCGCAAAATCAAGTCCTGCCTGGTCTGAAAACTTTTCAAGCATGTGTTTTGAGGCTCCCCAAGCGCAGACGGGCCAGTGGTGCTCCTTTTTTGACGCCTCAAAGATCTCGACATCGTGGCCACGCTGCTGAAGCATGTTGCCAAGATAGCTCCCGGCAACACCTGCGCCAGCTATTGCAAAATGCATCTGCTTTCAGTGCCAGCAAGTTTACTTATAATTCTTGTCAGGATCCGGCATACCTGTCTGCTATCCGATAGCGTACGTACTTGTCGTCAGGCGAATATTTTGGGGGATGTGGATCCACGGTTTGAGCTTTACATCTTGGGCATTCGTGCTGAAGCGTGTAAATGTTGCAGGCAGGGCACTTGCGTATGAGGTGTTTCATGCGGCTTAACCTGCTTGGTGCGATTTTTTCGACTCTTCGCGCGTAAAGTTAAAAGCTCCATGCTGCTTTTCTATCGCAGACCGTATCTTTTCAACAGCGTTGTTCATTGACTTTTCTGCGACCTTGAAATTCTCCGCAGTCACTATTATTCTGTACCTTGGCGCGCCGACGTAGGTCACCGTGGTGGTCGCACCCCCTCTGCTGCTTTCGACGCCGGCAAGTGTGCTCTTGATGATTTCAACGCCGTCCGGCTTTTTTGACGATATCTCCATTATCCCCCTTACCTCGACCTGCGGGATCTGGATTTTGTTGCTTTCTTCCTCTATCGCCTGTTTTATTTCCGGCGCAAGGTCGATGTTCTGGATGGCTTCCGGCCCCTTCCTTGCAACCGCTTCAAAAGCGTCGTAAACATAATCGTATTTCTGAAGAATCTTCTCCTCCATTTCTCCAACCTGTTGGTCAGCCAGCTTTAGCTTTGATTTTATAAAGTCCATGAACGCGGTAGCCTTCTCGTTCTTTTTCACTTCTATCAGCTTTGCCTTGCGTTCCTCGCCTGAGACCTGCTTGAGCGAAGTGTCGACCTCTCCCCTCGTCTTGTTGACCCTGATGACCTTTAGGACTGCCTTTTGCTTTGGCCTGACGTAGCGTTCAACGTTTCTGATCCACCCGGTTGCGATCTCTGAGATGTGGAGAAAGCCTGTCATGTTATTGTACTCGTCAAGCGTGACGTACGCGCCGTGGCCGGTGACTTCTTTTACCGTCGCAATTACAATTTCTCCTTCCTCAGGAAGCCTCTGAACCTCGTCGGTGGCAGTCATTTGCGGATTACGTTACACGGTGCAAATGGCATACTTTAAGGTTGCTCCACGGTCGCGCAAACAATGTAATTAATACTAAAAGTCGATGCCTTTTTTCGCCTTTATTCCCTTCTGATATGGGTGCTTTATCTCCTTCATCTCTGTCACCAGGTCTGCTGCAGCTATCACCGATTCTGGTGCGTAGTTGCCGGTGAGCACAAGGCTCGTCTTTTCCGGCTTTGCAGCAATGATGTCCAGAATGTCATCTTCCGATATCAGGTTTAGCTTTGCAGCATAGTTGATTTCATCTAGTAGCATGACATCATACGCGCCTGACACAAGTTTCTCTTTTGCCAGCATGAGTGCCTGTTTTGCTGCGCCTTGGTGATCCCCGATCGGGTGGTCGTCGTCGATTATCCCCACGAATCCCTTGCCGGCGGCTATCATCTCAAATTCTGGCTCGAGCCTCTTTGAGCTGGTGAGCTCGCCATAGTACCACTCGCCCTTGAGGAACTGGATCATGCAGACCTTGTAGCCGTGCCCCACCGCCCTGAGCACAATTCCAAGCGCCGCTGTAGTCTTGCCCTTGCCCTTACCTGTGTATACTATTACAAGGCCCCTTTCTGGCATCTTCCACACGTTAATGGGCATGAAGATAAAAATCAATCTAAAAAGTTAAAATTAAAACCCATCCAATCCTTTGCTGGTGCAGATCCCAAAAATCGTCGTTGCAGGGGTCACAAGCGGTGTGGGCAAGACTACCGTTGCTGTGGCCATCATGCATGCCCTCCGCAGGAAGGGCCTGAGTGTCCAGCCGTTCAAGGTCGGACCTGACTTTATCGATCCCTCATACCACACGTTTGTAACAAAAAGGCAGTCGCGTAACCTAGATGTTTGGATGATGGGAAAACAGGGAGTGCTTGACTGCTTCTCTGGCGCATGCCAAGATGCCGACGTCGCAGTGATCGAAGGCGTCATGGGGCTGTTTGACGGCATGTCCGGCAAGGACGACTTTGCCAGCACCGCCCACGTGGCCAAGATTCTGGACGCGCCTGTGGTGCTGGTCGTAGATGCAGGCAAGGGCGCAAGGTCGATAGCTGCAATAATCCTCGGCTTTTTGCACTTTGACAGGAACGTCAGGATGGCAGGGATAATCCTGAACAACGTGGCAGGCGAAAGGCACGCCGGCTACATCACCGAGGCGCTTGCGTGCAAAGTCAAGGCGCCGGTGGTAGGCATTGTCCAGCGCAACATGGAGATCAACATGGAGGAGCGCCACCTGGGCCTCGTCCCGGCAGTTGAACTGCAGGATGCAAAGAGTAAGGCAATAGTTTCCGCAGCAAAGCAAGTCTCTGATCAGATAGACATTGACAGGATACTGGACCTCTGTGGATCAAGCCCACTTCCAGAGGCGCCTGCGCGCGCGGATTTTGCTAAGAATGCAAGAATCGCGGTTGCCCTCGACGAGTCGTTCAATTTTTACTACGCAGACAACCTTGATGCGCTGAGAAGAAGCGGGGCAGAACTAGTGTTCTTTAGCCCCGTGCATGAGCCAAAATTGCCTGGAGGCATTCACGGCATAGTGCTGGGCGGGGGGTTCCCGGAGGTGCTTGCTGACAGACTGGAAAAGAACCAGTCGATGATAAAATCGATCAGAAAGGCAGTACAACAGGGCGCGCCAGTCTACGGCGAATGCGGCGGGCTGATGTACCTCACCCGGTCGATAAGGGGTTACAAGGGGGAAAAAATGGCGAGAAAAATGGCAGGTCTGGTAGACGCCGACACGCTCATGACAAGCAGGCTCACCCTGAACTACACAGCGGCGGAATGCGATGGCCCTGTTTTTGGCAGGGCGCGCCTGCATGGACACGAATTCCACTATTCTTTGATTGAAAATGTCGCGCGCGATTCCAGATTCGCCTACTCTATGAAAAAAGGGAGGGGCATAACGGGCGACAAAGACGGCCTGATCGTAAATGGAAGCGGCCTCGCGGCATACATGCACCTGCATTTTGCCGATGCAAAACTGCCTGAAAGGTTGGTGCAGGCATGTGCAAGGCACTCACGCAGATGACTGTTTGCTTTGGTGTAGCAGCAGTATTGCGTTCATTATCGAAGACGCCGCCGGGCTCCCGCCCTTCCTTCCGACGTTTGTTATGAACGGCACGTCCATCTTGGCCAGCTCTTCCTTTGACTGTGGCGCAGAGACAAAGCCAACCGGTATCCCGATCACGAGCGCTGGCTTTATCGCGCCTTCGCTTATCATGTCGATGACCTCGTAAAGCGCGGTTGGAGCGTTGCCTATCGCTACTATGCCGCCGTCCATGTCCCTGGCCCCGTGGCGCATGGCAGTTTCTGACCTTGTCCTGCCAGACTTGCGCGCCTCTTCTGCGATCCTGTTGTCAGATATGTAGCACGCTGTCCGGAGCCCAAGGTCGGCAAGCGATTTTTTGTTTATCGCGGCAAGCACCATGTCAACGTCGGTTAAGATGGTGCACCTGTTTCTTATCGCCTCAAACGCAGACTCGATTGCCTTTTCGTGGAAGAGGATTTTCCCTCTGCTTGCAAAGTCAAAGTCGGCAGTTGCGTGAATGACTCGCCGGACAATGATCCACTGCAGCTCGTCATAATTGTGGCTTCCAATTTCAGAGTCGATTATCTCAAAGCTCTTTTTTTCAATGTCAAACGCTCTGCCGGACATTGCCCTGCTGTGGGCAGTCCCGCTGTGATGGTCAGACGCCAACCCTTTTCTCCACCTCTCTTGCCCTTTCGACTATGAGATTGACCAGCTTTTCGTCGACTCCTAAGTGTCGGGCCATGAACGCATTTGTAAAGTTGTATTTGCCGAGCGCGGCATTTACGTCCTTGACTACGTCTGTCTTGATGTGCGCTCCCCTGTGCAAAAAGTAGGGCATCATCAATATCACTTCTGGGTTACCGGCAACCGCCTGACCAATCCCTTCTTCGATGTTCGGGTGATCGAGCTCTAGAAAGCAAAAGTGGACGTTGCGGTAGTGCAGCCTTATCGCGTTTGCGGCGTGAATAAAAGCATCGCGGGCGTTTTTGTCGCTGCTGCCGTGACCTATCAGCACGACGTCACACTCTTTGTCAGGATGGCTGATCCCTCTGTCATTTTTGAGCTCGTTTATCCTGTCGACTATAAGCTGAGCCATCATCGGGTGGTAGGAAAGTGGCTTTGTGATGGCCATCTTTAGATTCCTGTCTTTTCCTATTCTGGCGCTCTGTTTCACGGTGTCTTTCAGCTTCATGCCAGGGTACAGGAAATATGGCATCACCGTGATAAATCCGGCCCCGTTTGCCATGCACCGGCCGATGCCTTCCGCGATAAAGGGCGGAAGCACTTCAAGGAAGCAATAGTCAGCGTAGTCGTAGCCGGCGCGGCGCTTTGCAATCGAGCAGATCTCTTGCAGCTCCTGCCTTACGTCCGGCTCCCTGCTTCCCCTGTCGACAATCAAAAGTGCCTTTCTCAACTGCCTGTTTAGATGGTTCGCCCGGGCTAAAATATCTTTCATCTTTGTGTGCGCTTCCAGTATTCCAGCAAAACAGTTCTTTTATAGAAGCTTGCAAAAATAAGGAAGGTAGCTATGCTACCTTGTAGCTTCGAACTTCTGAATACTTTATTGAAAGACGGACTTCTAATCAATCAAAGCAATCAACGGCCGATTTTGGAATATTGTATTCACGGCTCGAACCCTGTATCACAGTGATGGTGCCGCCCGCTTCTGAAATGATATTTCCAATGTTAGGTCCATCATTTGACCGCACGTTCTTGAGTATGACGCGCTCCCAGTGGAATACTGCTGTTTCAGACATGTCACCTCAAAATTGTAATACAGCATCAAAGTATCTAAAATTAATTCATCAGTATAATGACACTACATATTTACTATAATCTCTGGCATGATTATATCTACAACTTAGACAAAGTTGATGCGCGAGACTGCCACGGTCAAGTTCGGCGGGAATTTCTGCTTCGGCACTATCAGTCGGCCCTTTGAGCTCAGGAGCGACGACGCCTCCGAAACGCTTGGCGTCCCCTCGAACTTTTGCACCGTCTGAGAGGGGTTCGGGACGCTCACTGCTGCCAGCTTGTCCTTGTCGTAGATCTCGACAGATATCCCGTACTGTTTTGAAAACTCTTCAATCCCTTTCGCCCTTGCTTCGCGGTCGATGCTGGAGATGTTTCGTATGCTTTTGAACGACAGTTCTTTTTCCTTGAAAACTGCCGTGATGCCTGACTCGATGACATCTTTGCCTGTGTCCCAGTGAAGACCGATTCCGACCACAAGCGACTTGGGCCGATAAATGACCGACTTGCTTATTATTTCAGGATCTGAAATTGCCCTGTCAGAGATAACAAGGCCGGCCTTGAACTCTGGCAACTTTACCTGTTCGATGCTGTCAACGACGGCGGCATTTTTTGGCAGCGGCGAGCACCACCAGTTCCTTTCTCCTGCGTCTTGGTAGATCGCGATTTTTTCCTCGTTGACCATGAATGCGCTCGTCTTGGTCACGTTTTCAAAGTTCTCTATTGTCCAGCCAAACTCCCTGCCAATGAGATCTACCGCGATCGTCTCGTTGACGTCTGCTGCCGTGGTAATGACAGGCTGCGCGCCAAGAAGCGACGCGACAAGCCTCGCTAGCGCGTTTGCCCCTCCAAGGTGGCCCGACAGTGTGCTAATCACATGGTTTGCCCTGTCGTCTATCACTATCACTGCCGGGTCGCTCTTTTTGTCCACCAGGTGGGGTGCGATCATCCTTATCACTGCACCAAGCGAGAATATGCAGATTATTGCTTCGTACGTCTTGAAGAGGTCGCCGACAAGCTGTGTGCTCTGCTCTGAAAACCAGTTGATGTCGGTTCCACCGTCGCTGTGCTTTGCTTGGACGTATATTTCCACTTCGGGCATCTTTTGCTTTATCTTGCGCGCTATCTCGATCCCGTGTTTTGTGATGGCGATAATGGCTGTCTTGGACAAGTAGCATTATGCTTGAATGAGATGGGAATTAATATTTTGCCTTGGCATCAATATAGAAAAAATTGCAGGTAATATCTGTTTCCAGTGGTTATAAATATGCGGCCACAAAGCATGGAGCTGCGTCTCGGCGGTAGTAATGCTACAAACCCAATCTAGAATACAAAATAACGGTCACTGGATAATCTTTGGGATCGTAATTGCGCTTGGCCTTTCGACAGCGTTCTACCTTTACAGCCTTGACAAATATTCTCTGGTTTATTTTGGCGATTCGGCCTCCCATTTGCTGATCGCAAGAAAGGTGGTAGATTGGATGGACCCGGGCCTGCAGCAAATGGGCACCGTATGGCTTCCGTTGCCGCACTTTATGCTGTTGCCATTTACTCTCATCGATCCATTATTCACAACGGGCTTTGCTGGCCTGATAGTGAGCCTGCCATGTTTGGCGATAACTACGGCTCTTCTTTACAAGATGGCAAGGATGCATTTGACGACAGGACTTGGATACGCGACGTTTGTCGTGGCTATTCTGTACGTTACCAACCCCAATATCCTTTACCTCGGCTTGACTGCCATGACGGAGGCGCCGTTCATGCTATTCTTTGTGGCAGCGGCGTATTTTATGCAAAAGTGGTACAGAAATTCCGAGCAGTTACGCAATCTGGCATTATCCGCAATTTTCGTAGCCCTTGCTACTCTTTCCAGATACGAAGGATGGATTCTCCCTTTATTCATTGTACCGTTTGCAATCGTGCTGGCATTCAGGGACAATAAAGCAGATTCTCGAAAAAGGATTTTTGTCGTATTGCTATCATTCATATCCTTTGCCGGCATTATTTTCTGGCTAGCATACAACCAATATGAGTACGGCAGTTCGCTGGAGTTTGCCAAGGCGCAGTACTACTCTGCTTCTTCACAAGCGCTTAGTCGCGAACATCGGGCAATACTGTTTCTCCAGCCTGCAAATGTCTTGTCGGTATACGGAGCAACTGCCTTTGTAATATACGGCCCAATGCTGTTGGTTGCTGCTTTAGCCGGGTACATTTCACATAGGAAGATCAAGGAAGGAGGAAAAGATAGACGCATGCTGTACATATTTTTAGTTCTACCGCCAATTTTCACGATAATTTCCTTACTAATTGGGATTGGCGAGATGACCTTTTGGTTTAACTCTAGATTTGTGATACTGCTTACGCCGCTGATAATAATGCTGGCAACTGTTGCATTTTTGCCAAACTTGCCAGACAAGATAAAGAAAAACCGTAACTTGATTGCGATTGTGGTCTGCGCTTTGTTCGTATTCCAGATATCTACGCCTGCGCTTGGCGCAGTACCAACATATCTTGATGCCAGAGGTGGATTCTTTTACAAAGCAAATCCGTTTGCTGCACAGGCCGGCGAGGCGCTGAGCTCTATGTATGATGTCGGAACTATAATGATTTTGACCGGCTCGGCTCAGGAGCACAGAATAATGGTGACAGGTGGCATTCCACTCAGAGAGTACGATGAAATACTCGAATCAAGTATGTGGAAACAGTCGTTCCATGAGCCTTGGTCATATGATAAATGGATGGTTACGAGCAAGGAACCTGATCTTGATGGGATATCCCCTGCCAAATACTGGCAAGACAGACAGAATGTACTTGATGAGCATTACAAGAAGGTGTATGAAAATGAATACTATGAGATCTTGGTATTAAAGTAAACATCCAGAGATTAGGACATGAAAATAATTTTGTCAACTAGCAGCAAGAAATTTCTTATTTTGATACTATTTGTGTTGTCCGGTTTTGTTCATCTTTGGAATCCGTCCGGTTTTCCAGACATGTTCTATGACGAAGGCATCTATATTAGAAGAGCAATGCACGTTATGGCTGGGCTAGGACCACAGGAAGGAACATTTTATGATCACCCATACTTTGGCCAGCTTTTCTTGGCAGGGATATTTTCTCTAATTGATTATCCATCTTCACTAGATCTTCAGGCCAGTACTGAATCGATTTCTTCACTTCTTGCCGTGCCTCGCTTGATAATGGGAATGCTCGCAATCGTTGATACCTTTCTCATCTATAAGATAACCCAGTTACGATATGGAAACAATGTTGCTCTATTTGCAGGGATTCTTTTTACTGTCATGCCCTTTACGTGGCTGACTAGACGAATACTGCTAGATTCTATTTTGCTTCCGTTCCTCCTTTCCTCAATATTGCTTGCTTGTTATGCAAGCCAGACAACCAGAGGAAGACGGACATCTTTGTTGCTGATATTCGCTTCAGGAATAATGCTTGGCATATCGATTTTTACGAAGATACCCGCATTTGCAGCCATTCCACTTGTCGCATATCTGATCATTCAATCTCCAACCCGGGATGACAGTAGTAGATACAAGCATGGCAGCGAGATAAAATGGAAAGCGGCAAAGTTAGGCCTCTGGCTCATTCCCGTAATAATAATTCCAATGATTTGGCCAATCCATACTGCATCTTCAGGGCAGTTTGATTTGTGGTTGAAAGATGTAATCGGACAGTCTAAGCTTAAGAACGATGTAATTAGTGCAATGTGGATACCTTTCACAAAGGTTGATCCTGTGTTGCTCATATTAGGTGCTGCTGGACTCGTCCACGCCGGACTCAAAAAGGATTATTTTCTTTTGTTATGGTTTTTGCCATTTGCAACTTTCTTTTCTGTAGTAGGATATCATCAATACTTTTATGTCTTGCCTATTGTTCCAGCTCTTTGTATTTCCTCATCAAAGCTTATACTTGATAGAATGACAAGACGGTTCGAAAACAATAAAGAAGTTATTAGCACGCAGTTGATATCATGGTTCCCTCCGATGGCACTTGTTGTATTCGGCCTGACAGCTACAGTGGTTCTAATTAATACAAATGTGACCTCAGCTCAATTTCAGGCAGCTGCATTTGGAGTAAATTATGCCATAGATCATAAAGACACCGCATTGGCGACAAGTCCCGCATACTCTTGGATTTTCCCATATGCATTCCACATATCTAATACGTTGAAGGACTATGGTGATATTCGATATTTTGATGTCGATACGGACTACATTCTACTTTTCATAGATGTCCATCTTAAATCAGATTTTGGTGAAGACAAGCTAGAAAAAATTTATGATAATACCGATAGCGTAATTGACTTCAATGGAAACCTATTACAATATGATCAGTGGATCTATCCTTATACCAATATGGAATTCAATAAAGAAGGCGGCTTTATAGAGGCGAGGATAGGACCAGCCTCCGTTCTGTCTCCCAAAGGAATTTTCAAATAGTTAGGTTATAAGGCAGTCACGGGAACAAGAAATTATTGCCAGTCCAGCTTGATGACACGGATGTTGCCATAGTAAAGTCGCTAATGCAGGACGGCCGCAAGTCCTTCCGCGCAATATCACGCGAGATCAAGGTGAGCACGCCCACCGTCAAGGCTAGGTACGATCGCCTGGTAAACATGGGCCTCATCAAGGCAGTCAGGCCGGAAATTGACCTGTCCAAGGTTGACAAAAAGGGCAAGAACGAATTTGGTGGCGTGCTGGAGTCGCTGAAAAAGCAAAAGAAGCATTTCCACGTTTACGTTGAGGGACTCAAGGTCAAATTGAAATGCGAGTTCTGCGGAGGTCCCATCCACGGCAAGCCAAAGGTGCTGAAATTTGCCAACTATGAAAGGTTCTTTTGCTGCACGCTGTGCAGGGCATCCTACAAGGACAAGCACGGCGGCCGCATCGAAATGCTCAAAGAGCAGTACAGAAAGCGCTAGACAGGATAGCGGCCGGTCACTTTGCCGTCAAACTCGAACATCATCACTTCAATTTCCAGCTGCCGCTTTGCGTGCTCGCTCATCTGCTCGTGCACTTTTTTGCACACAAGATCAAAGTAGCCGGCGACATTGTTTTTCATTATTATCTCAGAAACGTGCCGAGCGGTGTTTGCGCCCTCGATTTCCTGCACAACCTTTGGCGGCGCTTTGCACTCTGCTGCAAGGCGCGCCATGAACTCCATGTCAACGTGCGAGCCGGCGACGTGTGTTTGCTTGACCCCCATCGCCATCTTTGTCAGCTTGCCGATAAAGCCGGCAATGATCGCCTTTCGTAGTTTCTTGCTTGCGCACTGCTTTATAGAATAGCCGGCAAAGTCGCCCATCTGCACAAAGCAGTGATCCGGCAGCTTGAACAGTGCCTTGGCAAAGTCCTCGCTGCGCCCACCAGTGGTTAGAACGGCAGTGTCAGCACCCATTGCAATCGCCACATCGAGGCCTTGCCTGATTGAGGCGGCAAATGAGGCAGTGGAATAAGGCAGGACTATGCCGGTTGTGCCAAGTATCGAGATGCCACCAAGAATCCCAAGGCGAGGGTTGTCTGTCTTTTTGGCAATCTCTTTCCCCTTTGGGACAGATATCACAACCTCGACTCCGTGCTTTTTTAGTCGGTCTTTCGCGACCTCGCGGACTGCCTGCTCTAGCATCTTCATCGGTGTCGGGTTGATCGCGGCCCTTCCCATTTCAAGCCCGAGGCCGGGCTTGGTCACCCTGCCGACGCCCTTGCCTCCATCGATATTTATCTGGCCGGCATTATTGCTGAACGAAACAGTAGAG
>JAHEZV010000043.1 GCA_023250885.1 Nitrososphaera sp. | reverse complement strand
ATTTCCGCGACAGACGACAATATATCAGGCAGGCTGGCAAGGGAGAACGGGGCAAACCGTGCGATTGACCTATTCGAGGTAACGCGGTATTCCCACCTTGCAAATTACTATTCCGTAATATTGATACCTGATGACGTGTGGAGCTTTGAGATGATCGAGTCGTGGTTCGCCGGCAACGGCCAGATCGCGACAGGCGCCGACTACGAGGATGCTAGGGGGCTCGACCACTACCCAACGATTGCGGGCGCGTATTTCGCGGCTCGCCTTGGAGTGGCCGAGCATCTGGCGCGCCGGCGCAGAAGGGGGGCAGCCCTTGTGCTCCGCGAAATACATCCCGAGTACGTCATGCCGCTTGGAGTATGGCAGATAAGGGAAGGAGTGAGGGAAGCGCTGAAAAAGCCGCCTCAGAAATTCGAAAGCCTTGAGCAGGCAATATCGTTTGCTAGCGGCGGCCTGTCGATGTCAAGGTATGAAATTGCGCGCAAGAGCCGGTTGTGGCACGCCTTCAAAAACCAGACAAGGATCACCGACTTCGTATAATTCCCAAAGGGTCATATACCAGCATTGCCAAACTTCGCTGTCATGAGCGAAGCACTCCCTGAAGGAGTTAAGCACCTTGTTGCGATCAAGCAGGCGGAAAAGTCGATCAAGCTGACAGACCAGGCCAAGGCCGAGCTCCTGAGCACCGGCATGATGGACGAAAAGGGCAAGCTGAAGGTAAAGGGCGTTAGCCCCAAGATGCTTAAGCGGATGAAGCTCGAGTCAGTCGACTGCCCGGTTTTAAAACAGGAAGTCGGGTTCCTTCAGTGCTATGTTTGCAGAAACTTCCACAGCAGGGTTTCAGGACAAGTTTACTGCAAGGGCGAGCCGCTGTAGCCCGGATCAGGGTACATTCTTTCCAGCATCGACTGGCAAACTTCAGCCATCACCTGAAGGTGCATCAGGCCAGCCAGCTCGCCTGCCTGCTCTGCCATGTGCCCCAACTGCAGCTGGTAGTAAACGTTGGCAGACAAAAAGTTCTTGTAATTCTCTGTCGCCGGGCTGATTAGCTGCTTTATGTTCTATACGGAATTCAAAAATAGCCTTATTCATTGGTTCCAATCTTTGCCGGCCTGTCTCTTGCATAGTAACTGAAGATAGGCGTCTGTATTTAACAAGAGCTAATACATATCTGTGCTAGAACATTACACAATGTTTCGAACATTTTTCAAAATATAAGAGCATGCACATTATATGGAACAGGATAGCATCCGACGCACCGTCTGGCAATCAGAAGGCCAGAGCAGGGCGATCTTTGCACAAGGCTGCAAGACGCCGGTTGTACAATAAACTTCATAAATCCTACTAGTTGTGCAATTGTCAAGCGTGAGTTCGCAACCCAAAGAAGCAGCAGGCATAACCGTCAAAAAGAGCGAGGATTTCAGCGAGTGGTACACTCAGGTAGTCCTTAAGGCCGGGCTTGCCGACTATGCCCCAGTCAAGGGATTCATTGTCTTGCGCCCCTACGGCTACGCAATATGGGAGTCCATAAGGGACATACTCGACAAGCGGTTCAAGGAGACGGGCCACCAGAATGGCTTTCTGCCGGTGCTGATACCTGAAAGCCTCCTTGCAAAAGAAGAGGACCACTTTGCAGGCTTTACGCCAGAAGTATTCTGGGTCACAAAGGTCGGCGACAACGACATCAGCGAAAGGCTGGCGCTGCGGCCAACCTCTGAAACGCTTGCATACTCTGTCTTTGCAAAGTGGATAACGAGCTACCGCGACTTGCCTTTAAAGATCAACTTTTGGAACACTGCGCTCCGGGCAGAGATCAAGGCCACCAAGCCTTTCATCAGGACGTCGGAATTCCTCTGGCAGGAAGGGCACACTGTACACGCCACGGAAGAGGAGGCAGAGCAGGAGGTCATGACGATCCTTGACATTTACAAAGACTTGATAGAGAACTACCTTGCAGTGCCGGCAGTAACAGGCTACAAGAGCGACAGCGAAAAGTTCGTCGGCGCAAAGTACACTACAACGCTTGAAGGATTGATGGCGGACGGCAGGGCGCTCCAAATGGGGACTTCGCACCACCTAGGGCAGAACTTTTCAAAGCCCTTTGAAATAAAATACCTCGGCAAGGACACCAAGGAGCACTATGCGTGGCAGACCTCGTGGGGCGTTTCATGGCGCCTCATAGGGGCGCTCATAATGGTACACGGCGACGACAAGGGACTGGTCTTGCCGCCGCAGGTCGCACCGATACAGGTCGTGATAGTGCCGATACACAAGGACAAGGACGCCAAGCTGGTGAAGGACAGGGCCGGCGAAATAGAATCAGAATTAAAGCGCGCCGGCATCAGGGCTTACATGGACGGCCGAGACGAATACACGTCTGGCTGGAAGTTCAACGATTGGGAGATGAAGGGTGTACCGCTCCGCATAAACCTCGGGCCGCGGGATATCGAAAAGGGACAGGTCGAGTTTGTGAGGCGCGACACGAAGGAGAAGATGCAGGATGATCGCGCAAAACTGGCGGACACTGCAAATTCGCTCTTGGCCAAGATACAGGAGAGCCTGCTCTCAAGGGCAAGGGCATTTTTGGATGAAAATATTTCCCGGCCTGCTTCATATGACGAATTCAAGCTAATAATTGGGAGCAAGGGCGGGTTTGCCATGGCTGGCTGGTGCGGGCAAGAACAATGCGAAGAAGGAATAAAGGCAGACACAGGGGCAGACATCAGGGTGCTGCCGTTTGAGCAGCAGGACAGGCCGGAGAAGTGCATCTACTGTGGGCAGGATAGCAAGAAGGCAGCAATACTTGCAAGGGCATACTAGTGAGTTAGCAATTGGTCACCAGCATTGAAGACCTGTTCCCGTTTGACCCTGAGCTTGGGTATGTAGGCATTCTTGTAATCAGCTTTGTATTTAGCATCATACCATTCATTCCGGTTCCTTATTTTCCGCTGCTGATAACGGCAACCTTTAACCCGCGATTTGATCCAAACATCATTGCACTTTCAAGCGCAATCGGAAGCGTCGCGGCAAAAACAGCGATCTTTTTTGCCAGCTATTACGGCCGGAAAATGCTCAGTGAGAAAACAAAGAAGAGAATGCTTCCACTGCAAAAACTGGTAAGCAGGTACGGATGGCCGGGCGCGTTTGCTGCTGCACTTACCCCAATACCAGACGACCTTGTCTACATTCCTCTTGGGCTTGCCAAGTACAGCCCTTGGAAGTTTGTAGCTGCCACGTTTGCAGGCAAGCTAGCGATGAATCAGTTGATAGTTTGGGGGTCTGTGTACTTTGGAAGGCCATTTGTGGAGCGTCTGGTAGCAGATTCAACCGGCAATGACACGACACTCATTGCAGCCGCTGTCGCAAGCATCGCATTGCTTGTAGTGATGATCTACTATTCACTGAAGATAGACTGGGGCAAGCTAATCGGAAAATGGTTCCCGTGGACTCTAAAGGACTGCGATGAAGATGACAAAAAAGAGCTCTAAGCAATCCTTCTGTCCGACTCGATGCTCCGCTTTAATTCGAGTTCTACATAGTCCTCGTACATTCCCCTGACGCAGTCAGTGACTACAGCCTTGACAGGCTGGAAGAGCATCCTGCCATGCGGTATCTTGCCCTCTTCTTGCATTGCAATCAACCGCACTTCAAGCCCGCTTTTGTGGTCGTGGCAGACCACTGCAAGCATGTATTCGCCTTCCTGTGATTGCACCGACACGACGTACGAAGGTGCCAGCTGGCAGTCCTCACCGTCAACCTTTGCAGAGCAGTGTTCGGGCAAAAGCACGACTTTGTTGCTGCAGTCAAAGCAATATAACAATAACTGAACTTGATTTATAAAACGGTAGAGTCTTCTCTTGCCCGTATATGGGTAGCAGAAGGAGAAAAACGCTTGCCAGGCCGGCAAGAAAGTCTCGCAGGGTGGACGGGCGCTGTCCAAAATGCACCACGATTGTCAAGTTCAACGTATCCGGCCCAGTCGGAGACGAGATCTATGAATGCACCGGCTGCATGTCAAAGTTCCACATAAGCGAGCTGTAAAATCGATAATGGCAGTATACGTTTGGATCGTCTGATAGTCGTAGCTAAACTAACTTTTTGTCGCAGTCCTCCTGAAGGACACTTTTTGTTCGTTCTCCAGCTGTAAGGTGGTATGCGTGATGTTGTAGCGCTCGGCAAGCACTTTGTTTATGTCGTCCAGTAGCTTGCTTGACTGGCTCAGCATCTGGTCGCGTACGACCACGTGGCCGCTCAGAGCGTCCATGCCTGTCGATATTGTCCAGACGTGCAGGTCGTGGACGTCAACCACCCCGTCCAGCTGCCTCAGGGTGGAAATGACCTGCTGCATGTCGAGCTCGCGGGGGGCACCCTCCAACAGTATGTGGGTGCTGCTCCTCACGATGGTATAGGCACTTCTTGCCACCAGCCCAGCTATCAGGAACGCCACCAGTGGATCGACAACCGTAATGCCCGTATGCAATGCAATGAATCCGGTAATAATGACTGCAACAGACGACACTGCGTCATAGATCACGTGCACGAGCGCGCTCTGGATGTTAATGCTCTTGCCGGCGTGGTGCTTGAGCAGGAACATCACCGCCAGGTTGCCTGCAAGGCCGATGCCAGCCGCAGCCAACATGAGCGGCGCATCTATCAGGCGCGGCGACATGACGCGCAGGAATGCTTCGTAGAGCACCCACACAGAGATGGCAGACAGGGCGACTCCGTTTGCGAGCGCAGCCAGAACCTCAGCTCTATGGTAGCCAAAGGTCATGACGCCAGAGTGGCTCCTTGCAGCCATAGTTATGGCAAAGAGGCTCAGCGCAATGGCCATCACATCAGTGAACATGTGCACCGAGTCGCTTACAAGCGAAATGCTGTTGCTCAAAATGCCCGCTACAACCTCGACTAGCGCTATGGGGGCAGTGACTGCAAGCGACAGCGTCAGCAGCCTCTTCGGCTGCTGGAGGTTAATTGCCAACGTGGATAATGATCACTTTCTGTATTTACGCCTTGTTTTCGCTTATCTGTGCAAGCGCGACTTGCGCGGGATTCTTGTATTTCACTACCTGCGACGCTCCTTCCTTCTGGTAGACTCCGTAAATTAGTGCTGCTTTTGCCACGGTTGAGTCCTTCAGGGTGACCATGATTAGCTGGTTGTCCCTCGAGCGTTCTAGCAAGACCTTGGACAGGCGCTCGGTGTTCTGGGCGTCAAGGTGCGCGTCAACCTCGTCCATCAGGTAGAACGGCGATGGTTTCAATGACTGGAGCGCAAGCAGGAATACTGTTGCCGCAATTGTCTTTTCGCCTCCAGACAGCGCGGTGGACTCGCGGGGAACGTTCTTGTCGGGGAAGCGCATGAGCAGCATCACGCCGCTAGAGAATATGTCTGCCTGGTTCTCTATCTCGAGCCACGCCGCGCCTCCCGTCATCCTCTCAAACGTGCTGCGGATGTCGCCGTCGACCCTCTGGAATGCCTCCATGAAGACCTTCTCCTTCTCTTTCACTATCTGCTCAATAAATGAAACGATGGAATTGCGCTCCCTTTCAAGCTGGTTGCGCCGGGTTGACATCCCGCGGTATCCATCCATCACCTGCACGTATGCTTCGTCGGCGCGCAGGTTGATCCTTGACCTAACACCTTCGTACTCGTCTGTCAACTCCTTGATAGCCGCTCCTACATCCATTTCGTAAAGTAGGTTCTTGTACCCGAGCCACAGCAGGTCGTTTGTCTGGCGCGATTCCTCGGCGGTAAGGTCGGCGACGTCCTTTCTGAGCAGCGCGGATTCGCGCTCTATTATGTTGTGCTCTTTTGACACCTTCCTTTCATTTTCTGAAAGTCCCTTTATCTTGCGCTCGTATTCCAGAAGCACGCTGTAGGCGCTGCCGGAGGAATCGATTATCTGCTGCTCCTCATCCCTTAGTCCCATCAATTCTGCTTCAATCGATTGTGACTTTGCCCGCAGCTCTTCGATCTGGTGCCTGCGCTGCTCCAGTTCGAGCGCGAGTCGCTCCTTTTCGCTGCCCATCTCGTCCAGCTGCCGCGTCTCAAGCTCAAACCTGCCTTCAAGCCCGCCAATCATTGTCGTCGCCTGGCCAAGCTCGATGTTGGTCGTTTCTATGCCCTTGATTATCTGGTTGCGCCGCAGGTTATTGGCGGCAAGCTCGCTCTTGCTGGACGGCTCATCGCCGATGCTCCGCAGCCTCGCCGACAGTCTGTCAATGGTAGGTGCCAAAAGTTCAAGTCTTCTTGAATACCTGACAAGCTCTGCCGCCAGCATGTCCGCCTCTGGCTGCAGAATCTGGTTGCCTGAAATAAACTGCGACACTGATTTTTCCATTGACCTCGTGGCTTCCCGCTCGCTTGCGATCTTGCTCTCCATGTTGCTGATCCCAAGCTCGAGCCTGACCTTATCGGCTTCGCTTGTGCTTATCCGCTCGGAAATCTCTTGCAATTGTGCGTTCATTTTCTCCACCGTCTTTGATAGCTTGGCCAACATTTCGCGCAGATCTTCAACAGAGTCGCCAAACAATATCGCCTTTGCCATGTTGGTTATCTTGCCTCCAAAGTCGAGCGACATCGAGCCTCCCGCCGGCTCGAACAGCTCGCCTTCTGCCGACACAGTCCTGTAACCCTGCTTTGCCAGCATGAATGCACCTGACGAATTCCTTACAAGGAGCGTGTCTGAGAAAAGGAACGCAGGCAGCCTGCCATAGTCAGAATGCACAAAATCAGACAGCCTTCCAATGATGCTGACATCGTCACCGGGCACATCCTGATTCTGCTTGAAACGGCCGACAACATCCAGTGGAATTATCCTAAGGCGCGGCAGCCTGCGCTCCTTGGCATAGGCGGCTATCAATATCATGGACTTGATGTCGTCCACGACAAAGGCCTTCATCCATTCAGAGCCTGCCGCAAGCACGGGCCGCTCGTAGGTCCTGTCCCATCTTATCAGGTCGTGCACGAGGCCCTTGATGCCAAACTTGTCCTTTTCATTAATCAGCTCTGCAATAGCAAAATCCTCTGCCATGGCGTTCTTGGCAAGGTTCGCCCGCTCCTCAAACTTGGTAGCAAGGCTTTCTGCCCTCACAAGCAAGTTGGCAGAGCGGGCGAGCTCTTTTTCAAGATCTGTCTTTGCGTTTGCAAGCTCGGTAACGACCCTGGATGCGTCCTGTAGTTTTTTCCTGTCAGCTTCGAGTGACTTTTCAAGCTCCGCCACCTTGCCTTTTGCAGCCGAAATTTCAGACTGGAGCGCACTAAGCGCCGAGTCGTTGGAACTCTTTTTGTAGTTGCTTGTCTTGATCTTTTCTTCGACCATTGCAGCGGCAAGCTCGATCTGTCCCTTTAGAGCCGACATTCTGGCAAGCCTCTTTTCCAGCCTGTTCCTGAACGCGCCGTACTTTGCGACCTTGGCAGTTATCTCCTCGACTTCTACGTCAATGGCGTCTAGCTTTGTCCTAAGCTCAGCCATGGCTGTTTTTTTCTGATCCGCGCCTGCCTTCAGCCTGTCATTCTCTGCACGCGCGTTTTCCATGCGCTGGGCAATCACCTGCTTGCCGCCGTCGATTGCCGGCATCCTCCTTTCTATCTCTGCTATGCGCCGCTCGGACTCGCCAAGCATCGCCTTTGTGCGCTCTGAATCGTGGACGACGCTTGATATCTTGCTTGCCACCTGCGCCTTGACCCGGGTGGCTGTGTCGACTTCCTGGATGAACTTTGTCTTCGTGGCGTCCACCGTTTCGATCTCTCGCCTGAGCTCGTCAACCTGCTTTGATAGCTGGGACGACTTTAGGTTGTTGGAGTCTAAGATCTGGGTGCTTGTGGCCAGCTTGAGCCTCACCGTCCGTATGGTGTTTGAGATTTGCACTGCTTTGAAGCGTTTAAGTTCTGAACTAAGCTGATCATATCTAAGCTGGTCGTTCCGCTCTGCTTCAAGCTCGTCTATGCGCTTTCGGATTTCGCCCATCCTTGCAAACGCCACTTCAAGCCTCCTGTCGGCCTCGTCAAGCTGCTTGAGCGCCTCGGTCTTTTTCTCGTCAAAGTAGGATAGCCCTACAATGTCCTCGATTATTCTTCTCCGCTCCTCAGAATTGAGTTCCGATACCCTTGTTATCATGCCCTGCTGGACAATGTTCAGCTTGTTTGGCGCGGCAAGCACCACCTCAAGCAGCTCCACTATGGCAGTCTTGCTGACCTTCTTGCCGTTGAGGGAATACTGGCTCTCGCCGTTCTGCCCTTCCATCTCGCGGGTGAGGGTTACGCTGTCTTCGTCGACCGGGATGCCCCTGTCGGCGTTGTCAAACGTTAGGCTGACCCTGATTAGCCGGTGGTTACTGTTCTGGCTGTCGTGGAATAGCGACTGGAACTTGTCCACCCTGAGCGCCTTGGGGCTGTTCTCGCCTATCGCAAACATGATTGCGTCCAGAATATTGGACTTGCCAGAGCCGTTTGGGCCGGTCACGACGACCATCCCCTTGTCAAAGTGCACTATGGTGTTCTTGAACCCGAACGACTTGAACCCATACACTTCGAGCTTTTTTATATGAACCAATGACAGCTATCGGGTTGAGTTTTCGTAAGGCCTAATTATGCGTTGTAGCGTTCAATCCAGCTCCTTTTAGTGAATTATTTTTTATCCCACTGCTAACGCTCTCGCTTGCCTTCAACAAACTCTAGAAAGTTTGCCTTGGCAACAGAGTAGGGCAGCTGCACCGGCGGGTGCTTAAAGCAGTACGCCGAAATGCTCTCAAGGGGACCCGAAATGCCCCTGTCGATGGCTATCTTGGTCGCCCGCACGGCATCTATCATGACGCCGGCACTGTTGTAAGCGTCCACAACCTTTAGTTTCAGGTCGAGCTCTACAGGTATCCCGCCGAAGTACCGGCCCTTTATCGAAATGTAGCACACCTTGTCGTTGTCAAGAAACGACACAAAGTCGGACGGCCCGATGCGCATTGGGATTTCGTACGGCACCATGGCGGCCACCGCGCTTGTCTTGCTTATCCTCTTGTCCTCCAGCCGCTCTTCGTCAAGCATGTTGTAAAAGTCCATGTCGCCTCCGATGTTCAGTTGGTATGTTTCGTCCACTTTGATGCCGCGGTCAACAAATAGTTTCACAAGAGTCTTGTGCAGAACCGTAGCTCCGAGCTGGCTCATCACGTCATCGCCGGCGCAAGGCAATCCTCTACCTGCAAATGCTTGCTGCCACTTTGGCGTGGATGCAATGAAAACTGGAATGGCGTTGATAAACCCACAGCCCGCGTCAAGGGCGGCTTCGGCATAGTATTGAGTGCCGCGCCTGCTACCAACAGGCAGATAGCTGAGCAGCATCGCTGCGCCGGTGTCCTTGAGCACCTGCGCTACGTTGACAGCTGGGGTGTTTGCTACCTTGACTTTCTGCGAAAGGTGGCGCCCGACTCCGTCATGCACTTCGCCCTTCATCACCTTGACACCCATCTTGTCCATTTCCTTGACTATCCTGACGGTGTTGTTTGGCTTCGCAAAGATCGCCTCAGAAAGGTCCTTGCCTACTTTGGTCTCAGCGACATCAAATGCGGCCACAAACTCAATGTCTGAAGGATCGATATCGCCGATGCTGTAGGCCGTAAGGCCTATCCAATCTTTGTCGGGCTTGCGGGCTTCTGAATTGTCGCGGTAATATCGGGTGCCCTGGATAAGAGCAGATGCGCAGTTGCCGACGCCAGCTACGGCAACCTTGACCTTTCTCCCCATGATATGATTGGCATCAAATGCAGAGTAATAAATCTACTCTGTTTCCTTGGGCACAAAGTGCCGCCGCTTAGTTATTTCTAGCTCCTTTTCCTTTCGCAGATACTTCGGTCATAATCATGCCACGCGCACAAATACAATATGAGGTTGAACGCGTTGATGTTGCCAGCGGAACTTTTTCCCATTATCATCTACCTTTCTCGCGCGTCAAGGCTCAGGGGGTTGATGTCGCTTTCCTTGATACCACGTATACAGAAGCGAGCTCGAAACACCCTGTAACCTGGCATGCTGGACGTTGAATGGTCAGCCCCTGGCCTTCGCGATCATCCACGTCGTATAGCATGTTCTAACACGTAATTCAAAATTTGATATTTACAGGTTATTTCTGTCTGTAGGGAATTGTGTTTAGAAATTTTGGTACAGATTTATTTTACTACACAGTTTTTCAAACTTGTTAATTTGTTGCGCGCCGGAGCACATAGATTTTCTTGGCATAAGCAACCGTAAAGCCTGCTTTTCCATAAAACGGCAGCAACCCCTCGCTACCAAGCGTCTGGAGAAACAGATTATTGGAAAGGCTGGCTGCGGTTGCAAGTATGTCGTTTGCCAAACCTTTCCTGCGCAACTGCGAGACTGTGCCAAGGCAGTAGAGGCCGGCTCTGCCGTTTTTTCTGTAAAGCGCGGCGCATCCTGCAGGCACTCCGTCCTTGTAAGAGAGCAGCAACTCTAGCCTGACAAAGTTGGCGTTCATTATCCTTTCAACCTCTATCTTCCAGTCAGGCACCGCAAAAGATCTGCAAAATACGTCTATCCAGACAGGCAGCAAAGAGCGGTCGATCGGGACGACTTTTGTCCTGCCGGTTGCGCCGGCGGAGCTAGCCGTTAGCACGTGCATGGTATCTATCTGGGCAAGACCTTTTTCAGCCAGCCCGCCGTCCTTATCGTACAAGTAGCAGTCCATTCCTTTTTTCCAGAACGTTTTCGCGACCTGGCCGGCCGCCACAACAGGATCGGGGCAACTAGACACGCTTGCCCTGTTAAAGAAATAGTCGCCTTCAAGTTTGCTGTTGAGCAAAGCGTCAGCGCAGCCAGACCTAATCCGCTCTGTCCACATGGAGCAGAAGGACCACTCGTTGTCCTCCATCCTTTCAATATCGTAGTCCGAAGACGCTCACCATCGCGTCAAGGTCTGCGCTGCGTGATTTGGCAGCTCCGATCAATACGTTAAGTGCGCCAGGCACGTCAAAATCATCTTCAATGCAATCCAAAAATCTGCCTGCCATCTTTCTTGCGGCGGGCTGCCTGTTCAGAGCCGACGCTATCATATGGTCGATGCGCTCGAACCTGCCAAGGTCATTTTCTGCAAACTCAATGTCGTCTCTGTATTGCTTTGAGTAAAAGTAAAGCCTCAGTGCGTTTGGGCTGTGTCTCCTGAGCAGGTCACGGATTGCGATCGTGTTGCCAAGGGACTTGCTCATTTTCTTGCCTTTTATGCGCACCAACCCTACATGGGTCCAGAACCTAACAGGTTTGTCCTGCGACGTGAGCGCCTCCAGCTGCGCAAGATGAGATTCGTGGTGTGGATACACAAGCTCGCTTGCTCCGCCGTGTATGTCGTACGAGCCGCCGTAGCAGGCCATCGCCACCGACGAGTCCTGCATGTGCCACCATGGTATGCCGCTACCAAGAACGCAGTCCCGGAAGGATACCTCGAAACTTTCACTTCCATTCCAGAGCAGTATGTCTGACGGCGACTTTTTGGCCGGCGAGATGTCCAGCCTGCAGTCGTCCAGGTCCTTTCTTGCCATCCCTGCCATCCTGCCAAACGATGGGACAGAGGCAGCGTCAAGGTAGATGTTTCCGCCGGCAGAGTAGGCCCTGCCGGCCTGCAGGAGCCCCGCAACCAGCTGCCGCGCCGTGCTTACATGATCCGACACGCGCGCAAGCGCAAAGCCATCGATGCCAAGCGACGACAGGTCGCAGAGCAATTCGTCAATGAATCTGCCAGCCAGCTCGGCCGGCCCTGCCGATGTTGCCCTCGCCTTGCTGAATATCTTTTGGTCAATGTCTGTTATGTTGACTATGACGCTGACGCCTGTCCTTCTGGACCTGAAGTATCTTGCCATCAGGTCATAAAAGAGGAGCATTCTCGCGTGCCCGATGTGGGAGTAGTCGTACACCGTTGGGCCGCAAAGGAACATCCTTATATAATTGCCATTGGCAACAAACTTCTTTGTTCTTCCTGCCACGGTGTCGTAAAGTTGCACGTTGCTGCAAATGATGAAAAATGATGTTATAAGCCTTGTTTTCACGCGGTCTGGACTGCCTAGTAGTTGTCCGCAATGATCTTCGGGGTGTTCTCTGCATTTTTTTTCATCTCCATGTCTGCGTGTCCATTGCTCCTCCGCGTTTTGCAGAAACCTTTCGTAATTATCCGGACTTATCAGTGAGCATCCCTG
>JAHEZV010000089.1 GCA_023250885.1 Nitrososphaera sp. | reverse complement strand
TCGTACGCTTCCCGCGGTACTTTTTCCGCGCCTATTATTACCAGAATCTTGTCTTCCTTGCGCAAGCGCTCAACGGCGTCGTCGATGTTGATGCCATACATCGTGAGATGCGCAACCTTGCCGCCCTCTTTCTTCCATGCTTTTGCAAGCCCCTTCCAGTCCTGTATAACTTCAACTTTAAAGTCGCCCCCCCACCTCTTGGCGACGCCTTCAACGGTGTCGCTGACTGACTGGTCGATGCCTGTCATGTATATCCTGTCTGCGCCAAACGCCCTTGCGACAAGCGCGGCGTGCGTGGTCACCCTGTCGTCACGCACGAGCCGATGGCCGATCCTGAGCACCGAGACCTTCACGTTTGCTCTTTCTCCATGCGCTCTTTTACTTCAGCGTCCTTTACTTTTTCAGTTTCAAACAGCATTGACCTTAACAGCTTTTTCAATTGGTTGATGTTGTAGCCGGTCCTTGCCGAAACCGGGAGCACGCGCCTGCTGTCCAGGATGCCAAGCTGCCCTGCCTTGTCAAACGCGTCCTCAGGATTAGTCAGGTCGACCTTGTTGAGGACATAGACTATCCTCGTGCCGGGCACCTTGAATTCGTTTATCACGTCAAGCGAGCTGTCATACTTGCTGGCAGTCTCCTCTACTGGCTCGCTAATGTCGATCACCAAAAGCACGATGCTTGCGTAGGTGAGCTCGTCAAGCGTTGATTTGAACGCGTCGATCATGTACGCGGGCAGCTTGCTGATAAAGCCGACCGTGTCGTTGAGCAGCACCTTGTCGCCGTGCAGGTCGATTGCGCGGGTAAACGTGGACAGCGTGGTAAAGACGTGTTTGTCCGTGGCCTTGGTCTCGCCTGTGAGCGTGTTGAACAGCGTGGTCTTGCCTGCAGACGTGTAGCCGGCCAGCGAAACAGTGGGCAGGCCCGCTCTTGCCCGCTGATCTCTGTGCAGCTGGCGCCTCGTCTCCTCCCTTTCTAGCTTTTTCTTCAGCACAGCCGCCCGCCTCTTGATGTCAAGGTAGTAGACATCTGCCTCGTACTTGCCAAGGCCGTAAAACCCCGGCTGCTCACCAGCCCTTGCAAGCCTGACCTTTTCCCGCGCCCTTGCCATGTCGTAGCGCAATTGCGCAAGCTTTATCTGGATCTGCGACTCGGTTGTGCTTGCGCGCCGCTCGAAAATTTCCAGAATGAGCCGCTCCCTATCCACTATTTGCACCTTGCAAAGGCTGGCCAGATTGTACATCTGGGTCGGCTTGATAACTTCGTCAAATATGATGACGTCCGGCCTGAGCTCTTCAACCAGCTCTTTCACCTCCTCAGCCTTGCCGCGCCCGATGCCAAACCTCGACCTTGTAATCTGGCGCTGGGTCAAGGTGTCAATGATTTCATAGCCGGCCGCGTCCGCAAGCGAAACAGCCTCTTTTATCACCTGCTCGACAGGATACGTTATCAGGATGGCCTTCCTGCTGGCTGCCATCTATTCATCATCGCTACTCTCTGCGCTGACGTACAGCTTGATCCCAAGAAAGCGCTCCAGCTTTATCGCAAACATCTCGTCGGGTCTGAGCGCGCCTGTTTCAAACTTTCTCAGCAATTGCGCCTTCTCGTTCATCTTCATGCCGAGCTGCTCGTGCGTCAGGCGCATCTTCATCCGGGCTTCCCTGATCAGCCTAGCAAAATCGGGGGTGAGCATTGTTGCGTCTTCCATCCCGATCCTTTTCTGCTGCTTTACTGCAATCGGCTTTTTCTTCTTGGCCGCCACCTGCGCCGGCACGTATGGCTTGCCGTGCTTTGAGCATGCAATACAAACGTTGAACACGGTGCCGTCAACCACTACCTTCTTCTTTTCCGTAGTCTGGCGCCCGCAAAGCTCGCAGTACGACATTGGAATTCTGAAATATGCGGGGCCGATTTAGCCTTTTCTCAACGTCTGCTGCACTGTCATGTTGAGCACAATTTCCGCGATGTCGCTTGCGTACTCGGCTACCCTGCGGATGTTCTCGGTTATCAGCTTGATCCTGTAAAGCTCGCTGATGTCGCGGGGCCTGGACACTGCCCGCAGTATGGCCCGTTCCATGTCGTCTATCCTGCGCGCCTTTTCAATCGCCTTGTCAGCCGCTTCGTAGTCGCGCTTGAACATCGACAGGCAGGCGTCGTCCAGCACTTCTAGTGCAAAGTAGCTCATGCTGGCTATCTTTTCCACGATGTCCTTGTTGAGCGGATGTGGATTCTCAATTATGTCCCTGGCAATAACCACTGCGTGGTCTGCGACGCGCTCGACAGACTTGGCTATTAGCCTGTAACCAAGGCAGTTGCGCGGCTCCTCAAGCCCTATCTCCTTGAGCAGATGCTCGTTCTTGATCGCTATCTTTAGCTGCCTTACGATGTAAAAGCTGAACCTGTCGACCTCGTCGTCAGACTTGACTACCTCCCCAGCAAGCTCTACGTTGTTTTCTTTGAGCGCAAGGAGCGTGTCGTGGTACATCGACTTGGCTATTAGCAGCATGCGCTTGAACGCGGCATCCACCGACAGATCGAGCAGGTTTATCAGCACCTGCAACGTGATGCCGGTGGCCGAGTCTGCAATTATCTCGGTGCCCATGAGGACGCGCCGGACAATGCTCTTGATGACCTCCCTCTGCTCCACGAGCAGCCTGTCTTCCTTTGGCACGATTGTGATGACGTTAAATCCCAGAAAATAAAGCGCGATCAACTTGCGCGCGATAAAGTACGGGTTGTTGTCCTTGCTTACTTCGATAGTAGCTTCCCTCTGCTCCTTTGCCACCCTCTTTGAAGCAGGCGCTATCTGGAGCACAGAGTTGCCCTGCCTTAAAATGACGACGTGGTCGCCCTGCTTGAGGCCAAGGTCCTTAATCCATTTCTTTGGTAAGGACACTATGTAAGAAGAGCCGCCAGTGTACTGCAATTTTCTCGTCTCTTCCCCCTGCAACAGGCTCTTACCGTTGCCGTTTCCATCACTATTGTTATTTTCCATTCAAGATGGGTTTTCTAGCTGTTCTATATATGTCTAGCCTTGACTATATAGATACCGGCTGCAACTGCAATTATATTTATTTGGCATATAAAACAGGGAATTTCTACTTGAATCCGCTGCCGATTGATGCCAGGGAGAAGGTGTGCAGACATGTCGATGCCTTGTTTGGCGAAGGACTCTCTGACGCCCTGCCGGCAGACATCCAGTTAGAGTTTTCAAGGCGCACCGGGCGCATAAAGAACTTTAGCATAGGCGGCAGGCTTGCTGGCACGCTCCGCACGGACGGGGGCATTGCGCTGACAATAGCCGGCGCCCAGCACTTTCTTGACAACAGCAAGCAGTTCCGGGAAAGCTGCGTTGCGCCCGTGCAGGAGGCCATGCCGTTTGTCAGCGAGGGCCGGTCGCTTTTCTGCAGGCACGTAGAGTGGTGCGGCTCAAACGTTAAGGTAGGCTCTGACGTGGCAGTAATTGACAGCAGCAAGGTGATAGCAGTAGGCGTCGCAATCTTACCCTCGGGGCTGATGAAGCAGTACAGCAGGGGCGTAGCAGTCAAGATTCGAGAAGGAATAAAAGGTAGAACCGAGTAACCGGCAGCGTATGATGCGTGGCGGCAACCGCGAAATGAGGCGCATGCTGGACAAGATGGGTCTGGACATGACGACGCTGGATAACGTCGAGGAAGTAATAATCAAGACAGACAAAAAGGAGCTCTATTTGATCAGGCCGCAGGTCATTGAAATGAAAGGCAAGGACAGCACCATCTTCCAGGTCGTTGCGTCAGATATTGAAGAAAAGCAACGGGAGGTCCCGTCGTTCAAGGAAGAGGACATCATCCTTGTCATGCAGCAGGCCAGTGTATCAAGAGAAAAGGCGATGCAGGCCCTGGTGGAGAGCAAGGGTGACATGGCTCAGGCCATTCTTAGCCTTACGACGTAGCACTTAGTTTTAATATCCCTCTACTTTTCATTTCAGGAGGCTTGGCAAAGGAAAAAACCACACACGCTCAAGTTCCTCCATCAACCTCGCACTCTGCAGTTGAAACTATTGTAGGCGCTTTATCAGAGCTTGAAGGCGACATCGACGGGCTGTATGTCAGAGTCGAGGAAATGAAAAAACGAATAATGGCTCACTCTAACGAAGAAGTGGAGAAGCTAAAGCAGCAGGTAATTGCAATGGCAAACGGGGAAGCCAAGCAAATAGTTGATCGCGCCAAGGCAGAGGCCGAGGCCGAGTCGGAAAAAATAGGAGAGATGGGAAGGGCAAATGTTGCTAACCTGAAAAAGAACATCAACTCATCGTTTGACGCGGCAGTCGACAGCATTGTCGGGACGGTCCTTGGCGACATAACGCCCGCAGATTCGCAAAGAGCAGCCAAACCCAAGAAGTAGTGTCCACTCCCCACTCCACAAGCTTTAAAAGCGATTTTTGACCAGATTTAGTTGTTGAAGAAGCGCCCCTGACAGAGGAGCTTTTACACCGGAATGTCGCAGTGGCTACTGTCCACGGCCG
>JAHEZV010000088.1 GCA_023250885.1 Nitrososphaera sp. | reverse complement strand
CAGGCCAGCAGGTCCCACCTTCCATTGCGAGCTTTACACGAAGGTGGATGGAAGTATGAAGGTACACGAGCTCAACATGCTTTCCAAGTCGATAGAAGACCGGCTGACTGAAGAGATGATCACCATAAAGAGAGTAACCATCTTTCCTGTCGAAAAATAAATTATCTGAACGAGTCTAGTGAGATAGTCTTGTCTGCTGCTTTCCTACCACGCCCATTGCCAACAGGCTCGGCGTCAAACCCAATTTCCTGCAAGGATTCTGCAAACTCTTTTGCAAAGCCGTGGAACGTGTAGACCTTGTCAGGCCGGCACTGCTTGATCGCGGCCACCAGCTCATTATAGTCGCAGTGGTCGGACATCGGCATGACGTAATCGAGTCCCATCATGTACCTGTAACGGCTCCCGATTGCCCAACCACTAAAACCGATCGTAACTGCACCGTACCTGTCTTTCATTTCCCTTACAAACGCGTTCCTTTCAGACATGAGCGGGGCAACCATCACCCACGGCTTGCTCTTTGACATAAGCCCGTGCCCTTCTGCCTGCTTGCGGGTCATCCGACCTGCCAGCTTTACTCCCAGCTCTGAATATACCGAGTTGATCTTGGCGACCGAGTCGTGCATTATGGGATCCCAGTGGCCGAACAATTTCGTCAGCAATTGCGCCTTTCCAAGGGTGTAGCCCATCAGTATGACAGGGATGCCAAGGTCGTACATTTCAGAAATTATCTTGTTGGTCCTGTGTGTTATTTCCGACAGCGGCGGAAATACATATTCAGGCCGGCCAAAGGTCGACTCGATTATCAACGTGTGGGCGTGAGGCACCTTTGCCGGCTTCATGAATGCCCGCTCGCGAATTGAAAGGTCCCCTGTGTAGTAGATATCGTCACCCATCAGGAGGCCGCGAGAGCCAAGGATGTGACCTGTGTCTACCAGCTGCAAGCCGTCGTGTTCTTCGGCTGCATCTGCTATTTCATAGCCTCTTGCTTGGGCAATGAGCGTCGTTTCTTTTGACGCAAGCACCTGCGTCTTGGTCTTTTTCCTCCCGCGCCGGTGCAGGTGGTCAACATGGGCGTGCGAGACAAAAGTAAAATCACAGTCGACAGCATGCGAAGGGTCGAGCGCTACCGTGTTGCCGTTTTGTTGCACCATTATCCCTGGCTGGCCTAGCGTTACTCTCCCCGTCATCCCGAGCTGTCATGCGTAGCTGCGTGTAAGTATTTTAACATTTAGCTACTATGGGCTTTGTGTAAAAAATCTGTTTCGCTAAAAAAGTTCTTGACAAGACGCACTTTTCTTGCACAAAGTCGCTACTATGCTACTATGGAGGGAAGGCTAAAAGCACCATGACGCGCTTGAATACTTGTTGAAGCTCGGCCGGAAGGTAATTGTTTGGTCAGTGGTACTTTATTTCGCGCTGAGCATCCCTGTGAGCCTGCTGCACGAGCTGGGCCATGTTTACGTCTGCACCGCCAGCGGTTTTGACTACCGGATATGGATCGACTTTACAGGCGGCCACATGCTATGCTCTGGAAGGCCGCATGTTAGTTTTGCCTATAACGCGATGGGCGGCGTCTTTGGGCTCGCGGGGAGCGCCGCCATAATCACGTTCTGGCTGCTTGCCAAGAGGCATCACGCAATACTTGCAGTTGGGCTGGCATATCTCGCAGACCAGGCCGCCAAGATAATCTTGGAAGGGTTCTACACCAGAATTTACGAGTCAGGCGCGATAGATGGATACATCACTGCGCTGCAGGTCTCCTCGTGGATCGGGTTCATGCTCTACTTTGCAAGGATAAAAGAGCCGGCCAAGATTGCTGCCAGCGACGTTTAAGAATGGGCTGCATGCAAGCTAGGGCACTTGATCAACCTCGGCATCCTGATCTCTGGCAGGGGAAGCAACATGGCCGCAATCCTCGCTGCGATCAAGTTCGGCAGGATAAAAAATGTCAAGCCATGCATCATAATTTCAAACGAGCCCGAAGCCGCGGGATTAAAGATCGCTTCTGAAAAATACAGCGTCCCGACAAAGGTGATACCTGCAGACGGCTTCAAGGGCTGGGACTATGACCAGAAAGTTGTTGCTGCGTTGCAGGAATATGGCGTGACGCCCCAGTCCGGCCTCGTGTGCCTTGCCGGCTTTATGAGAATAATAAGTCCCGAGTTTGTCAGGCAGTACAAGATGAGAATACTCAACATTCATCCGGCCCTTTTGCCATCATTTCCGGGATTGCACGCGCAAAAGCAGGCGCTTGACCATGGAGCCAAAATCACGGGCTGCACGGTCCACTTTGTGGACGAAGGGGTCGACTCGGGGCCGGTGATACTGCAAAAGGCCGTGCCAGTAGTGAACGGAGACGACGAAGGAACACTTTCCACAAGGATACTGGAACAGGAGCACCAACTCTACCCCGAAGCGGTAAGGCTGTTTGGAGAGGGCAGGATAAAGGTGCAGGGCCGCAGGGTTTCAATAACCTAGCATATAAAATCAGTCATCTCTTTTTGATTATTGCGATTGACCCGGCCAGTATGCTTCCAACTATAAAGAACGCGAAATACGGGCTGCCCGAGCCAAACGCGTCTGATGAGAGTCCTGCCACAATGGGCCCTGTGGCCCACCCTGTTCCAAACAGGGCGTTGTAGACCCCTAGCTTGGCGCCTATCTGGCCGGACGGCGTGCCCCTTGTCACTAGGCTGAACGTGACTGGATAGAATATGCTGGTGGAAAGCCCGACCAGCGCGATGGACACTGCAAATGACAACATCGAAGTGAACGCAAACGAAAGCAGCATGGCTATTGCTGTCGCCGAAACTGCAAGCGCAAGGGCAAGCACGCCGTGCCTAGATATCTTTGGCACAAACATCAGGGTGGCAAAGCGCGACATCCCAAACACAAAGAACAGTATCTCGATGTCCTGGCTTGTAAGCGACGCCTCGCTCATGTATGCAGGAAGCACGGCAAGCACGACGCCAAACGTAATTGCGTAGTACAGGATGACAGAGCTGAGCGTAGGGTGCGCTGCCACTTCCCTGACTATCTGCATAGTGCTGGCGCGAACCTCCAGATCCCTTTGCACCGCGGGCCAGCCGTATCGGCGCAAAAGCACTGACGGAACGATCCCCGCCGCCATGACTATTGCGGCGAGCTGGAACAGCATGATGTAGTCGAACGCGTCAAGAACGAGCTTGCCAATAAGTGGACCGACCATAAAGCCCAGAATCCACGCGGCAATGAATGTAGAGATGCTTTTGACCCGCCTGTCGGGAGGCGAGTTTGTCGATATCAAAACCTCTGCAGAGGGCCAAAAGAGGGCGTGGGCCACGCCGGCAAGTATCCTGAAGAACATTATCTCCGGCACTGAGTGCACCGTGGACAGCATAAAGATCGCAAACACGTTGAGCAGCATGCCTGACACGAGCATGTAGGACTTGTTGAGCCTGTCAAGCAACATGCCGACAAAGAAAGGCGCAAACATGTAGGGCAAATAATTCACAGTCCCGATCAGGCCCACCTGCGAGTAGTCTGCAGCGAGCCGGTCTCTTGCAAAGACAGGCACGATCGGCGAGTGCATGCCGTAAGAGACGCCCACGATGGCGGCGCAAATTGCAACGAGCAGGACCGCGCGGTTCATTGCGATCCTACTTGTAAGCGGCTATGATCACTGCGCCGCCCATCATTCCCTTGTCGAACTGCACCCGCGAAAACTTTTCCTTCAGCATGGAATCAAGCTCTGAATTTCTGGGCCATCGCAAATAAGTGCCGTAAAGCGTCTTGAACTTCAACCCTGCCTTGCCTGCCGCAAAATAGGCAAACATCCCAAGGAAATATTTCAGGTACGCCGAGACAAACGCCCTTGCAACAGAGCTGTCGGGCTTGCCCAAGTCAACTATAATAAGCCGGCCGCCGGCCTTTAGGACACGATGCATCTCGGCTATCGCCTGCGGGAGCTGCATCGCGTCGCGCAAAGAGTAACCGCACAGCACCGCGTCAAACGTCCCGTCGCGGAAGGGGATGTATTCAAAGATGCCGGAGGAAAGCGCAGCCTGCGCGTCAGGCAAATAGTTTTTCACCTTCTCAAGCATCTCCAGGATGGGGTCGTACATCACGATTTCTGCGTCGCCGCCGGCCTCTGCAAGGGCTACGCGGGACATGTTGCCGTAGCCAGAGCCGGCGTCAAGTATTACGTTGCCGGGCATTACCTGCCCGCGGATTCCGTGCAGCCTGTACTCCTCGTCCTTGCCAAGCGAAATGACTCTGTTTACTCTGTCGTAGACGGGGATTATGGCGCGCAGTACATCTATTACCTCGCCCCAGTAGCGGCCTCCGAGACCGGACAACTGCCGGCAGATTCTGCAACGCCATTATTATAGATACAGAAAAGCAATTATCCTGCTGCTGTTCATGCGGCTTGCAACCATGTTAAACTACCGCTGCCCAAAATGCAGCTCGGCCCACTCTGTAGGAGTCGACAAAATATTCGACGGCCGACTGATATTCCGCTGTGCAAAGTGCAAAATTTGCTCTATTGTTCCAGCGACAGGCAGCACGGACGAAGCCTACCTTGACTTTCTTGACAGGTATG
>JAHEZV010000042.1 GCA_023250885.1 Nitrososphaera sp. | reverse complement strand
CATATTCCAGGTGCATACGGATAACCGCACATTTAGCAAGATTTAAAGCGCTTATGATCAAAGATTTCTAACAGTAAAGCAAGTTGAAAGTAAAGGTTCTAGGGGCGGCCAAAGAGGTCGGCCGCTCGGGATTTCTCGTAAACTGCGACCACACCAACATACTGATGGACTATGGCGTCCTTCTCAAGAGGGAGCCGATATTCCCTATGCACGTTAAGCCAAAGGAGGTAGACGCGGTAGTCATCACTCACGCCCACCTTGACCATTCCGGCTTTGTGCCGTCGCTTTATTTATCAGGCACGGCCGACATTCCGGCGCTCGGCACCCTTCCAACGTTCGAGCTGTCCGAGCTGCTGATTGAGGACATGATCAAGCTCTCCGGGTTCTATCTGCCGTTTGAATACATTGACGTCATGACTATGCTCAAGAGCTCCAAGAATTTGCAGTACAGGGAGCCATACATGGTGAACGACGCCAAGGTGACGCTCCAAGAGTCGGGGCACGTCGTGGGCGGCGCAACCGTCATAGTGGAGCACGAAGGCAAGAAGGTGTTCTACACCGGCGACATCAACACCCGCGGCTCGAAACTCTTGCGGCCTGCTGACCTTGACTTTGGCGAAATCGACATGATGATAATAGAGAGCACGTACTCTCAGACTGAGCAGCAGCCACGCGAGGAGGCTGAAAAGGACCTCATCGAATATGCCAACGACATCATAGAGCGCGGAGGCACGGTGTTCATCCCGTCATTTTCGGTCGAGCGCGCGCAGGAAATAGCCTGCGTCCTCAAGGCCTGCAACTTCAAGCACAAGGTCGTCATGGACGGCATGGCGCTGAAGGCCAACCAGATAATGAGCCGCCACCCCGCGTTCCTCAAGGATCCAGACATGTTCAAGCGGGCGATAGGCGAGGCAGAGTGGATACAGGGCTGGAACAGGAGGCGCAAAGTGGTCAACGAGCCATGCGCGATAATTTCACCGGCAGGCATGCTGGTCGGCGGCACTGCAATCTTTTACACGCAACAGGTAGCACAAAGCGACAAGAACGGCATTGCGCTCGTCTCATACCAAGGAGAAGGAACGCCGGGCAGGATGCTCCTTGACAAGCGCATTGCCAACTTTGACGGCAAGATAACGAAGTGCTACGCCGATGTCAAGCGCTTTGAATTCTCTGGCCACAACAGCAGGCACGAGCTCTTTGAAATCCTTGACCGCGTCAAGGGCAACCCCAAGATGCTGACGGTGCATGGCGACGGCCCGTCGTGCGTCAAGTTTGCCGACGAGATAAAAGAGAAATACGGCTACGACGCGCACGCGCCCGACCAAGGCGAAGTGGTCGAGGTTTGATAATCAAGAACACCGACCCGTACAAGATGAAAAAGTGCGTGTCGTGCAAGCGCGACATCGCGCTCAACGAGAAGTATTTCACCTACCCCCTTTCATTGCAGCAGGTTTGCTTGCAGTGCGCCGAAAAAGAAATACCGAAAACCATTGAGCTCTTGCAGAAAGACTTGGACAAAATTAAACAGGAAAAAGCCTAGGTGCTGACTGCTTCTTTCGGTTCCTCTCTATTTGCCGGCAAGGCGATTTCAATGATGCCTACCTTGCTGCCAGGGTTGACGTAGGTGTAACCGTTCTTTGTCACCACCTTGCCGAGCACGGTGCCGAAGACCTCGACGTCGCCCCTCTCGTTCTCAAGGTTGCCCCGCACGATGCCCAGCATCCTGCAGGTGCCCTTGCGCACGAAAAGGTTTCCCAGAACCCTGCCCTTGAGCTCAAGGTGGCCGCTGTTTAATATGACGTCGCCTACAACCTCTGCCAGCATAAGGGTATCTTCAAATACCGTGACTGAGCCCATACGCTTGCCGTCCACTATCTTCATTGCTACATCCCTGTGGCATAAAGCTGCCACATTAGCCCGAGAGTGCAACAAGATGCACAAAAGAGTAAAAATTGCCTACTCCGGCCTTTCCCTCTTGACCCACATGGTCCTGCCCCTGTGGTCCAAGAGCTCTACCGAGCGATCTAGCAGCTTTTTCCTGATCTCGTCTGCTTCCTTGAACTTTTTCTCCGCCCTGAGTTTGTTGCGTTCTGCAACCATTTCCTCTATCTCTTTTCTTTCCTTTTCCCCTGCCTCAATCGTCTTCAGCCCAAAGATGTCCATTATTTTGTTGACCGCCGGCATCGCTGCGTCTGCCATCTCCTTTGTCAGCTTGTCTGCCCCGGCATACTGGTTGAGCTTGGTAACAAGTCTTAGAAACCCTGTCAGGGCAAGCGACGTGTTCATGTCGTCGTCCATCGCGGCTTCAAACGCCTTCATGGATTCGTCGCACAGCTTGCGCACTGCATCGACTTCGCCTCCGCTGCCGGTTGCAAAACGCATCTCGTAGGCGCACGTCTCTATCTGACGCCACCTCTGCACCGACTCTTTCAGCAATTCATCGGTGTAATCAAGCGGCTTGGCGTAGTGCACCGACAGGCAATAGAGCCGGAGCGGGTTCATGCCCCAGCTCTTCAGCGCCTGCTCAATGGTCACGATGTTGCCAAGCGACTTGCTCATCTTTTGCGAGTTTATCGTGACCATGCCAGAGTGGATCCAGATCTTGGCAAACTGCTTGCCCGTGTATGACTCTGACTGGGCTATCTCGTTTTCGTGGTGCGGGAAAACCAGATCGTGGCCGCCCCCGTGGATCTCAAACGTGTCGCCGAGGTACTTGAGTGACATTGCAGAGCATTCAATGTGCCAGCCGGGCCTCCCCTTGCCCCACGGGCTTGCCCAAATCGGGTCTTCTGAATAGAACTTCCAGAGCGCAAAGTCAAGCGGGTCTTCCTTTGTCGGGTCGACCTCGATCCTGGCGCCTGACTCGAGCTCCTCCACAGGCTTTCTTGACAGCTTGCCGTATCCGGGGAACGACTTGACCCGAAAATAAACGCCGTTCAGCGTAAGGTAGGCATGGCCCTTTTTGATCAGGCCATCTATGAGCTGGATCATTTCATTGATGTGCTCTGTTGCCTTTGGGTGGCGGTCCGCCTGCATGACGTTCAGTCCGCCGAAATCGCGGAAGTAGATGTCGATGTATTTTTCAGATATCTCTTCTGCTTTCTTGCCCTCTGCTTTTGCGCGGTTGATTATTTTATCGTCGACGTCCGTGAAATTCTGCACAAACACAACCCTGTAGCCTTTCGACAACAAATACCGGCGCAGCGTGTCAAACACGATTACAGTGCGCGCGTGGCCGATGTGCGAATTATCATACACGGTGACGCCGCAGACGTACATTCCCACAGTTTTGTCGTACGGCTTCAGCTCCTCCAGTTGGCGGCTGAGCGTGTTGTATAATTTCAATGCCGCTAAGGCGGTCTGCCCGGGTTTTTTACTTTTGCTAGACTTCGATGTAAATGTCGTTTCCCCGGATGTCTACCTTGTAGGTCGTCAGCTTGACCCCTTCAAGGTAGTCCAGCAGCTCGCCCGTCTTGATGTTGTAGTGCCATGAATGGACCGGGCATTCCACCACCTCGCCGTCTATTTTGCCGGGTGCCAGCGAGCCGTCCTGGTGGCGGCAGAGAGCCTCGATAGCGTAGTACTTGCCATTTGCATAAAAGAGCGCGACCCTCGTGCCGTTGACATCGAGCTCCTTGCCGCCGTTCTCTTTGATCTCGCCCCTCTGGGCGACCTTGACAGATGCCAACTACGGTGCAGTAAGCAATCTGGCTATAAAATGGTTATCCGGGTAGAACACGCTACCGCCACACCTAAATATCGCCAGGGGTGCAATATCGTTCTGCATGGCGTCGACATACAGGCTCATGATGGCCGGCGTTCTTGCCCTCATCGCTTTTGGCTTGGGCATGGCCCTTTACGGCTATCAGCAGGCCATCTACCCCGTGGACAGCGCCAATGGCTTTCTGGCAAGAGCAGAGTCGGCCCAGACCCCGGAAGCGCTGGCAGACTTTGTAAAGGCTGCCCAGAGGGTGCTGCCGGAGAGCGGCAACCCAGTGTGGTCGTTCCCGACCGCAAGGACTGATTTTGGCCTTATACAGAGGAACCTTGACGACATAGTGGCCCGCGCAAACTCGATATCGTCGCTCGAACCGTACAGCACGGAATACAATACAGGCATGTACGACATGCACGCGTCGATAGAGGATATAGAGAAGCACCTTGTGGATGCGACTCCATATCTGTACGTCAGCTTTACCAACATCATGCTTTCCGCCGTGTGGATAGCCATAGTACTGGCGCTCTTCGCGATAATGAGAAGGGGAAGGGCCAAGTTCAGGCAAGAGTACGAAAACCAGTAGCCTTTTTTGCAAGTCCAAATATTGCGAAAGCATGCCCGGCAAGATAGCGGACGGTAGCCTCGCAGCCAAGGGAAGGTTGGCGCACGAATGGGCTTCACGCCGGATGGGCATAATTGAAAGAATAAAGTCAAAAAACGAGCGGGCTCATCCGCTGGCGGGCCTGAGGCTTGGCTTTTGCCTTCACGTCACAAAAGAGATGGCGGTTCTAGCAATGGCCGCAAAGGGCCTGGGCGCGGAAATTGCTATCTGCTCTGCAAACCCGCTGTCGGCTCAGGACGACATTGCCGCTTTTCTCTACGACGAAGGCGTGCACGTCTACGCGTGGCGCGGCGAGACAAATGCTCAGTACCGTCAGTGCATCCAGTGCGTCCTTGCGTTCAGGCCGGCAATAATGACTGACGACGGCGGCGACTTGCACGTTGCAGCTCACAGGCAGAAAGCAAGAGGCATTGTGGGCGGCACCGAGGAGACGACGTCCGGCGTGAAAAGGCTCGCCGCGCTGGAGGGCGCCGGCAAGCTGCTCTACCCTGTTATAGCAGTCAACAACGCGCGCACGAAATACCTCGTTGACAACAGGCACGGCACAGGCCAGAGCACACTTGACGGCATACTGCGCGCTACAGACATGCTGCTTGCAGGCAAGAACATGGTCGTTTGCGGCTATGGCTGGGTGGGCAAAGGCGTGGCTTCCCGGGCAAAGGGCATGGGCGCTATTGTAACCGTGACCGAGGTAGACCCGATGAGAGCGATTGAAGCCAGGATGGACGGGTTTGCGGTATTGAGGCTGTCTGACGCCGTGCCGGCCGGCGACGTTTTTGTAACGTGCACCGGCCAGACAGGCGTGATTAGGAATGAACATTTCTTGAAAATGAAGGACGGCGCAGTTCTAGCAAACGCCGGGCACTTTGATGTCGAGATCGATGCCGGCGCACTCTATGCCATCGGCCGGCCCGCGCAGGTCCGGCCAAACGTCGAACGCTTTGATGTCAACGGCAAAAGCCTGTTCCTGCTGTCAAAGGGGCGCGTGGTAAACCTAGTTGCGGCAGAAGGCCACCCGCCGGAAGTGATGGCGCTGTCGTTTGCCAACCAGCTTTTGTCGATATTGCACGTTGCAAAAAACCACGGCAAAATGGAGAGGAAGGTGCACGGTGTGCCGGAAAAGATAGACGAACTGGTTGCATGGTACGCGCTTGACGCGATGGGCATCAGGATAGACGAAATGACAGAAGAGCAAAGGCGCTACCAAGCTTCCAGTTAGGTTAAAATGCATAGCAGGGAGTGGAACTGTGATGCCGGACAGCAGCAAGAGCGCGGTCGTCACAAGCGCGCTCCCCTATGCAAATGGAGAGATACACCTTGGGCACATAGCCTCCACCTACCTGCCGGCAGACATTTTCACTCGCTTCTCAAGGCTGAGTGGGATAAAGGCCTACCACATCTGCGCCACTGACGACTTTGGCACCCCCATCTTGATAATGGCGGAGAAGGACAAAAAGAGCCCGGAGGAATACGTCGCGTTATGGAACAGGCGCGACCATGAAGATTTCAGCTCGCTTGGTATTTCGTTTGACTTTTTCTACAAGACAAGCTCGAAGGAAAATGTCGAGTTTGTCCAGTACGTCTTCAAGAAACTGCGCGAAAACGGGCACATCTATGACCAGAATGTTATCCAGTTTTACTGCACTTTTGACGACAAGTTCCTGCCCGACCGATATGTGATAGGCAAGTGCCCCTACTGCGGCGCCGAAAACCAGTACTCTGATCTTTGCGAAAAGTGCGGCCGCGTCCCTGACCAGATACTGGAGCCCAAGTGCGCAATATGCGGCAGGCCGCCGGTCAAGAAGGAAAGCAGGCACCACTTTTTCCGGCTGTCAAGCTTTGGGCAGAGATTGAAAGAATGGCTGTCGACAAACCAGAACCTTCAGCCCGAAGTCAGGAACTATGTCATCAACTGGATAAACGAGGGCCTGCAGGACTGGGACATCACCCGCGACCTCTCGTGGGGCGTGCCCATACCTGAGACAAAGGGCAAGGTTTTCTACGGCTGGTTTGACAACCACCTGTGCTACATTTCGTCGCTTGTAAAATTCGTCAGCGACAATGGGGGCAACGGCAAGAAAGTCTGGAACGAATCCGATGTTTATCATTTCATCGGCAAGGACATCGTCTACCACCACTACCTTTTCCTGCCAGCTATGCGCCTTGGCATCGACTCGGAGTACAAGCTGCCGGACTGCATACCCACGAGGGGGCACCTCATGCTGCAGAACCAAAAGATATCAAAGAGCAGGAATTGGTACATCGGGCTCCGCGATTTCACTTCCGCGTTCAATCCCGACTACCTGCGCTTCTACATCGCGTCCGTAGTGACATATTCGCAGGACGACCTGAATTTCGATTTTGACGCGTTCTATGCAAGGATAAACAACGAGCTCATCGCCAACGTCGGTAACTTTGTAAACCGGGCGCTGTCATTCACGCAAAAGTCGTTCGGCGGCAGGGTCCCCGAGCCTGCGGGCATCGACGATTCGCTTGGAAAAGAGCTCGCCGCGGCCGTAGACGAAGCAGGAGCCCTGCTCTCATGCAATGAAATTGACAAGGCGCTCAAGAGGATCCTGAAATACAGCAGCTACATGAACCAATATTTCCAGGCAAGCGCGCCGTGGGCGAACAACGACACTGCAAACACCACGCTGTATGTTTCGCTGAACGCGGTGCGGAGCTTGGCAATTCTGCTCGAGCCCTATGTCCCGTTTTCCTGTGAAAAAATATGGAGCCAGCTCAAGCTGGGCGGCAGCGTGCACGAGCAAACATGGGAATCGGCCAAGGAGATCAGTGCAGTTGCGCCGGGGCACGAGCTTGACAGGGTCGAGCCGATATTCCGCAAGATAGAAGCAAAGGAAATAGAGCAGTGGAAGAATAAGCTAGGCAAACCATGACCAGCAGGGGCTTGATGACAGGCAGGTTCCAGCCGTTCCACAGCGGCCACCTTGCTCTGGCAAAGCAGATTTTGGAAGAATGCGACGAGCTGATAATAGTCATTGGCAGCGCTCAGTTCAACTTTATCGACAAGGATCCTTTCACCGCCGGCGAGAGGGCGCTTATGATACATGAGGCGCTGAAGGAAGCCAAAGTCAACCTCTCAAAGTGCTACATAATCCCGGTTGCAAACGACGAGAACAATGCCAGGTGGATTGCCTACCTAAGGTCGATAGCCCCGCCCTTTGACGTGCTCTACTCGGGCAATGACTTTGTAAAGCACCTTGCGCTCTCTCAGGATCGCAATATAACTGTCAAGAGCCCTAGGTTCGCAAAAGAGGAAGAGTACAACGGCACAAATATCCGCCGCCTCATGCTGGCCGGCGGCCAGTGGAAGCGCCTCGTGCCGCCGGCGGTCGCAAAAGTGCTCGAGCAGGTAAACGGCATTAAGAGGATGAGGGTGCTGGCCGGCTCTAACAGCAATCCGCAGAGGTGGTAGGCGTGGGAAAGGCCCTGAGAGCATGCCCCATCTGCCCGCATTGCGGCAGCAAGAAATTCAGGGTGATAGAGAACAGCGAAAAGAAAGCTGTGGTCGAGTGCCTCCTGTGTACCAGGCGGCTGTCGATTTAGTTTAACAGTTTTTCATGCCTTGTTAGAATTTTTCAAGCCATCGCCTTAACCCGATTCCGGGGCGAACAAAATTAGTAATGGATGTTGGGGATCTTGTCACTATCCTGCCACTGCTGAGTATTTTCAGCTCGCTTGGCATGTCGCTTGTCTTTAAGGACTATATCGCGGACCTCATTGCGACAATAGTCATCAAGAAGACTAAAGACATCAAGGTAGGCAATAGGATCAAGGTCAGCAGTGGGGGGGCCGTCACCAAGGGAGACATCATGGAGATCGGAATACTGAGGACGACCGTGATGGAGGTGGGCGACGGCGAGCGGCTGCCCTCTGTGCGCACCGGCAGGCTCATCAAGGTGCCAAACTACATGCTCATCAGCAACCCTGTAATGATTTACGGCGACACCATAATCGATGAGGTGGTATCGTACGTCCCGCGGCCCTACCCCGACACGTACATGCTGGAGGACAGCATGCGGCAGGCAATCATCAATAATGGCCACGGCCTAATCGAGGTGGGATTATATCAAAAAGACGACAGGCTCGTCATCCATGGCGTGTTCGAGGTGAAGACGAGCGAGATGGGGGATGAGCGGAGCAAGATCCTCAAAGAGTTTCTTACAAGGAGCAGGCAGATTAGCTCAGAGTCTGATTCGATCGGAAAAGCTTCCCAGGTGCAAAAGCCGGCTGTTCAACAGCAGCAGGAGCTATTGATCGAGTCCCCGAAAGTGACGCTGCCCTTCCAGAACATGGAGAAGCAGGGCTAGTTATTTGAACGGGTTCTGCAGCTGTGGTAGCCTGAACTTTTCAGTGATGTTGTCAAGTATGCTGCTGCCGTCGGTCATGATGTCGCCTGCCGCAGCCGTGTTTTCTTCCTGCGGGTTGGCCGTGCCGTATATCGGCTCGTCGAGGTAGTCAGGCTCGCCCAGAGTCATGTTGAGCGCGCGGAGCTGGGCAAGCGAAATTGTTACGTCAACGCCGCTCAATTTCTCCGTGCCGTTTATTGTAACGTCTAGCACGCCGGTGACAAGCGCTGTGCCGTTTTCGCCCATCGTCACTTCCGCCGACGACAGGTTTGACAGCTGGATGGTGCTGTAGCCCTCCCCGCTTGCGTTTACCGTTTTGAGGTTTGAGGAGAAGCCTGCGACGTCGCCTCCCTTCACGTCAAGGCTTCTACTTTCTTGCATGATTACTACTATATGCTGAATCGGGCTATTCTTAGGTGCAGTCCCAGGCGTATTATGAATATTCAGCAAGGGCGACATTACAAGCAATATTGCAATTACAACCAGCATATTATTTGGAAAATGTACAAATGAGAGAAACTTCTTTTTGGCTGCGCCCAATGGCTCCTATTCGCCTTATCTGAGATGACGAGATGTTGAAGTTTCTTGATAGCTTAGCAGCGTCAAGTGTGCAAATCTACATAAAAGCTGGTAAGTTCCGACTTACTTGGGTGGATGCGACAAACTAACTAGGTCAGAAATTGCTACCACCTTTAAATATCCTGCAGACCATTGAATGACATGATAAAAATAACCAAATCAACCGAGCATTACCACAACGAGGAGGGTTGGCTCTCAACCTACTGGCACTTTTCGTTTGCCCACTACCAGGACCCGCAAAAGATGAATTTTGGGCCGCTTCGGGTTTTCAACGACGACATCATCCAGCCGGGGACCGGATTTGACCTGCACCCCCACCGCGACATGGAGATAGTGACTTATGTCATTGACGGCGAGCTCGAGCACAAAGACAACCAGGGCAACCGCGGAGTTATCCAGCCCGGCGAGGTCCAGAGGATGACTGCAGGCTCTGGCGTCCTGCACTCTGAACACAACCACTCCAAGGAAAAGCCGCTCAGGTTGTTGCAGATGTGGATATTTGCAAACAGGCGCGGGCTCGACCCGTCGTGGGAGCAGCGCAGGTTCAGCAGAGAAGAAAGGATGAACAAGCTGCTGCCTGTGGTCGTGCCAGAGAATTCAAAGGAAGGGAAGGCGCTCCACATGCACCAAGACGCCGCGGTCTATGTCTCGTCTCTGGCGCCTGGGATCAGAGTGGAGCACAACCTTGCAAAGGATCGCAAGGCGTATGTGTTTGTGATTGACGGCAAGATAAAGCTCAACGACAATTTAATGGAGACGAGGGACGCTGCCAAAGTTGAAAATGAAAGCAGGCTGTCGATACAGGCTGACAGGCCGGCCGAGCTGATGCTGCTCGACCTGCCGGAAACATATTCGATCAACAACTGACGTGACCAGATTGCGGACAAGCAGGTCGACTAGTAGAGGTATGTTGTAGTAATAAAGATGAAAACGTCTTTCAATGTGCTGGTGGTGGCGGGGAGCACGCGTAGAGGCTCGTACAGCGCGCAGGCGCTAATGATCGCGCTATAATACGCCAAGCAGGGCGCAGAGGTGCTCCTGCTGGAGCATGCCCTACGGTGTGTCGGTAAACAGCCCGCAGGACTTTGCGGGTGGCGAAATATCAAACGCAAGGCTGTCGAAAAGGATGCAGATGATGGCACGGGACCTGGTTGTTTATGGCAAGCTGATCAATAACCAGTTTGTGCGCGACCTTGGCTCTAGCGAGCGGGACACGTTTGCAGCGCACTACAGGCCGTGACTGTGACCGGGTTCTGCAATAGCCGGTCAATTTACCCGCCGCCTTCCAATATACTGGCATGATACCTGTTCCGGAGGACGTGTTTGTTAGCGCAGTAGACAAAATTAGCAAGAGTGTAGTCAACATCTCTAGCGTCAGGATGCTGCAGGACCAGCTGTTCAGGGTCTTCCCTGTCGAGGGCGTCGGCTCTGGCGTAGTGATCGATGAAAAGGGCCACATCCTTACGAACAACCACGTGATTGACGACGTAGAAAGGCTCAAGGTGACACTCGCAGACGGCAGGGTGCTGAGAGGCAGAGTGGTCGGAAGCGACGAGGTTACCGACCTTGCGGTGATAAAGGTGGAAGCCGAGCAGCCGCTGCCGGCCGCAGAACTTGGCAACTCGGACGACCTGAAGGCAGGCCAGATAGTGATGGCAATTGGCAACCCGTTCGGGTTGACGGGCGGGCCGGCAGTCACGGCCGGCATCGTCAGCTCGCTGAACCGTAGCATACAGGCAAGGAGCGGTGTGTTGGAGCTCATACAGACGGATGCTGCGATCAACCCTGGCAACTCGGGCGGGCCGCTTGTCAACACCAACGGACAAGTGATTGCAATCAACACGGCCAACATGCCTTATGCCCAGGGGATCGGCTTTGCAGTTCCGATAAACACAGCAAAGTCGATACTGAAAGAACTGATAGAGAAGGGCAGGGTGACTCGGCCGTGGATTGGGGTCGCATCGATGAAGGTAACTCCGCAGCTTGCGCGCTATTACGGGCTGCCTGCAAGCGAAGGCGCGTTGATTGCCAAGGTCGAGCCCTACAGCCCGGCAGATGATGCCGGCTTGAGAAAGGGGGATATCATCGAGGAAATAGACGGCAGCAGGGTGGAGGACCCAACCCAGATCGCGTCACACGTGCGCAAAAAGCAGGTGGACGACCAGCTAACGCTGACTGTCAACCGCTACGGGCGCCAACTCAAGGTCCCGATACAGGTGGACGAGCGCCCATGATTCTTTTACAACAACACTTTTGAGTGTGGGCTGTTATGACAACCCTAGTGTCCGACCATGATTCTATGGATGACCTGATAAAAGAGATTGAAAAGGGAGAGACAAGCATTGTGATTACAAAGGACGTCAGGAAGTTCCGCAAGCCTGTTACGGTGGTATCGGGCCTGCAGGAGAGCCAAAACGCCAGGGATGTAACCAGGCAGCTGAAGACCAGGATTGGCACCGGCGGCACGTTCAAGGACGGCCAGATAATTTTGCAGGGCGACCACAGGGAGACTGTCAAGGCCTTGCTGGTCAAGATGGGCTTCAAGGCGGAGTCAATAGAGGTGTACTAGTAGCATTTTGCTTACCTACTCCTTAATCAGTTACTTTACAACTTATATTTCGCGGGGCGCATTATAGTATGCAAGTGGAAAGCAACGTTCCGGAAAAATCAACCCTCAAGGAAGAGGCCAAGCCAGAGGATTCTGTAAAAGAAAAAGAGGTGATCTCTGGCAAGACGGCGCAGATACTCGTCGAGGAGGAAACACTTTCTGTAGCTGATTTTCACAACAACGACAACAAGATTTTGTCAGTATTTAATGAAGCAGGATCGAACTACTCGTTCAAGGGCCTGATGCGCAAGCTCAACTTGCACCAGCAGAGCCTTTCGAGGGCGCTGCACAGGCTGGAAGAAATGGGGCTTGTGGAAAAGTCCCCGGTAGGATACAGGCTCAGCAAGACCAGTGAATTAGCGATTCCAAGGATCGACCTGCACAGGCCAAAGGGCACGGAATACATGCAGCTGTTGCAGACGTACATTCCACTCAACGTCAAGGCAGTAGAAGTCGTGCGCCAGCTGGTGGGCAAGTGGTTCAAGAACCTCCGGTGGCTTGGCATGATAGAGAGTAGCACGGGCTACACGCTCCAGTGGTCAAGCGACGACGGCTCGTTCCAGATCAACCTGCGGCTGATCTCCGACTATATCGTCGTCGAAACCAACGCGTCGACTGAAAAGGAAAAGGTGGAGGCAATGGTTGGATCGTACGCGATCTACGAGCAGATTACAAAGGTGATGCAGAGCAAGCTTGGAGCATATATGGACCGGCAGCTCTTTTCTTCTAGCCATAGCAATAATTAGCTCTTAAAACTAAACGGCTCGCCTATGGACTATCATGATGAACCGTTTTGACGGTTTTGGGTCCTTGAATGCCCCAACTCCATGACACATTCGGAGCAATACGCAGGTACTTGCCAGGGCCAAACATCCCATTGTGTTCTCTGATTTGTGCAGTTCCGTATACTTTGATGCCTCGAGGCTTCCATGGATCAATCGATTCTAGGTCGTCTATTGTAAGAGCTAACCGCTTGTTCCCGTCGCTAACGTTCTTGTACTTGTGCGTCTTGTGAAAAATGTCTTGACTGTGACTCCCGACATAGAAATACTTGCCATCAAATTGGAAAGCTGCTGGCACGACGTCGGGGCGACAGTCAGGCGATGCTGTCGCAATCCTTGAAAGATGTTGCAATTTAAGGTACTGAACTTCCGGCTCTGAATAAGACAAATCTAGGTAAATATTCTTAGGTTCATTTGCTAATATGCATTTCATTGGATTACAAACTGCCAAAGTTCAGACTGTGACCATTTTCTAGAGTCCCCGGTCAATTAATCCGGCGCACTTCTATACTATAGCATATGACAACAATCGTAGGCATCAAGACCAATGA
>JAHEZV010000005.1:10856-39784 GCA_023250885.1 Nitrososphaera sp. | reverse complement strand
TGTCATCATAATGGTTGCAGTGACCACGATAATCACGCCGGTATGGCTCAAGGTGGCCTATAAAAAAGATCCTCCAGAGCCGGCGGCAGTGGTGGAAAAAGAAGTATGATTATACCTCTACGTACACCGTGCCGTTTTCAACCGTCACCTTGTACTTGCCAAGGTCCTTCAGCTTTTGCGGGAACCAGGTCATGCTGCCGGTGGTGATGTCCCACTTGGAGCCATGCCACGGGCAAGTCAGTTCTTTTCCATTCAGCTCGCCTTCGTGGAGCTCGGCGCCGGCGTGGGTGCAGACGTTGCCTGTGGCGTAGTAGCTGCCTCCCACGTTTGCGACCAGTATCTCCTTGCCGCCTGCAGTCACGTGGGTCATCTTGCCCTCACCAATTTCAGAAGCCTTGCCGACCAAGACCTTTGCCATACGCCACATCTTTGGGGCGGTGGTATTTTAATTTCACTGCCGGGGGAACATTCTTTCTGAAAAATTGGCAAGTTTTTTCAACGCGTCCATGCGCTCCTCCCTCTCTATCTCGGCACCTTCAATCGCGCCGTAAAGGTAGCGGATCGATTCGTCGTACACCTTTCTTGCAACAGGATAGGGTACTCCATCCTTGCCGCCGTGGGCAAAGCTGTATTTCACTGGGTCGCTCCACGAAGCCTTAGCCCCGTATATCAGCTCTGCAATGAGCGATAGCGCCCTGATGGTCGCACCACCAACACCATGGATCGACAGAAGCTCTGCATAGTTGCTCGGCTGTATTTCATAGATGCGCTTGAACAGACCCCAGTCAAGCCTCCTTGGCATTTCAAAGCCAGACGCGTCAACCCTGTTGCCGCCAAGCCACCGGTCAAGCGTGTCCTTAGCAGCCAGGCGGTGGACTGATGATTTCATGTTGTTCGTGTCGCTCTTGACAAGATCGACGCACACCTTCTGGTTTTCCTGCGACTGCGCAGCTGTCATGTCAAGCGTACTTGAATTTTTCCTGTCGCTGATGATACCGGCGTGCGGTTCGCGTACAAAATTTGGGATATCGCCAGAAAGCCAGTGGTAACGGCGCGCCATTCTACCCTCGGTGTTCATGCCCTGCTGCACCACTGCCCAGTTGCCCCGCTTGTCAAAAAGTACTACGTGGTGGTAAAGCGAGTATCCGTCCTGCACAGCCGCGCTGTCCACCTTGGCAGCCATCCTGCTTGCATACAGGAGCGAATCTATTTTTGCAGATGAAAGGCCACAGCTTTCTGCAAGCAGGGGTATGTCTGTCTTGGCCGACGTTGATTTCTTGCCCTTACCGCCTGCCATCGATATGCCGTGGATGTCTGGCTTGAGCGCCTGTTTTAGTACGCCTGAAACGACGGTGGTGACGCCGGACGAATGCCAGTCAAAGCCAAGCACGCATCCAAACGCCTGAAACCAAAGTGGGTCAGACAGCCGCCTCAGGAATTCCATCTGCCCGTATTCGTCGATTATCACCCTTGACATTGCATGCGACAGCCTGATCATCCTGCGGACTAGGTACGCAGGCGCGTGCCCCGTATGAAGTGGCAGGCTGATGAAGGGCGCCCTTTGCAACTTACTCGCCCTTGAGAAAAAGCCGCAACTTTTCCTTCGCAAGCGGGTCAACGGGCGTGAACCGTAGGTGCAGACCGCAGCACGGGCAATGTATGTTGCTGCACTTTAGGTAGACTTCGCACCTCCGACAGTATCTCAACCCCTGCTGGTACGGGTTCTGTATCTTGCCTCCACATGGGATCAGCCTGACGCATAGGTTCTTGCAGGTCAAACACTGCAGAAGCGGCAGGGCTGCTTATAACCAGACCAGCACGGTGGGGAGAGGGAGGGTATACCTCAAATATGCCCTATGCTCATAGGAGGCAGCAATGCGCGCTGCCATTATTGTCGTGCTGGCATCGGCCGGGCTTTTGGGCGGCGTGCTTGACGCCATAACCGGAATGATAGCAGATTACGGCTACCCGGCAGTCTTTGCGGCAGCATTCCTTGAAGTGATATTCCCGCCGATCCCAAGTGAAGTAATCTTTCCGCTTGTTGGTTTCACCGCCCAGAGCGGAGAGCTTGGGCTTGAAAACGCGGTTGGCATGGCGGCGGCAGGGGCGCTTGGCTCAACAGTAGGGGCAATAGTGATCTATTTCATTTCCATGAAAGTAGGGCGGGCGGCCATCGTGCGGTTTGGCAGGCGCATCAGGGTCAGCGAGCAAGAAATCGAAAAAGCTGAGAGGTGGTTTGCAAAGTATGGATCTGTCGCGGTGTTCACTGCAAGGATGGTGCCAGGGATCCGCGAAATAATTTCAATCCCGGCCGGCATCGGCCGGATGAATTTTGTAAAGTTCGTCATCTACACGTTCGCCGGCTCGCTTGTGTGGTGCACTGTCCTGACGCTTGCAGGCTATTACCTTGGCGAGGCGTGGAGCGGGTTTTCAGAGCAGGCGTCGTCCGCGTTTAAAATCGTCAGCATCATCGTCATTGCCGGCATTATCGTTGGCATCGGCGTATGGTACGGCAGGCGCATGAAGGCGCCTGCAAAAAGCAATGACTAGATGGCCTTCATGATGAGGCAGAGCAACGCTTTTTGTACGTGCAGCCTGTTTTCGGCTTCCGGCCACACCACCGACGACTTGCCGTCAATTACATCGGCCGTCACTTCCATGCCGCGCTTTGCAGGCAGGCAGTGCATGAATATCGCGTCCTTTTTCGCAAGCCTCATGATATCAGAGTTGACCTGGTACTTTGGCAGAAAGGTCGCTTCCCTGGTTGCGCGCTCGCCTTCTTTTCCTATCGATACAAAAGTGTCTGTCACCACAATATCTGCGTCCTTTGCAGCCGCAGTTGGGTCTTCGGTTATCACAATGTCGGCGCCTGTTTTTTTGCCCTCTGTCCGGGCCAGCCTCACGGCCTCTTCAAGCGGCTCGTAGCCCTTTGGGCAGGCGACAGTCATGCTGACGCCTGTCTTCGCGCAGCCAAGCATCAGGTCGTTGCACACGTTGTCTCCGTCCCCGAGCCAGGTAAGGCTCAACCCTTTCAGCTTTTTCTTGTGCTCCTGCATGGTCAGGAGATCTGCAAGGATCTGGCATGGGTGGAACTCGTCAGAGAGGCCATTGATGACAGGAATTGAGGCATAGTCGGCAAGCGTCTGGACATCCTTGTGATCATATACGCGCGCCATTATGCAGTCAAGGTACAGTGATAGTGTCTTAGCCGTGTCCTGAATAGTCTCGCCCCGCGAGAGCTGGATGTCGCTTGCGCTGAGGTACATCGCCTCACCGCCCAGCTGGTACATGCCAACTTCAAAGCTGACCCTAGTGCGGGTTGACGGCTTTTGGAATATCATGCCAAGTGTTTTTCCGCGCAAAAGTGGCCGTGCATTGCCGCTCTTATGCTCGCGTTTGAGCTTGCCCGCCAACGTAAGAATCGAATTGATTTCTCGCGCACTTAGGTCGGCGATGCTGAGCACGTCTTTTTTACTTAAGGAGGTCTTCAATGTCTTCATCTGTTAGATATATTACCTTGTCTTCTTGCTCACCAGTGTCTTTATCTTCTTTGCGCTTCTTTTTCCCTTCCTCTTCCTTCTCCATTCTCTGGCGCTCTTCTTCCTCAAGCCTTGACCTCTCCTCTTCCTCCCTTGCCCGTCCTTCTTCGCGCCGGCGCTTTTCTTCCTCTTCCTTTCTGCGATCCTCGTCAGTCTTTTTCTTGCCGCCAAATAGTCCGAACCTGCCCTTCTTCTCCTTCGGCTCTTCGACCTTAGGTGGCAGCGATTGATCTTTAGACGACGGGGGTGGTGGAGGTGGCGTGTATTCTGCCTTTGGCGCTGGCTTTGGCTCCTCGCGCACTACCGGCTTGGGTGCAGGCCTTTCTTGAACCGGCGGCTCTGCCTTTGGAGCAACTATGGCAGGGCGCGGCTGCTCTATGGGCTTGGGCGGCGGTGGCGGGAGTTCCTCCTTTTCTTCAACTTCTGGAATTTCTTCCGGCGGAGCTTCAACGGGCTCTGGAGCCCTCGGCATCGACATCAAGTTTTCAACGCTTACCTCGCCAACACTTCCAAACAACGACTCGATGAACTTGTCCGGGTCAAACGGGGTAATGTCATCGTAGCCCTGTCCGACGCCGACATGCGTGATTGGCTTTGAAGTAATATGCGCAATTGAAATCGCGGCTCCGCCTTTTGCGTCCGCGTCTATCTTGGTCAGTATTGCGCCGTCAAAATTTGTATACTTGAAAAACTCTCTTGCCTGGTTTATTGTGTCGTTCCCGGTAAGCGAATCGCCGATGAACAGCTTTACATCCGGCTTGACCACCTTGACAATTTTGCCCATCTCGTCCATAAGGTTCTTTGAAGTCTGCATCCTGCCCGCAGTGTCCATCAGGACAACATCGACGTAGTTCTTTTTGGCGTGTTCGTACGCATCACGTCCGACGGACGACGGGTCGGCCCCGTACCTCTGCTTGACTATCTTTAGCGAGAGCCTGTTTGTGTGCTGTTCCAGCTGCTCGATTGCGCCTGCCCTGTGTGTGTCGCCGGCAGCCACAACGACTGAAAAGCCGGCCTTGCGCAGGAAGTTTGCAACCTTGGCCACCGTGGTGGTCTTGCCGGTCCCGTTGATGCCAAGGAAAACAATGACAAATGGGCCAGCCTTGCTCTCTTTTTTTGTCTTTATCCTTTCAACCAGGTCGAGCTTGCCTGCGCTGGCAAATATCTCGGCTACGGCAGCCTTTAATTTTGACTGGACTATCTGGGTCGCATCCTGGCTTTTTTCAAGCTTTAAGCCGAGCAGTTCTTTTTTCAGCTTTGCAGACAGATCGTCGACGACCTCCTGCGCCACATCGCTTTCCAAAAGCGCGATCTGGAGGTCCAGCAGCGCGTCGTCAAGGACTTGCTCGGTGAGTTCCCTTTGGCCGATGCCTTTTGCCGCGCTTGAAAATGCCTTTTTCAGCTTGTCAAACATTGGCTTTCAACCAAGCTCAGCCGGGTTGCTGGGCGGCCCGTATCATCTGGTTGATCTGGGCCTGCACCTGCTCCATGCGCATCGCTATTTCCTGCCTCTGCCCCTCGAGCTGCCTTGCCGCCACTTCGTATTCCTTTATCCTAGATTCAACGTAATTGAGGGCGTCTTCTCGGTTCTTTTCAAGAGCAACACCGGCGCCCAAGGTTATGAGCACCTTCCTTATGGGCGGCACAATGGTCTTGACGTAGACGCCAACTCCCACCGGCATCAGCGACTCGACTTCAGACTCGGAAGTAATGTTTTGAATGGTAGTCGAAGCCAGACGGGCTTCCTCCATTAACTTGCTTACTGTCACCTGGCGCGTCATGACATCGTTCATGTACGCTTCAAGGGCCCTTGTCTGTTGGACCATCTCGTTGATCCTCTGCTCCATTGCAGCAAATTCATGCTGCCTGGAAGGATCGCTAGCTGAACTCATTAGCTTCACTGCGCCTGCACGATTTTTAAAGCTTTAGATTCTGGCCACCTTGAGCATGTCGGCCATCCGGACCTCCATGCCGTAGCGCTCTTCCTCGCTTTTCATGTGCCGGTATATCTTGAGCAGGTCCATCCCGTGCTTCACCGTGCTGAACTTGCCTGCTATCTTTAGCTGGATGAACTTGAAGACAAGCGAGTACATCTTGAATTTTTCAAGCACTGCCTCCCGATAGGCCTTCATGTCGTGCATGTTCTTGACGAACAGCTCGGCGCACCAGGTTGACGGAATGATGCCCTCTCCAAAGAGCGGGTAGACTGTGCCTATCGACTCGCCTACGCCCACCGATTTTTTGCCGTCGGTGAACGGCTCGCAGCTTGCCGGCGGCGTTAGCCTGACAGGTCTGCCAACCTTCTTTATAACTTCGCAGTCGTATTTGTTCAGGAATTCGCCGACAAAGCGGTTCTGGCTCTTTAGGAAGTCGCCGGCTCCAACGTGAGCGTAGCCGTTGCCAAGAGGAAAATACCAGAAATACCCGGACATTGAAGGAAATGACCTCAGGTAAAAGTCGTCAAAGGGCTCTTTGCCCAGCTGGTAATGAACCTTGTACTGCACGCATGGTATCCACATCTCGTTGCCGACCCTTGGCAGGTAGTTGCGGTGAAAACCGGTCGAATCGACAATGATGTCAAAGTCTGGCTCAAGTTCATCCTTTCTGGGCGCCCTTCCGAATTTTGTTTCCGTCCCCTTTATCATGTCCTGTATCAACCGCAATTTGTCGTAGCTCACCATGCCGCGGAGCTTGATGTCGACGCTGTCCCTGTCTCCAAGGTCAACTTTCATATGCTGTCCATCGTGCAGGACATAGTTGTCGAAATTGAGGCCGCAGTTTTTTGCTAGCCTGGCCATCACGTTTTCGCACGTGGCCCAAGCGCACACTGCATCATGCTGGTCTTGCGGCATCCGCTCAAACCCCACCACCTGGTTGTCGTGATCGTCGCTCAGCCTGTTCATTAGGTACGCTCCGGCAACCCCGATCCCGACAACTGCGATTTTCATCTTTGGTTATCCTGATAAAGGATGCCATAAAAACATAACATTATCTAACGGCTGGGCATAGTTCTGATGTTGTCGAAGAAGCCGCAGATGTCCGGCTTTGCTCGCATAGGCATCGGCCTTTTGATGATTGGCGCTCTGCTGGTTGCGTTTGGCCAATATGGAGGAAGGGACGCGGTCGCGACTTTTGGCGTGGTAATGGTGGCCTGCGGCTTTGTGCTGTACTTGGCTGCGTCGATTGTAGCGAAGAGAAAAACCCGTGTCTGACATTATAATACGTTTATCTCGGGATGGCCTAGTGTTGTAGTCATGGTCAAGATCGGCGCTGGCAAAGACGATGTGGTCATAACGCTAGATGCCAAGGAAAAACTTTTGGCCGTAAAACTCAAGGTGGCGATACCCAAAGAAAGCATTGCTTCTATTTCGACCAAAAAGGCAAAGCCGTCGTGGCTTTCATTCAAGATGGGTACATATGTGACAAAAGGGCTCATGGCAGGGACATTCTGGACCAGAAAAGGCAAGGCGTTCTACTACGTTAGGGATTTTTCAAAGTGCATTACTCTGTATCTCAAAGATCACGAATACTAAAAAGCGGTTGTTGAGGTGGACGACAAGGAAGCCGTTGCAAAAGAACTGAAAAAAGCCTTGTGATTTCTATTCCATGAAGACAGCAGGCTTGAACGGCCTTGCAGACTTGCTCTTTGACTTGGGGTCGTACTTTGAAGAATCTTCTTCAGAATAGACTACAATCTGCGCCTTGTTGATTTCAGCAGACAGCAGCGACGCGGCGTCCTGTATCGCGGCGACTTCATCAAATCGTGCCAGCTTGAGCCTCCTGTTCCTCGCCTCGAGCGGCGCCGACAGGATGTTTTCCATCATTTTCTGCACCATCTTTGGGTCAGTTTTCGCCCTGGCGGTTTCCGGGTTTGCGATCAGCTGTTTCATTATTTCGCCAAAGTTGGTCTTGCCGTTCAGAATGCTTGCAAGTATTGTCCTATAGACCTGTGCCTTCCAGTCAGCCGAAGTATAGATTGCGATCTTGGTAGGCGTTAACTTTGTCACCTTAACAATATTCTGGAGGTCTGCGAGCAGGCTCGAAATCAGAAATTCAGATTCTTCTGCGACTAGGTCGACTTTGTCTTCCTTGATCGCTGGCCATCCCGCAGCAGCTATCGACTGCCTGTTGCCAATTCGTTCCCACACTTCTTCTGCAGTGAACGGCGCAAACGGTGCAAGCATCCTGACCTGAGTATCAAGGAATTCTATCAGGGTGTCAGAACCAAAATTTTCTCGAGCTTTGTTAGCCTTTCTTTTAAAGTACCATTGCAAATCCTGCTCTAATGTATATAGGACATAGTGTATTGCTTCTCTCACTCTTAGCCGATCCATTGATGTCGACGTTTCCGTTATTGCACGCTGAAGCCGGCTGACAAGCCACCGGTCTTCAAGCTGATCTGTAGCAGTGTTAGCTTTGCTTCCATATGATAGCTTGGCGGCCATATCAAATATGCCAAGCAGTTTTGACCGTATTCCCCTTACAGTATCAAAGGAAAAGTCGGCGTCCTGCAATATTTCGGCCGATACCAGCATTGCAAGCCGGATAGTGTCTGCGCCGTGTTCTTTTATTGCGGCGCGTAGTGGAATGATGTTGCCAAACGACTTGCTCATCTTTTTGCCCTCCATCAGCACAGAGCCGTTCACTACAATTTGCTGCGGCCAGTTCTCTCTTTCGAATATCGCGACGTGGTTGAAGATGAAAAATGTGAGATGGTTAGGCACAAGGTCGCGCCCTGAATGTCTTGAATCGACCGGGTAAAAGTAGCTGAACTCTCTCCGGATCTGCTGTACTGTTGAAGCAGGTACCTTGCATTCTTTTGCAACCTGATCGGCATTCTCGGTGCCAAGCAGGACATGGTCAAAGAACGCGTCCGTGATGCTGTCGTCGACCAGCGCTTTGCTGTTGACGTACTTTGCAATGATATAGTATGCCATGTAAATGACCGAGTCCGAGAGGCTCTCGATTATCCATTCCTGATCCCATGGCAGCTTTGTGCCAAGGCCGGACTTTCTTGCACATGCCCGCTCACGCAGCCAGTCTATGACATAGTCGAATTCCTGCCGGATGTCCTGCGGCACAATGTCCATCTTGGTCGCGCATTCGTGCGCGAGATCCTTCCACTCCTTGTTACTGTAGTTCAGGAACCACTGGTCGCTCAGGACCTTGACTACGCATTCTGCCCCGCACCTGCACTTTACCGGCTTGTTGACAAGCTCGTACATCGTGCCTGCCGCACCGGACTGTATGACGTCCTGCTTGACTTCATTCTTTGCCACGGCGACTGCCATGCCTGCGAATCTGCCGGTGTTTTCCATCATTTTGCCCTTGTAGAACTCGTGAGAGTAGAGGTCGCTTGTGGCCCTTTCGAGCTTGGCGTCGTTCTGGCCGGTTGCGCCCGCCCGCTTGATCGCTTCCTCTGCCGGTATGCCCGAGTACCCTTCAGACCCAATTATTATTACTGGATCGACATCAACGGAAATGCCAAACTCTTTCTGTGTCCTTTTGTCATTTTTCAAATCTTCAAGCGCCTGGTAGTCGTACGGCGCGTGCGCCGGGACAGACATGACTATGCCGGTGCCGCTGTCAGCCTCAACAAACGACGCAGGATAGACAGGAACTGCAGAATTGTTGACAGGGTTCGTGGCGCTCTGGCCGATGATCTCTTTGCCCCTGACTGTCTTGATCACCTCAACCTTGTGGTTGAGGAACTCTAGTTTTCTTGCCGCTTCCTTGCTCACGATCCATTTTTCGCCGTCGACTTGCGCCTGAAGGTAGTCGACGTCCGGGTTGACCCACATGTTGGTGACTCCAAAGAGCGTCTCTGGCCTGAGCGTCGCTGTGGGCAGGATGCTGTCGCCTGACCTGAATTTGATGACAACGTATTCATTGAAATCGGGCTCGATGTCGCCCATCGTGTCGTGCTGGCTCACAGGGTTCTGGTCGCGGGGGCACCAACCCACCGGGTGGGACCCCTGCACAATCAGCCCCTTTTTGCGCAACGTTCTGAACTGCCAAGAGATAAACTTGGAATACATCCTGTCTATAGTGGTGAACTCGCGCCGCCAGTCGATCGAGTATCCCATTTCCTTCATGCCGGCCTTGATCTCGTTGTGGAAGTAGCTTGCAATCTTGACAGGCTCGACAAATGTAGAGATGACTTCATCAGACAACTTGTAGACCTTGTGAAAAGTATCCATCAATTCGGCGTCGCCGGCAGCGACCCTGCGCGACATTCCAAGGATCGGAGTTCCGGTATAGTGGAAGCCCATTGGAAACAAGACATTGTAGCCCTTCATCCTCATGTAGCGAGCATGCGCGTCGGCAAGCGTGTACGTCCTGCCGTGGCCGATGTGCTGGGGAGAGTTTGCATAAGGATAGGCAACAGTTACAAAATACTTGCTTCTGCTATCGGGGTCTGCTTGAAAGAGCTTTTGCTCCTCCCACCTCTTGATCCACTTGCTCTCAATTGAATTCCAGTTTATGCGCTCGCTCACGGTTACTTCGCAGCCTCTTCAGCCAGCAATAATGCTTCCTTTATCCTGTCCTTTGACTTGCCGCCGCCCTGCCCAAAGCGGTCGTCCCCGCCGCCAGAGCCGCCGAGCTTGGCAGAGACCTGCTTTGCAATTGCGCCGGCCTTGACCTTCTTGCGCGCGGCTTCGCCGGCAAATACGATAACCCTGATGCCTTGCTTCTTTGAAAAGAGCGCGACGTAGATCAGATGTTTGTCGAGCTCGATCGCCTTCTCGCCGACGGCAATGTGGTAGTCCTCGTCCAGCTCTTCGTCATAGGTGCTGTGCAGGTGGATGCCAGAGCCGAGTTTCTTGGCATGCTCTGAAATATCCTTTGCAATCGGGCCTGTAATAACCCTCAGCATTGTTCTTACCTTCTTCTTTGCTGCTTCGGCTTCCTCCATCGACTTGTTGAACGACTCGATCACTTTTTCCCTACTAGAACCTAATGTCTGCGCTATGGACGAAAGCTGGCCGTCCAGCTGTTGCATGTAGTTGACCGCCGCTTCGCCGGCAACGAACTCCAGCCTGACGACTCCGTCCTGGATCCTCTCTGACTTGACAATCTTGACCAACCCGATCTCGCCGGTGCTTTTTACATGCGTCCCTCCGCAGGCTTCGATGTCCCACCCATTGATGTTGACTATTCTTACGTTGCTTGTCGGCACTACCCCGCCCTGATATATGCGGAAAGTGAATTCTTGCTCTGCATCTCCACGGTCATAAGTCTTGATTACGACCGGGTGGTTTTCTCTGACGACGCGGTTTGCAGCATGCTCGATCTTTTGCACTTCTTCCTTGGCAAGCGCGGAATGGTGCGTTATGTCAAGCCTGCCGTAGCCCTCTTCCTTGAAAGCCGAGTTCTGCCACACCCACGACCCGAGCGTGTTCCTTGACGCAGAGTTGAGCACGTGCGTCGCGGTGTGGTGTTTTGTGATAAGGTCCCGCCGGCGCGCATTCACCGTTGCGTGCACGTTCTGGCCTTCTGCAAGCTTGCCCTCTATCTTGTGAATCACAATGTCTGCCTGCTTGGTCACTTCGACGACCTTGGCGTCCCCGATTTCGCCGGTGTCCGGCTCTTGCCCTCCGCCCCTTGGGTAGAATGCAGTCTTATCCAAAACAACGTACTTGTTGTCCACAACCTTGAGGACCTTGGCGTGGAACTGCCTCATCGTTTCATCTTCGTAATAGAGCAGCTTTGTAGGGGGCATCCTTTCAACGCCGCGGATGGGTTTTGCTGCCTGGCCTGCTGCCAGGCGGGTGTGCAGCTCTGAGAGCTTTGTGTAGAATGTCGATGGGATGCCCTCTATAACTCCCTGTTCCACCAAAAAGTCAGGGGGTATGCCGTCTGATTCGTAAAGCCTGATAAGGTCTTCAACCGACAGCTCACCCTTTTTGTTTGTCTTGAACGACGTGGCAACGGAGTTCATGCGCTCTCGTGAGCTGGTATACCTGCCTGCTTCCAGCTGAAGGATTGTCCTTACGTCCTGACGGCGCTCTTCAAGCTCGGGGTACATCTGCTTCAGGTAGTCGATGTGCATGTCGGCAATGTCTTCTACCCTGACGTTCTTCCATCCGAGCCTCTCAAGTATCGAAAGCGCTCTGCGCAGGATCACGCGGAGGTTGTAGCCGCCTCCCACATTTGACGGGAGCGCGCCGTCTGAAATTGCAAACAATAAAGTCCTGACGTGGTCGGCTACGGTGTAGATTGCTTCGTGCGGCGCGACCAGTCTTACAAGTTTCTCTTCCTCAATTTTCATCGCCTTTGCAATGAGCGACTTGAGCTCGCGGATGTTGGTCGTATGATCAAGCTTAGAAGACACTGCTTCAAAATATTTTGACAATAGATCATTGCTAGTGTCTGTGGTTGTGATGTCCCTTATTTTGTCCACCACCGACCCAAAGCAGCAGTCGTAGCTTGTTGGAGCCCCCATCGTTATCCACGAAAAGCGCTCGAGGCCGGCGCCCATGTCTATTATCTTGTTTGGCATGACGCGATAGTCGTTCTCGTTGCCCTCAAATTCGGTGAAAACTGCGTTGCCAAGCTCGAGGCCGCGCACGAAGTATTCAAGTGAGTAGCCAAATGCGCCAGCCCCCATCCAGACGTCTTCAACAAACGTTATTTCCTCTGGCTTGATGCCAAGCCCCTGAGTAAGCATACCGTAGTCTAGGTCGATGCACCTGTCCTTCCAGTAGCCGCCGGGTGCGTCCGCGTTGCAGGTTTGACCTATCATGCAAAATCCGGTGTAGTGCCTGCCGGAGACCCCCACGTTTTCGATGTCATTGAACCGGAGGCACATCTGTGGAATCACAAGTGGGTTGGCAGGCAGCTCAAATACGACTTGGTTGCCAACAACGCGCTGGAAATCAACAATTGATGCTATCGTAAAGTAGAGGTCTTCGCGCCACCGGCACACCACTGGGTAGCGCCTTACTACCGTGTGGTCGTTCGCGCGGAAGAACTTGTCCACTTCTTTCCACGCGCTGACGTAGTCGAGCCGCTTGCTAGTCGGCGGCTTGCCGATAAAGCTGTAATTCTCGTGATCAGGGCAGAACTGCCTTCCGTCGTCAAGCGTCCAGAAGAATTTTTCGCACTTGCCGCATTTCCTGCGCCCAAAGCCCATCTTGTCAAAGAGCGATACTCTGTAGTACCTGTCTGGATTCGATGAAAACAGCGCTGCCAGTTCCTTCTTGCCCAATTGCTGTTATCTTGTCTTAAAATACGGTATTAATGCTTTCGTCATTAAAGAGAAATGAAGGAAAAGTCATGCTTTGAGCGAGTTTTCGATGAACTTCATGTACGTCTCTTTCGGGGCTGCGCCTATCGTCCTTGCCACCTCCTTGCCGCCCTTGAACAGGATGAGCGACGGGATCGACTGGACTCCGTATTTCATCGCGATTTGCTGGTTTTCGTCCACGTTCAGCTTGGCCACCTTGATCTTGCCAGCCATGATCTTGCCGATCTGCTTAACTGCCGGCCCCACCATCCTGCAGGGTCCACACCACTCTGCCCAAAAGTCCACGAACACTGGGAGGTTTGACCTGAGCACTTCCGCGTCCCAAGTCTTTGTATTAACGTGGGTGATGCTGTCTGTCTTGCTTTCCATGCCTACGCTTGTGAACAATGGTATTTTATATTTTGTCAAATGGCAAAACCGCAGTGCCCCAGCGATTCCTCTGCCAAAAGTTCGATTGTGCCATTTCTGTCAACTAGGTACTGGCGGTATTCAAATGAGCCATCAACATCGTCCACAAAGTTCAGCTGAACCATGTAATCTTTGCCCGAGCTGGTCACAGTCAGCTCTTTGACTACGTAGGTGCTGTTATCCCTGATGCACTGCTCTGCCCATCTATCGTACTGGTCACCGGTTATGACGAACTCCTTGTTGCCCTGCTCACCTGACAGCACTATGTCAAAGTACATCACGTATTCCGCTGCCTGCTCGGGCGAGACAATGTCAAACAGCGATTGCGCATTTGGGCGGTATTCGTCTATTATCGCCGGCCCTGCGCCAGAGAAATAGAATGACCGGTAAAAGTATCCAGGCGGCCCCTGGCCGCAGGGAATTCGGTACACCTTTTCTTTTGGCTCAAGGTATGCAAAGACGACCTCTTGAGGCCCCCAGTCTTCTCTTCCGACTCCGCCGCAAACCTGCCTTTCAATGTCCCTTATCTGTTCGGCAGTAAACCCTTCCACCGGAATAAATTCTGGCAGCCTAAAGTCCCCAGAGGCAGTGTTGTTGTACTGGAACGCAACCTCCAGCGGACCCCTGCTCATATAAATTGCAAGGCCTGCAATGGTTACGGCAGCGGCAGCTGATGCAGCTATAAACACTGTTTTATTCAATTAGCCGAACCGGCCGCTGCTGCCAACGGTGACAAACTCGGCAATCAGTTTTATAACAAAGGCAATGCCGCCTACTGTGAGCATACCCAGAACCACCAGTCGCAGGTGCTGCGAATAGTCTTCCCTGCTGGTCTTTTTCGCCAGCCTGAGGGTTTGGATCATCTCTGAAATCTTGCGCTCGATAAACGACAAGTCAGGGTTGGAGGGACGCGTGCGTTATATAAAACATCTGTCGCTTTACCTTGAAAGCGACGGCTGGGCCGTATAGACGGGCTCCTTCTCAGTCCTCTGCATCTCGACGAATGTCTCGGTATTCTGTATTCCTTCTATCTTGCCGATGCGCTCGATGACGATGTTGTGGAGTTCTTCTAGCGTGTGCGCGCTCACACTCACTATCATGTCGAACCTGCCAGTCACCTCGGAGAGCGACCGGACCTCTGGTATCTTGATCAAGTCAGAATGAATGGGCTCTTTCAGCTTGGGGTCGCGGTTGATGCCGACCGTAGCCTTGACGTTTATGCCTAGCATGTTTTCATTAACAACAACTGTGAATTTTTTGACCAGGCTGCGTTTTGTCAGGCGCTTTATCCTGCTGTAAAGAACAGAAGCGTTAACATTCAGCTTTTTGCTCAACCGTGGCACGGAAATGCTAGCGTCTTTGGTCAGTTCGGACAGTATCCGCATGTCAAGCTCATCGAACTTGTGCATACCCGTCTAACGTAGCGAGCCTGTGTTAATAAATGTAATTCTAGCTGATTCCATGTCTAAAAAGCAATTCCTTAGCTTGCGGCGCGGCGAATCCTGAAAAACTTATGACGCCCCCAGCGACAACACATGCAAAGGTCTGGCCGAGATAACATTATATAATTTGCAAGCAGGGTCTCTTGTAGATGTTCAGCAGGGGTGGAATCAAGCCCGGCGAGTATGTTTTCGTGGTGCAAAAGGAGGGCAACTTTAGCAGGATAATCATAGGCCGCATCCAGTCCCTGAGCGACAGCAAGATACACGTCGTCGGCACGCATGTCAGGCCGCTTGGCCTGATTGAGCGGATCCAGGCCGGCAGGGCAGGCGGCCGGCCCATGGAGGCGATCAGCAACCCAGACCCTAACAACTGCATCTTTCTGCTTATCGACAGGGTGGAGACGGGCAGGTTCAACGAAGAGGTGGACAAGAGCACTTCCCGGGTGATTTGGATAAACGAAAACAGGTACCTAGTGCTTGACGGCTGGATAAAGGAGAATTTCCCCGAAATTTTTGCGGCCGCGCTGTCTGCCGAGACTGCGGAGGCAAGGGCACAGGCACGCCAGACGCTAATTGAAAAAATGAACTCGCTTTACGAGCGCGACCTGAAGGACCACGTCTATGCTGTTGCAAGAAGCGCCAAGATACTGTGATCGCAAGACATAAGTTTGAGATGGCTCCAACTGTGTGCGTGTCGTTTTTCGGTCCTCCAAGCGGCGGCCCCAGTTATGATAAGAAAAAGTATGAGCACTTGACGCTTGCCATCAGGCAAACGGTACTAGAGCGCGCGCGCAGCCGCTGCCAGAAATGCAGCGTGAAATTCACCCCGGGTGTACAGCCGCAGTTTGAGCACATCAACGGGTCGCTAAAGGACAACAGGCCAATAAACCTCCGCGCACTCTGTCCGGAATGCTACAGGGCAATAGAAGAGAAGGAGAAGAGCAGGAAGGGGATGTTTGGCAATATGCGCAGCGTCCTTAAGCGGATACCTGTCGATTTAGACAAGTAATTACATCAAAATATGAGTTGTAAAACTGGCAGAATAGTCTAAATATCATTAAAAATTATTAATCCTAAAATGGGCATAGTTGTGATGCAGCTTGTCTGCGACACATGCGGCAAGGTCCTTTTGGAAAAGCCCGGTGTGAGCGAGGACCAGTTCCCGATAACAAGCGAAGAAGCCCGGCAGCTGGATAAGGATCACAGAGGTCACGAGTGCCACATCGAGGCAATAGAAAAAGATCAGTGACTCAAAGCTTTAGGCCAAACGAGTCTGCAATTTCTGCGAATTGCTGGTACCTGCGCAAATAGTCCCTGCCGCGGGAAGTGATGACATAGATTCGCTGCCCTTCCTGAACCTGCTCGTCTATAAGGCCGGCATCCATCAGCTTTAGCGCCACGCTTGCAAGCCTGCCGTACGACAGGTTAGCCTTCCTCAAAAGTGCCGTCAGGTTTACGCCTCCCATTCCTGACTCGTCTGCTATCCGCAGCACGTCTCCTACTATCTTGACGCTATTGCGGTAAACGTCACCCATCTCAAAGTTTAGCAGGCAGGCAGCTTGTAATAAGTATTGCGTAGGTAATAATATAGACAGAAAATATAGAGGTCGATTGGATTATTATCCCATCTTGTATACGACCGCTACTGTTGCAGTTACTGTCTGTTGACCAGGTATTATAGGAGTTGCTACGCTCTCTGCCGCACCTGTTGCAAACGACAGAGCGGGGTTACTGGCGGGTTGCTGAGCCCGAAAAGGCTTGCCGCCTCGACCTCTGTTATGTCCACGTCCAGCGCCTGGGCCAGAGCGTCTGCTTTGTCCCTTGCGTAGTCGACTGCCTCATGCGTCAGGTCTGCCCTTATTTCGTTCAGCCTTTCTTCAGATATCGTAAATGACAGGCTGTCGACCCTGTTTGCGCCGGCATTGACCGCGGCGTCGATCCACTCAGACACGTTTGACAGGTTCGCGCTCTCCACCAGTATAGAATTGGTAACAGTGTATCCAGTCAGCTCTTTCGCGCCAAATTCAGTGTAGTTGTAGTTTGGATATATGCTAAAGTATGCGGTGCTCGTCTCGTTTTCTGTCACGCCGGCACCCTCCAGCGCTGGTATCACCAAGTCCCCTGTCACAGAGTTTGCCTTTAGCGCGGCGCCGGCCCTTTCGTCGACTGTCTCTACCACAAAGATGGCCGTGACCCTGTCTGGCTCGAACTTTTCTGTCGCCGTGCCGGCTACAAAGACGGCTTTGTTCGTATCAGACATCGCGGAGACAGATGTGGGATCGTAAGGCGGCGATACCCGGGCAGAAGCGGCGCCTGCCATTGCAATTACGGCGAGCGGGGCTAACGGCAGTATCAAGAACTTTGAGTTCATGGAGCAGAGTCGCCGAACGCGCTTTTAGGCGATGTTGTACTATCAAATAGATGATTTGTCTTCATCTTCACTTTTATTATAGTGTTACCTAGGTTTTGCTGTTGAACAGCGAGCCATCGTACTGGTTCAAAGATTTTGTGGGGGTGGGCTACCGCTACCACGATGTCTACATGAACGTTTTTCCACTCTTTGATGACAAGATGTCCGCTTTCCGGCTTTGGAAAAAGACGATCGAGTGGTGGCCTGACGACGCGATAAAGCTCCGCTTTGTGGAGCAGGGCGACAGCTACTGGTTCATACTCTACGGCGGCTCTGTCTATAGCAAGGACAACACCGGCTTTGTGAAGAGGGTGCAGGTGTCTGAAAATTACGAGCGGTTCAAGGCCGGCTACGAGAAGAAGGCAATTTTGCGCTTTGGCATTTACAAGGAAGGCATCAAGAAAAAGGACGGAAGCAAGTACGAACTTGAAGTTCTAAAGAAGTCAAAGTCCGTATATGACATTGCGTTTGTGAAGTACGACGAGCTTGCTCTCGACAGCATAGAGTGGCAGTGCATACAGGAAAACAAATGAAAAAATTCAGCTGCGTTCAGGGGTGCTCGGACTGCTGCATCTACAGAGAATACTACCCTTCTGTAGAATTCGGCAAGATCGGGGTGCTTTTGCTGCCTGAAGAAAAAACTGCGATCGAGAGGCTTGCCAAGAAAATGAACATCAAAGTGAAAATAGTCCCGAGGCTTGCAGTAGGAAAAGAATTTCCGGAGAAATTGATCGGATACCAGATGATGGGCAAGAACGATGACGGCGACCTCTGCCCATTTCTGGATGTCGGTAGCAGCGAGAGGTCGCCTCACGGCGGCCTTAGTTGCAGGATCTATTCTGAGCGGCCACTTGCGTGCAGAGCGTACCCTGTTATTGACGCTGGCAAGGCGGCGACGCTCGACGGCCACTGCCAGTTCTGCAAAAAGTTCTCCACGACGAAGGCTGAGACAGACGGCCTGCAGCAAGAGATAGAGGCGCTGGCTAGGATAAAGGGGAGCGTCACCGCCGGCAAAATTCACGTATGGCGCTACGCGACCGCCACTGGAAAAGCAGGCGACGTCATGTTGCCGGAAGGCTGGACCGCGGAATCCTAGTAGCCATGCTTTCGATACAATATCTGATCGCCCTTTTTCACAAGCGCGATCCTGTTCTGCGGTATCACTTCAAAATTTTCAGACAGCATTACAAATTCCGGCAAGCTGACTTCGACACTGTTTCCAAAGTCTCGGTAGCTGACAGAGTACAGATCTGCATCATCTGCGTACAGCGCCTTGCTGAAAATTTCGTCAAGCCTGCCCTTGCGCGCCACGACATTATTACGGGTACTCGTTATATATTATGCTGAGGCACAGGCAGCATGGCAAAAAAATCTTCCGGCAGAAAGAGTGCAAGGAGAAGCAGCCGAGGCCGAAGCACTGCTGGGCTGTCGCCAAGGACAAGGAAAGCGATATACCCCTCCCCATCTAATGCGCAGCAAATTTACAGAAGGGCGTACAAGAACGCTCTCAAGCAGTACAAGAGCCCTTCAAAGAAGCGCGGAGGCAAGCGCCAGCGCAAGGAGCAAGTTGCGCACAATGTTGCGTGGTCTGCCGTGAAAATAGCAGGATACAAGAAAGAGGGAAGCAGCTGGGAAAAAGGCTAGGCCGGCTTGTAGTTTATCAGCCCCCCTGCCTCGATAATTTTTGCAATGAGCTCTGGGAACGGCTTCATCGGGTATTGCTCATTCTTTGTGATGTTTGTTATCCTGTCTTGCGCGATGTTGATCTCCAGTTCATCCTTGTCTGATATTTTCTTGACGGTTGACTCGTCAATCTCTATCGGGAGCAGATAGCCTCCGTCTACTGCGTTTCTGTAGAATATCCTTGCAAACGACGGCGACAGTACTGCCTTGATGCCTGTCTGCGAAAGAGCTATCGGTGCATGCTCCCTGCTGGAGCCGCAGCCAAAGTTCTTGCCGGTTACGAGAAAGTCGCCTTGCGACACTTTCTCCGGGAATTTCGGGTCAATGCCTTCCATAGCGTGCATCGCCAGTTCTTTGTGATCGTGAATCTTAAGGTATGGCCCAGGAATGATGACGTCGGTGTCGATGTTGTCCCTGTCGTACTTGTGGACCATGCCTTTCAGCGCCTTGTTCAATTTTTCACATCCCTCGGGTCTGTTATCTTGCCCGTGACTGCAGAAGCCGCGACTACCATGGGTGATGCCAGGAACGTCTTTGACTCGATATGGCCCATCCTCCCGGGGAAGTTCCGGTTGGTGGTGCTGATACACACTTCGCCCTTGCCAAGCACTCCCATGTGGGCGCCGCAGCACGCGCCGCAGGTAGGCGGCCCGACGACCGCGCCGGCTTCCATAAAAATGCTGATCAATCCTTCTCTCATCGCCTTCATGTAGATGGACTGCGCCGCCGGAAGCACTTCGGTCCTGATCCTGACCTTCTTGCCCTTCAGTATCTTGGCCGCTTCTCTCAGGTCCTCGAGCTTTGCTCCTGTGCACGAGCCAATGTACGCCTTGTCAAGCTCTGTCCCCTGCAGATCCCTTGCCGCAGAGATGTTGCCAGGAGAAAACGGCATGGCTACAGTCGGCTCGAGCCTTTCTATTTCGTAAGTAAAAACCTCAGAGTAGTGGGCGTCAGGATCGCCGTTCACCGGCGAATATTTCGCGTCGGTCCTTTCGCGCAGGTAAGCATGCGTGGTTTCGTCCGGCTCGACGATACCGTTCTTGGCTCCCGCTTCTGTCGTCATGTTTGTAAGCGTAAGGCGCTCCTCCATCGTCAGGCGCTTGACGACGCTGCCGGCAAACTGCATCGCCCTGTAGTTGGCGCCGTCGGTCCCGATGTCGCCTATTATCTGCAGGATAATGTCCTTTGCCATGATGTGGGCGGGCTTGTTGCCTTCGATCTTGAAGAGCATTGTCTCCGGCACCCTGAACCAGATCTGGCCGTTCATAAGCACGTACGCGACATCGGTGTGGCCGAGGCCGGCTGCGAACGCGCCGATCGCGCCAGTGGTGTTTGTGTGCGAGTCGCCCCCGACGTAGACTTCGCCTGGCAATACCATCGCCTCCTCGTGCGAAAGCGTGTGGCAGATGCCGTACTGGCCAAGGCCGTACTTGAAGTGCTTGTTGATGCCGTACTTCTTTGTGAAATTGGAAAGCGTGATGATGTTCTCCGCAGAGACCCTGTCCGCCGCAGGCACAAAGTGGTCCTCGGTCACCCACACCCTGTCAGGGTTCCAGATGTGGTCGAGCTTGATGCCCTTTTTCTCCCATTCGCTGAACACCTTGATTACGCCGGGGCCTGAAACGTCATGCATCATGACCTTGTCCACTTTTGCGAATACAACGTCGCCGGGCGACAGCCTTTGCTTGCCGGCCGCACGGGAGAGTATCTTTTCAGTAATCGTCATTCCTGCCAAAACAGTTCACGTAGTATGAGAACTTGGCCTCATGACGGATTAAAACCTTTGCAGAAAGCACAAAAGAGAGTGCGATTTACGTCATTTTGCTTGGTCGAGGTTCTGCCGATAGGCACAGGAGTGAAGAGGGGCATGTTCAACCTGTTTGAGAGCCTGCAGGGGTTCAACTACAGGGACAAGGACGTTTTGGTCATCTCGAGCAAGTTCGTGTCAATGAGCGAAGGCGCAGTTGTCAACCTCAGCAAGGTGCGGGTCAGCAAGAAGGCGCGGACACTCGCTGCCAAATGTTACATGGAGCCAAAGATGGCCGAGCTCGTGTTGAGAGAATCCGACTATGTTGTCAGGGGCGTGCCGGGATTCTTGCTTGCCATTCGAGACGGTATGATAGCGCCAAACGCCGGCATTGACAAGTCCAACGTCCCAAAGGGTTACGCAATTTTGTATCCACGCTACCCTTTCGGCACCGCAGAGAAGCTGAGGCAAAAGTTCTTGGAAGAGCTGGGCGTTAGGGTGGGTATCGTGCTGGCAGACAGCCGCCTAATGCCAACCCGCATAGGCACCACTGGAGTCGCGATAGCGTGCGCCGGCTTTGAGCCGGTCGAGGATCTTCGCGGAAGGAAGGATCTTTTTGGCAACGTGCTAAAGTACACGTTCAAGGCGGTTGCAGACGGGCTCGCAACTATGGGGGTTGCGGTCATGGGCGAGAGCGACGAGTCGACGCCGGCAGCGGTTGTGAGGGGAGCCAAAGTAGTCTGGTCTGACAAGAGGTTCTCGTGGAAGGACGTGGCAGTCTCCCCTTCTCAGGACATCTACCTCAGAGGAGTCCGCAGAGCTTGAGATGAGTGTTGGCTATCACCCTTGCATAGAGTTTTAATATGTCATGATGCGGAACAAGAGCTAAGAAGTAAATGTCTGAATTCTTTACTAGCTACCCAAAGACGATAAGTATTGTGAAGGGGCTGCAGGACTTTATCCACAAAGAAGAGATCGAGCTTGACCACCTTTCCCTGATGGTCAAGACAAAGAAGGACGAGATCATTAACGCGCTGATGTCGGAAGGCTTCAAGGGGGTAAAGCTGGAGAACAGGAAGCCGACACAGATCGGCCAAGGCTTCTCTAAAAAGCTGACCAAGCCGTGGGAGATCCATGTCCGGTTGCTTGAAATGCAGAAAGGTCTGATCGCAATCCACGCGGAGGTAGAGATATCACGAAGATACATCCAGCACATCCGCTCCGTAAGGTCGCCCGTGATCTATGAAATCGAGTCGATCCTGAAAACGCACAAGATAGAGTACCAGATCTGGCACGCAAGGCTGAAGCAGTACATCACGAGCGTGATTGACAACCACCAGATAACTCTGAACGCGCCGAGGCTGCCGCCAATCCCGTGGAAGCACATGGCCGGCTCCGTGGTGACGCTGTCGCTGATCTACCTGGCAAAGTTCGTCGGCGTATTCTAGCAAGAGTTTATTATTTCATCTGCCGCAATCCACGCAGTGCCAGAGACGGCTATTTTCCAGCACTACGGCATATCGCCCTGGGAGATCGAGATCATTTACGACACACTTAGGCGCTCCTTTGAAGTGGAAGAGAAACAATTGCAGCCGGACGACCCGCGATACGTCAGCATGATCGAGATCGGGTTCCCTGCGGCATATGGCGAGTCGTTCTTCCAGGCGTTCACGGTGGACAGCTGGTTCAAGATAAAGGGGCTAATAAAGGACGTCAAGCGCAGGCGTGGCAGGAAGGGAGTCAAGGCGTTCATCAGGTTCGCCGGTTATGGCAATGAAAGCGTGGACCTGGTTTTTCCGTTGCTGACAAAAGGCGACAGGCAGTTTGAGATGGGCATCGAAAAGATCGAATACCTTATCGACGTCGTGCCGGTACAGCTCAAGTCGATCCCGCCCAAGCCCGAGGAAATCTGGTACTCGTACGACGAGGCCAGCTTCAAGTGGAGCCCCGCGGTTGCAAAAAGTGACGGCGTCAACTATTTTTTCAAGAACGGCGAATGGAAGACGAAGTGATCATTTCAGCTGGTTGAACACCGGCGAGTCGTGCACTGCCTTGCTGAGCTCCTTGTACTTTCTGTCAATGTACTCAAGCGACTCGGCCAGCTTTTTGGACTTGCCGTACTTGAACCTCACAAGCTCACGGTGGCGCCAGTAGTGCTTGCCCTCCGACACTGATAATGTGGTGAAGTAGTCGGGGCCCTTCAGTCCGTCCGGCAGTTTCACATTGTACGGCAGCAGGTACTCGATGCTGAACCACTCGTCGCCGTCCGGGTAGTCGTTGCCGGTGGAGAGGTCGAAGTAGAGGTGCAGGATGTCTTCGACTGTCAGGCCATCTTCCGGGATGTTCGGGTGCTTGACGCTTGACCGGTGGTAGTCCATCCTTATCAGCTCTGGCTCAAAGTAAGCCCTGATTATGGCCCGTCGAAAGACTTCATTTGCCTCCTTAAGGTTCAGAGCTGTAGCAATGTGTAAAGATTATATAATCTTTTTAGGGGCAAGTCTGCAAATTTTGCAAGATGTTGTGGGGCAGCTGACGAACATACACACATGCGCGTTTCCAGTCCAGACAGGCTATACTTGCGGACTAGCTCGACCGCGTCTGGATTGGCAAAGTGAAATATTTAGATTTCAAAACAGATTGGATGAAAGAAGGTAATAGCCTTGAAGTTTTTATCACCAAGAGGATCTCAGTTCAATGTGAGGGAGAGCTTAGGGCTGTAGTTTGGTTAGATATGCTTTATGCTGGATAAGAAGAATTAGCGAGGTTATATGAAGAAACGAAAATACCAGAATCAGAACGAATCGATTTGACCGAAGTAAGAGAGTCTGGGAAATACGTCCCCGTTCACTTAGATTTTGATTGAGTCTACATCGCACCTCTAGCAGGTTCTTGGTTTAGGGAGACGGTTCAGTCCGTTATGGAAAAATACCAGCTTAAGAAAGAATTGATGAAGTTAACATCGTATTCACTCCAGTGAATTCTTTTTCCCACCTCTAGAGCTCTTTATCTAATCTACAAAAGCTTTAGCACACTAGCGACCAATTATCAGTAATGAATGAATCAGCTTTAATATCCAAACTGGAACCAGCCCTATTAACGAAAACCCAAATTGATTGGGTGCTTCAGAAGATCCAAGGATCTACACCGTACGAGTATACGCTTCGAAGTGGTATTAAGAGGAAGATAAGAATACTGAAAGAATTGGAATTGCCCCTACTTATACGGGGGGGTTACATCCAATATGGATTCCCTCTTACAGCTGATTGTAAGAACCTTACAGCTAATTGTAAGGCCACTAGTGAAGAAACAGAACGATATTATTCTAGTACCATTAATGAGACGTTCGGGCGGGGGTCGCCTAGCCTGGCAGGGCGTGGGATTGCTAATCCCATGTCCGAAAGGACACGTGGGTTCGAATCCCACTCCCCGCGCTTTCATGTGAATTAAACGAAAAAGAACCAGCTCCTTGGAAACGCCGAGTTTGTGAAGTATCTCGCCTTGACAGCCATACCTACATCAGGAGCTGGTCCCTTGGCCTGGCTGTCATCATGCAATATCCTGCACGGGCCATTAGCCCTTGCCGACCACCAAAAAGTATGTGGCTAAAACTGATAGAAAATCAAGAGGCTGACGCAGCCTGATTTTTCCAGATCCCTTTTTCTTATTTCTTGCCGAAATTAAAGTAGCACGAATAGCAGTGTTCCTTGCCGTATATCACGCCGGCAGAGCCGCATTTTGCCCAATGCTTTTCATGCTCTATAGTAGAGTCTAGCGACTTGGCGCTCTGCAGGCACTCGCCGTATATGGGCGCTTCCAAGGCGTAACTTGACAAAAAGCCTTCGCCGCACTGATTGCACTTCAAGACGTACATCTTGCCTTTTGGCTTCCAACCAAACATTCTCATAGGTTTCTAGTTCACTATAATATGTACGCTTCCCGCTTAAAAACGAACAGTAACCTTGTTGCCCGATTATCAAAAAAGAGGGGAAAATTACTGCTGTGCCTTTTCCTGTTCTTTCTCCCTTCCGTACGACCGGAAGAGAAGCCCGCTAAAGATTAGACTCGCAGTCATTGCGGCAGATACGATTACCTGCGCTGGCGGCAGATTGAATACGAATCCGACTACGAACGATATCGCGGTGCCTACCGAGCTGTACGATATCCACTTTGTCACCGCCATTCGCGCTCTATCAACCACCATTTTTTCGCCTCCGATATTATTGTTCGCGGAATTGGCAATTAAATCATGCGTACCATTGTTAATTGAAATCAAAAGCTAGGAGGGCGCTGTGATGCTCGGGCTCTTGCCAGACTCTGCCTTTCATGCGGACTAGGATTAAATGTTGTAAAAGGGGGAGCGCCTGTAGAGCGCACTGAGGGAGCAGGGTGCCATAATGCTGGCTTTGCCCTACAGGCAACGACACCAAGAATTACCCGCCTTATAACCCGGCAGGCACTTCCAGGGGAGGGAGGGGCGCCTGGACCAGCGCCTGAAAACATGCACCATTGGCAAGGTCACGCCTGCGGACAGTGCAATGACCAAGGCCAACCATGTAACGTCGCCTGTCGTAATCGCCAACAAGCCAACTATGGAGAGGTAGGTTTTTAATGGATTGGCAACTCCTTTTAGCCCGAACGATGCAAGCAAACCAGCAGCTTGACGAAATCGACAAAAAGCTGTTAAACGAGATCCAGTGGGTCTTTCCACTTGTCGGCAGGCCGTACCTGGAGATTGCAGAGAAGCACGGCATTTCCGAGCAGGATGCTATGCGCAGGGTAAAGGCGCTTAAGAAGATAGGCCTCATCCGCCAGATAAACGCCATTTTTGACACGCGCAGGTTGGGATACAAGAGCGCGCTTGTCGCGTTTTCAGTAAAGCCGGACAAGCTCGACCAGGTCGCCGACAGGATAAACGAGCACCCCGGCGTCAGCCACAACTACGAGCGCAACCATGAGTACAACATGTGGTTCACGCTTGCAGTCCCGCCCGGCTCTGACATGAAGCAGGATCTGGACAGTATGGCGGCGCTCGACGGCGTGATAAAATACCGCGTCCTGCCGACGTTAAAGCTCTACAAGATCGGAGTCAGGCTTGACATGGTCAACGAAGACGCCGAGAAGCCAGAGCCTACCGATGAAGTGAAAGAGCTGAACCCGGAAAAGGTGCACCTGACGGAACGCGACAAGGAATTCGTCCGCGAGCTGCAGAAGGACCTTGCAGTGGTGGAAGAGCCCTTTAAGGAACTTGCCGATAACCTGGGAATAACAACTGAGGAATTGTTTGCAAAGGCCAAGGAATATGAGGGGATCGGCATAATGAGGCGCTTTGCTGCTATACTTCGCCACCGCGACGCCGGCTTTGTCGCCAACGGGATGGTGGTGTGGCACGTGCCGGAGGACAGGATCGACGACGTCGGCTTCAAGCTGGCGGCGTTCCCGCAGGTGAGTCACTGCTACAGGAGGCCGGTCTACCCCGACTGGCGGTTCAACCTGTTCAGCATGGTTCACGCCCGGACACTTCAGGCGGCTGAAAAGCTGGCAGTCGAAATGTCAGAAACAATAAGCGTAAAGGACTACCAGATACTGTTCAGCTCGCGCGAGTTCAAGAAAGAGCGCGTGAAGTATTTCGTCTAGCGCGCCCACTCGGCGTTTTCCAATTGCTGCAGGACTTCAACCAGGTTGCCGCTCTTTCGTACGCACTCGTGCTTCAGACGCTCGAATTCTTTTTTCAAATCTTTTTCTTCCTTTTCTGACAGCGATCGTTTTTCCTTGATGTCGGTAAAGAACCTGTCCTCTTTCGAGGTGTGATCCAGAATAAAGACAGAGTAGGTCTTGAGGTAGCGGGCCAGCGGCTCCCTTGCGTCCCTGCCCCGCAGTAATTCTTCAAGGTGGATCCGGGCCCCCTTTGCGATCCTCCTCCCAAATTCGTGCTCTATAACGAACTTGCGGATCTCCTCAGAATAATGATCCTTGCTTTCCGCCTCCCGGAAGTAGCTGCTTTCCTCCTTGCCGTGGTGGAACTGGTCGACGAACTGCTCGATCATGTCCACGATTTTCACCAAGTCGCCGAAAGGCACGTCCTTGTTTTCATACAATAGCGTGTAGCATTTCTCGATGACTGCCTGCAGCCGCCTGATGAAAATGTGGTCCTGCAGCAGGTCGTCGGTTGCGCTCATTTGGAAGCAACAGGCTGGACGTAAAAGTTCTTTTCGTACATCTGCTCGACGCCTGCCGCCTCTGATGCATTGAGGTAATTGCCGTCAGAGATCGACGTAAACATCTCTATCTCTTCCATGCTAATCATCGTTGGCAGGACGACTGAAATCTGCTTTTGCGACAGTATGAATTTTATAGCAAGCTCGGTGATGTTCCAACTCTTCCCGTTGGCTATAGGCTTCATGTTCTCTATCTTTTGCATCGCCTCCATGATGAACTCCTGCTTCCTGAAACTTCTGTGATCGTTCTTGTCAAACTTGGTTTCTGCAGTTACCTTGCCTGTTAGCAATCCTGACGCATCGGGAACCCGGACCATTATCCCTACTTTGTGGCACTCGGCTTCCCTCAGAAAGTCTCTACCAGGGTCCTGCTCCAGTATGTTGTAGACCGTCTGCAAACATGTTATGTTCCTGCTCCTGATTGCCTCGAGGCCCTCGTCCTTCCACCCGATTGCCGGCCCGAGCGCCGCCCCGTGGCTCTTGATCGTGCCTTTTGCAACTAGATCGTCAAGCGCCGCAAACAGCGCGTCACTTTTGATGGCGCCCATCTTGGGGTTGTGGAGACTGTAAACGTCGATGTAATCAGTCTGCAATCTTTCAAGGCTCTTGCCAAGGGCGAACTGCAAAAACTCTGGATCGTGCTTTTGCGGAAGCTCGCTGTGGCCGATCTGCTCTGCGCTGTACATGTCGTAGCCCCACTTTGAAGAATAGACGACCTCGTCGCGCATTCCCCTGAACGCTTGCGCCATTAGCCTTTCGCTCTTGCCCTTGCCATACATGTCGGCAGTCTCGTAGAAATTGATGCCAAGGTCATAGGCGCGCTTTAGCATCCTTACGGCTTCTTCGTCGTCGATCTTTTTACCCCACCAGTCAAGGCCGATCGTCCAGGCGCCAAAGCCGATCTCGCTTACCTTCATGCCGCTTTTGCCAAGCGTCCTGTATTTCATGCCGCTACCGATAGCACCCCTTTCACTTCAGACGCTACTTTGCTGAACTGCAGGTCGTTTAACACAGGTAGGCCGCCTGCTTCCACGCCAAGCGGTATCCACGACTTGCAGCCTGCCCATTCGGGCTTGCTGTAAACCATTATCGGCCTGTCGAGTTTGAAAACGCGCAGTAATATCACGCTCATGGGCTTCTTGGGGTTGTAATCCATCCTCGCATTAACATAGCTTTCGTTCCACACGTGGTATTTTGCAAGCAACTTGAGTGCAGTGCGGTCACTTATCTCCCTGAGGTGAATGACCTCCGCGTAGCTCGTTATCTTGTTGCTGCCTGAAGCAGGCTGATCTTTCAAGATGTCATCGAGATTGCCGGCATAGTCTCCCTGCAGTAGACCCTTTGACTGGTGCTCAAACGTGGGGAAAAGTAGGAATTTGTCATGCTTTACTTCAAAGCCCTGCCGGTATTCCAGTATGCCGCCTTTGCGCAAAAGCACCACCTGCCGGCCTTCTTCAAGAGCCCTGCAGACGACGGCCCACTCTTTAAGAGCCTGCATTATCCCAGACTTTTAATAATGTCCTCGACTCCCTTATAAACGCAGACAATCATGGGAGTGTCTCGAACGACGTGCTTGCTGACCCTTGTTTCGCGCAGCTGGATTATCAGCTCCTGGAAAGCCATAAGGTCCTCGGTTTCAAACGCGAGCATGAAATCCTGATCGTCGAGGCCGAACGAAGAAGTGGTGTTGAGCCGGACCTGCGGGAACTTTCTCCCCACTGCGATGTGTTCTTCCATCATTTTCTTGCGCTCTTCAAACGGCAAAAGATACCACTCACGCGATTTTACAAATGGATAGACTATGCAGTACTTCATCGGCTGCGCGTCCGTCATGAACCCGGGCGTCACCTTTGATGAATAGACAGACGGCCTTGCAGCAGACAAAAAGACGTACGACTGCGTAAGGTATTTTCCAAGCACGGTAGAATAGACCTTGGACGTCATGACTTGCGTCTTTTCGATAGAGTCTGAAACCATCCAGAGCATGATGTCGGCGTCTTCGCGAAGGCCAAGGGTCGAGTAGACCCGCACATTTATCTTGGTGTTTGCAACCTCGACCAGGCTGGCAAACTCTTTGGCGGCCTCCTCTTTGCCAATCTCGTTCAACCAGCGCCACTTCGGGTCAACTTTGAAGAACGAAAAGTTTAGAAATACTGCCTGCTTCTCGGGAGCCGGTGATTCTGACAACTGGCTGCAAGTTTGTCCCGACCTTATTTAAAACAATGGGGCTTGCA
>JAHEZV010000005.1:0-10756 GCA_023250885.1 Nitrososphaera sp. | reverse complement strand
CAGTATTATTGTCCAAAACCAGCAAAAACATCCCTTTGCCTGCAAAAAATTGAAAAAAGCCATAACGGCTCTAGAATAAAATCTGGGCTACGCCGCGGTGGACCCTGATTTACGATCTGGAAAATTACGGGATTCCCCTTATGGCCGGAAAGGCCGCGTCGTACACTCTGGACCAGGTCGAAGACGCAATCAAAAAAGTGCTCGGCGACGAAGCGTGGGCGTTGGTAATGGAACACCTGACAAAAATTTTAGAAAAGGAAGAATGAGTTACTTGTCGTCTTCTATTCCGAGCCAGCCGTAGCCCTTTGCTTCCAGCTCTTCTGACAGCTCTTTGACGCCAGACTTGATAACCTTGCCCTTTGCTACGACGTGGACGTGGTCGAGCTTTGCCAGGTAGCGCAGAATTCTGGCGTAGTGTGTGATGACTATTATGCCGGCGCCGGTTTCTATCAGCTTGTTTATCGCTTCCGCGACTGCCTTGATCGCGTCGATGTCAAGCCCAGAGTCCGGCTCATCAAGTATCGCGATGTTGGGCTTGAGCACCAGCATCTGCATAACTTCAGAGCGCTTTTTCTCTCCGCCGGAAAAGCCCTCGTTCAGGTAGCGGCTGAGGAACGACGGATCGAGCCCGACTGCGTCAAGGTTCTTCTTGACGTACTCGTGGAACTCGCGCACGGTGAGGAATACTTCGCGGTTCTGCTGTTCGCTAAGCGACTTGTTGAGCGTGTTGTAGGCGTTCCTCAGAAAGTGGCTGTAGCCGACGCCAGAAATCTCGGTCGGGTACTGGAAGCCAAGGAAGAGCCCCTTCCTTGCCCGTTGGTCCGTTGGCATCTTGATAATGGTCTCGCCCTTTACGAGGATGTCGCCTGAATCAACGCTATACTTTGGGTGTCCCAGTATGGCATTGGCAAGCGTGCTCTTGCCAGAGCCGTTTGGGCCCATGATCGCGTGGACCTCTCCTTTTTCAACACTGAGATTGAGACCAGATAGGATCTCCTTGCCGTCGATGCTGACATGCAGATCCTTTACCTCTAGAAACGTCATAGTATAACGGTGTTATATGAACTCAATATAAGTATTAGGATTTCGAGTGCTGCTGCAAAGTAGGTTGCTAGGAAAGTTCGCTGCAAGTCGGTTGTTTTTGTTCCGTCGCGGTTGTTGCGTATTGCGATAAGACCTTTTCATTTACTTCCTTTATAGAGGCTATAATAGGAATCAGCTCATGTAATAGAATTTCAAATTGAGAACTTACTAAATCACGATTGAAATCATCGGACATCCAATCCTTCAATCTTTGTAGCTTCGTTCTATTATGGTGAGCATATTCTCCAAACATCATTACATCTAATATTTCCCCTTTAGTTGTATTCTGATTCTCAAAAGTAAGCGCGAAGTCGGAAAGAATGATGTTCAATACTGTCCTTAATTTTTTAAACTCTAGCTTTAGAGTATTATCGATGGGCATTTTATCATACAAATCTACCATTTTTCTTAATGATGTTGACTCATTGTTTTGGATGAAAAATCTTAGATTGAGAACTGCACTCTCGATCGCTTCCGTACTGTGTTTTCTTACCTCGCGAATATGTATGAACGGTCCCGAACGATCATCTCGCGTCCATGTCATGACAAAACCCACATTCCTCTCTTTTCCTTCCCTCACAAGCAATGGCTTCAGCAAATGATCTGTGTGTTTATTGAAGATTATCAGTGTCTGAATAGCTTCCGATGTTATTCTCATCTCGGGTGTCAACCGATCGGCTATTGCTATAATCAGATAAGAAGTCATTGCCTCTCGCACGTTAGGAATTATTCATTCTAATCCAGCAACTATCTTTCCCATTTGTCAGCCAGTTGAATCTGTGGGCGTAGCATTTTTTATTGTACTGTTACCGTGCCCGTCATGTACGGGTGAAGCTGGCAAAAGTACGCATGTTCACCCTTGCCAACGTCTGCTGCCGGTATGCTGTATTTGCCATTTGGCTGCAGGTACGAAGTGTCAAATAACTTGCCCTTGTCTGGGTCGCTTGGGTCTTTGCCGCTTGTTGCCGTGTGAAGCGTGGCGTCCTTGTTTATCCAGGTTATCAAGGCGTCAGAAGATACAGTTGCCGCATCCGGCTCAAAGTCCGGGCTTCCCTGTGTAACGGCCCCTTGGAGAATCTTGATCTCCACGACCTTTGAGAACTTTGATTCGTCGACCTCCCCGCCGCCTGTGCCGGTTTCGTTTGTTGCAGATGCCGTCAGTTCTTTTCGGTATGGCGAGTTGACTAACCCTTCTTGCGGGATTGCTGCAGTGAAATATGTGTACGTCAGGTAGCCGGTGATTGCGCCTAGCGCCAGAAGTACGGGAAAAGCGATTGTTCCGGGTTTACCCATTCGCTACGCGCTAACCCATTTCCCCTTAATAATCCATTCTGGATTAATGCTATATTCTTGGCTGTAGCAGCATATCTGTGGCGCAAAAGACGGTCACCTGCAAGAGCTGCGGGCAAAAGTTCCTTGCCCCGGCAGTCGACACCGGGAGGCAGGAGATATCCGACATTGACGAAAGCGCGGCGTTCGCCCTCATCTGCCCCTTTTGCATGGTGCATGCGTTCTACACCGCGAAGGACTTGGAATGACTTTTATTCCAGATATTCGCACACGTGTGAGGATGGGAAACAACCCTTCGAAATGCGTGCTGTGCGGCAGCAACCCTGGGGCGTTCACGTACCGCCCGATGCCGCAGTGGAACATTTCAGGCCTCATTTGCGGCCAGTGCTACGACAAAAAGCTCACCGAGCACTACATCGCGCCTGACAGGCGCGACATTACAAAGAGGTAGCAAAGACTAAATACCAACTTTCTCCTTCATCAGACATGCCAACTGCATACATCCTCGTGAACTGCACCCTCGGCTCTGAAGAAAAGATAATCAGTGAAATCGCCAAGCTGACCGACGTCAAGGAAGTGCGCGGCACCTACGGTGTTCACGACATATTCGTCAAGGTAAAGTCAGAAAACACAGAGGCAATGAACCACACAGTCACAAACAAGATACGCAAAGTGCCAGGCATTACTTCGACAGTGACTCTGGTAGTCATTGAAGAGCAGGGCGGCAAGGGTTAGGCTAGTTCTTTCTTTCTGTCTTCTGCCCTGATTCTCTTTATTTCATACAGTATTAGCCCGGTGCTTGTGGCTACAGTTAGCCAGCCCGCAGCCCCCACAACTAGGTAGTCAGAGTACTGCGGCATGAAAAGGGCGATGCCGGCGGTTGCAATGCCGGCAAACCAGATCGCGATAAGCACGTGGATGTGCATTAACCCCTCATGTCCTCGTCAAAGCCCTGGAAACGCTTGAGGGTCTTGCCGCACTTACTACAGTTGCTGAACTCGACAAAGTACAACTCGCGGTACCTGCGGTAGGCAAACGACTCTTTGTGGTTGCAGAACACCTGCCAAAACGCTCCGAGCATCTGCTATTGGTAGGGCGACGGGGTTCTTTACTATTTCGTTGATATAGGACTTCATTTAATCAACCAAGGGGCCCGTAGCGTAGTCAGGATATCGCGGCGGTCTTCGGAACCGCAGGCCAAGGGATCGAAGCCCTTCGGGCCCGCTTTACAAATATCGGAACGGCGATGGATCAAAATTCCATCAACCTTAAATATCATTTTGAGCGACCGATACTGATGAACAAATGTTGCGACAACTGCACCAGGGAGCTCGCAAAATTTTCACTCTTCAGCCCGTACAAGAAAACTTACAAACACAATAATGCGATGCTTTGTTCGGACTGCTTCAGGAAGATAAGTGCGCGGGAACAGCTGGAAGAAGCATAAGAGTTAATCATAGACCGGCTTGCCTTCGGAAGTATAACGCTTGATCTTCCTTCCCGGAGTTTCTTGATCTTTGGTTTGTTCCTTTGCCCCTTGTACGACTTTGTCTTTTTTGTGTCGCAAATTGTCCAGGAATCCCATACAATAACTTCGACTCCGATGCATAAAAGGCGTCAACGCTGGCTCAGATAATCTTATGTAACAATCTGGTTAGCCCCTTAAATCAAATGCTGAGATAACCTTTGCATGTCGTCAACTACAACTGCGCCGTTCAAGTGCAATGCGTGCGGCATGAGGTTTAACACGCAGGAAGACCTTACCCACCACAACCACCAGGCGCATCCTGGCGGAGAAGCAACCACGCAGCAGAAATAAATTACAGCGGACGCTTGTCCCTGTAATCTCCCTTTATTTGTCCACTCGCAGGTCGGAAAGCAACCTGTCGATGCTTGTTATTGTCTTGCCTTTATTGTCAGCTATCTGCTGGACCGCTGGCGCATTTTCCATGTAGTCAGGGATCCTCGCAGCGATCCTTTCCTGATATGTTGGGACGTGCTCGTTCTGGTAGAATATCCCGATCGGGATCTTGCCGCCCCACTCGTTTGACTTTTCAATCACCTGGGCCATTTTCTGGTTTATCTCGCTGGGATCATGGACCACGCCATCGTAGCCTGTCTCTTCCAGCTTGTACATCCTCGGCATCGCCTTGTGCGTTTCCGGGTCTACGTTGTCAAGCCCCTGGAACCACTCCTTGGTGTTGATATCGTTGTACGTCGGGCACGGCTGCAAGACGTCAATGAACGCGAGTCCCTTATGGGCGACTGCCTTCATTATCAGGTCTTTCAGGTGCCTGACGTCGTACGAATAGCCGCGAGCAAGGAAAGTAAAGCCTGCTACAAGCGCAAGTGCTATCGGGTTGACCGAATTGTTGACGTTTGGCTGTGGCAGAGACTTTGTCTTCATGCCAAGCTTTAGCGTGGGCGACGCCTGCCCCTTTGTCAGGCCGTAGACGGCGTTGTTGAATATGATATAGACCATGTCGACGTTCCTGCGCCCTGCGCTCACAAAGTGGCCCGCGCCGATGCCAAGCCCGTCGCCGTCGCCGCCGACTGCGATCATCTCAAGATCCGGGTTTGCAAGTTTCGCGCCCTGCGCAAACGGAAGCACCCTGCCGTGCAGCGTGTGGATGCCGTACGTCTTGATAAAGTGCGGAGTCTTCCCTGAGCACCCGATGCCAGAAAATATCGTTGCCTTGTACGGCGGGACCTGCATATCCGCCAGCGCCATCTGAATCGCGTTCAATATCCCGAAGTCGCCGCAGCCCGGGCACCAGTCGTTGTGGACGTCAGTCTTGTAGTCCGATAGCTTAAGCGCCACTTTTCAACACCTGCCTCCTTGGGGCATCTCCACCTATTATTCTCTTTACGGCATTATAAACCTCGTCAAGCGACATCGGCCTTCCGTTGTATTTTACTATCTGGTAGTCAGCCTCCCGCCCGACGTGCTGGCGCACGAGCGAGCCCAGCTGGCCGGTGTAGTTCATCTCGATGTCAATCATCGTTTTCACGCCGTTCAGCATCGACCTGACAAGCTCTGACGGGAACGGGCTCATGAGCTTTACTTGGATGAACTTGACCTTGGTTCCGTCTCCTGCCAGTTTCTCCATCGCGTCGAGCACCGCGCCCTTGGTCGAGCCCCAGCTGACAATTGCAATATCGCTGCTGCCATGCGCCACCGCCTTGTCCTCGTCCGGAATTTCCTTTAGCGCGAGTTCTAGCTTGTTCATCCGCTTGTCCATCATCTGCACCCTAAGCTCCGGGTCTTCACTGATGTGGCCCTCCTCCGTGTGCTCGTCGCCCGTGTTCCAGAAGATGGCATCCTTTGTGCCGAGCACCACCCTCGGACTTATTGGGTTATCTGACAACTTGAAGCGGAGGTAGTTGCCTGCAACCCCCTTGTCCTTGTCCGTTATCTGCCGTACCATCGAGCCCCTGTCTATTCCGACTTTGCCCGGGTCGAAATTCCTGCAGGTGGTCACGCTGTTTGCTATCGCCTTGTCAAGCATGTGGATAACTGGCATCTGGTAGCGGTCTGCAAGGTTGAACACCTTTATCGTGTCGTAAAAGCTCTCCTCGATGTCGCCGGATGCAAGCACTATCCTTGGAAACTCTCCGTGGCCGGCATTTACCGCAAAGTTCAGGTCGCCCTGCTCATGGCGCGTGGGAAGGCCTGTCGCTGGACCTGCTCTCTGGTAGAGCGAAATGACGACAGGCACTTCGTTGATGCCGGCCCAGCCAAGCGCCTCTGCCATCAGTGAAAATCCCGGGCCGGACGTCGCAGTGGCAGAGCGGGCACCTGTCAGCGCGCTGCCAATTGCCATCGCTATTGCGGCGATCTCGTCCTCGGTCTGGATGACCACCGTTGAGCCCTTTTTCCCAGAGTCGTTGAGGTCCAATATCTCGTTTGCCTCAAGGAACTCGCTGTCGTCTGACGCCGGCGTTATTGGGTAGTATGCCTGGAACCGGCAGCCGGCGACCATCTTGCCAAGCGCAGACGACTGGTTGCCCTGCACTATTATCATGTCCTTTTCAGTCGGCCTTGCTTTCAGCCGGTATGCAAAGTTGCTTCCGGCAAATTTTGCCTTGGCATAGATGTATACATGGGCCGACGCGCTGACGTTGAGGTCCGCGACCTTTTTCTTTGCGCGAAAGATAAACTGGATCGCCCTAGCAAGGACTTCATTGTCAAAATCCATGATTGCCATCGAGGTAGACAGCGCCATGACGTTCACCATCCTGGTGAGCTTGCTGAGCGCGGGGTCGTTTGCCTTTTGCGCAAACTCTTGCAGGAGCTGGAAGAAAGGTATCTGGAACAGCACCACACCGCGCCTTTTTGCATGTCCTAGCGCGTCCTGGACAGTGAGCCCGAGGCCTGCCTTTTCCAGCGTCTTTTTGATGCGCGCGGCCGCATGGTCGTCGACGGTCGGCACTTCTGAAAGCAGAGTGTTTGCAACATCAGAATCGTATATTATCGCGCCCCCCGGTGTCACGTCTTCAAAGTGGCGGAAGATGGTTTCAGCGTCAAAAGACGCAAGCACGTTTATTTCGTTCACGTGCGAGTGCACCGGCCTGTCGCTCACCCTCACGGTAAAGTAGCTGTGCTCGCCCTTTATGTTGGAGTAGTATTCCCTCTTTCCAAAGACATGGAGTCCGCCTGCAGCACACGCGCGTGAAAATATGTTTGCGGCTGAATCGACGCCGCTTCCCTGGGCTCCTCCTATTACCCAGCTCAGGGAGTTTGTGGTAGTTTTTTCCAAGGTGATTCCTTCACTTGTCCTTCTTTTATTGCTTTAGAACTAGCCACCCGTTGCCGCGTCGTAGAGGCAGCATTCGCACGAGTCCTTCTCGCCACAGTAAGGGCAGGCGCACATGCAGGCATCGATGGGGTTGCCGCAATTCTTGCAAGTCGCTTCTTCACTGGAGGTGCCAGCCATTCTCAAGATGCTCACGCGGGCAAACTAATTATACTTTTTTTACCTGACCGTGACGGACTTTGCAAGGTTGAGCGGAAATTCAGGGCCCGCGTTGTTGTGCAACGCAAGGTAGTAGGAGAACAGCTGAAGCGGAATGATCTCGACCAACGGGTACAGTGACTCGTTGTCCATCTTGGGGATCATGTCGTTTGGCACGTTGGAAATGCCGATTTTCTTGGCCGGGAGTCACTTAGCCAGCTCAATGCGGGCCTAATCATATTGCTAACATTTGTTGGTGTAGCGGCAACTGCTCTGGCTCTGCCACTTCCCCTCGTTTCTCGATTTGTTCTAGACAGCTCTCCGCGCGGCTGATAAAATAGGCTCCAGGCCGTAGACTATCAACTGAATTTGCTATAAGGTAGCTTTCAATGAGACTCTCTCAATCTTGCAGAAAGTCAAGTGGGACGCCGACACGGGGCTCCACGGCATGGTGGACAACGTAGCAAGTGAGATCGGTAATAGTGCGAGCCGGCGAGTCGAGCCAAGACGCAATATAACTCTAGCCAGATTAGCTTCCTTGTGTTGCAGATTATCAGGTACTTTTATTGATACCGAGCTCGGCAAACTCTGCTACTATTCGGCCCTTATCCCCACTCTGAACCGCAGCCCTCGAAACGGTACGCAATGTGAATGAATTTCTAAACACTTCTTTATGGCATCGAGTGAGTCGCAAGACGCAGTAACAGAAGGCTCAAAATAGACGATGATGTATCATGATGTAATAAGAGGACATGGTCGATTCTTCTCATAATTCAACCATAGATGACCAGATTGCTTATCATAAGGAAATGGAGCATGCCGCCATCAGAGCAGGAGATTTTACAAAAGCTGAACACCACAGAAAGATGCAGGAAATTCTCACCAGTATGAAAGAAAATCAACCACACAAGACTCCTGAGCAAGTGTCAGATGAAGATTACAAAGTAGCTCCTACAAGTGCAGATAAAGAACAGTTGAAGGAGCAAAAACAAGACTAACGCCATTATTACTCGAAAAGACAGACCCGACAATTTTGCTCAAGCATCTATCACGGAATTCTTAGATGTTCCAAAGGGACGATTCCACATCACAATAGAGGCTTCGCTATGCATGGCATTTGGAACCGGCGAAAGGATTGCCCCGAGAGTTTTTTACTCGACAAAAACAAGAGAATTAATCCCAAGGCAAAGGTTGAATCGGAGGTTGGAGCAGATTTTGAAACACTTCTTGCTGCCGCGCACAATTGCCCCACAAGAGCAATTAAAATCGTAGACAGATACAGAGGAGAGCAAATCTATCCATAATCATACTACAGAATGTGCTCTATAGCCTTCTGTATGTCTCCTGCATCGATTATATCTCCGGCCATCATCGCCTCCAGCAGCCTGAGGACTATTAATTCACCGGTCGCGCCTGCGATTGTCTGTGGAACAATAACGACCACATCGTCAACGATTACTGTAACTTCTTTGTCGCTGCCACCGCTCCAGTCTTTAGGTATTCCAACGTAAAAGTAGTTTGGATCCGATGTCTTGCTTATGTCCTGATATAAAATCTGAACCATTACAATTACTTGGCACATTGATTTTTAAACTTTGAGTTGTATAGATTGTCACGCGAGTTTGTCTTTCACACCGCCGTGGACTCGAAGCTATAACCATTTATTGCTACGCATCCTTGAGTAAGAACATCTAAGAATTCCGTGATAGATGCTTGAGCAAAATTGTCGGGTCTGTCTTTTCCGTAATTGAGATCAAAATCAATAAAATCAGTATTGCTAGGAGAGGTGCTCGATTGAGCCTGAGCTGAAGGATCTCCATATTCCCCTTCACTAGGCTGGTTGGTCTCGTAACTCATCTTGTCGTACTCTTTTCTTTTGACATCGTCTGACAAAATCTCAAAAGCATTGTTGAGTTTTTTGATAATATCTTCTGCGAAAGAAGAATTGTTTCTATCCGGGCGGTAGTTTCTCGCGAGGCACCTATATGCTCTTTTGATTTCAGCATAGCTTGCATTTTCCGATACGCCAAGCATTGAATAGTATCCCTTCGCATCCGTCAGACTGACTAAAGGTAAAGAATTCTCGTGGTTAATTATGCCTTTAGAACATTTCTAGTCCAAATTTCCGATAGTAAATGGGCAACAAATGTTTAGTTCGAGGAATCCTAAACCACGAAGACAGTTCTAAGAACATCGGTATTGTTTCGGCCGCTAATAAATCGTCTCCTTCTGGTATGAACCGACGGCAAGTTGAGAGAACCAGATTCCTCAAAGCCTACAAATTTGAAATTGGCGAGCAGTACCTAAAAGGCATTTGCATCATAGGTTCTTGTAAATTGGCAGAAGATGAATAGGATTTTACGAACCGAATTTGATGCTGTGTCCATGATGTTATCAGTATTAAAAAACTATTTCTTAGTCATCCTGAGAACGTCGACTTGGCCGCTATGAAGCCAGTCCTTCAGTTCTTCATGGCTAGGCTTCAAGTCATGTTTTCCAGCCAGATGAAGATGCAGAAGAACATAGTTAATTTGGTTTAGCAAAGGCTTGTTTGCCTCGTCGCCCTTGCGAGCTTTCTGTCGAAGGTCTGCAGGAACGCTATTCCACCATTCTTCAAAGTTGCGTGTCATACAGCATAGAAGGTAATACGAAGTACTTTAATCTTTCAATCTGTGATGTCGTTTTAGCCAGCTTTCTTTGGATCTGGCTATAGCTAGAGAGCACGATTCTCTAGTTATTTAGATGGAACCTCTTATATACTTAGCAACATAATTATGTAGACAGTAGAATGTATTTGACAGCCATTCTTTTAGCTTGGTAGCTTGCAGCCAAGCCAAGTGATAATGACAATGGGCGGGTCGATTGATGGCGCGCTAGACGATGCTTATCGACATGAGACTGATGCGAACGTAAAGGAAAGGATTCTGCTTGTCAGGCGCGTAAGGATTGATGGTAAGAATATCGAAGGCGTGGCCAGGGACGAGCTCCACCGGTGCAGGGCTTGGGGATACAAGTGGATGAAGAGATTTGATGAACAGGGACTGGATGGGCTGAAAGGCCGTCCCCATACTGGCAGGCCGCCAGAAGTACCAGAGAAAAAGATGCTCAAGATAAGAAAGGAGCTATCAGAGAGCCAATCTGGGTGGCAGGCCAAGGAAGTGATGGACATGATATACCAGAAAACAGGCGTCAGGTACCATGAGGTACATGTCTACCGCCTGCTGCACAAATGGGGTTTCTCTCCAAAGGTGCCGCAAAAGAGGTTTGTCCACACCGCATCTTCAGAAGAGAAAGATGCTTTCAAAAAGGGGTCAAGAAGCTACTCTCACGAATCCCGGAAGGGTTCACGCTAGCTGTGCAGGACGAGTCCATCTTTGTGCATGACGCGCTTGTCAGGAGAAAGATGTGGACTGAACAGGGTGCGCGCC